>CALAZZ010000253.1 GCA_937926515.1 uncultured Bacteroidales bacterium | reverse complement strand
GGCCTGCCCGCTGCTTCAAACATAATGGTAGTATATCTTCAAGCATTTCAGATATTGAGGTTATTAACACGCAATCATGAATTAACTGCTGCGCTGGCCCGCTCAAATTTGAGGGCGGTGGGGCAGTGAATTGAAAAGCGCTTACTAAACCGGCAAAAACGGCCCAAAGGACGTTTGGTTGAGGCCCTTAGGCCGAAACCACTTTTTTGCCAGGTTTAGTTGTGCTTTTCAAGAGCGCGCCGGCATTAATTTGCGCAGATGGTTTTGGTCCTTTTGCCAAAACAAAAGGACAATAGGATTTGCTTGGGACACCCAAACAGTAGTGACAGGTTTGATAGGTATCAGCAGACCAGTACTGTGCAACTTCATTGTCATTTTTTTTCGGAAGTCGGGAAAGGATCGAGAACAATATCCTTGATTTCTTGTCTCAATATTTATAAAGTTTTATTGGATGTCAAGGGCAGTGAGCAGATGACTAAGATCTGCTGCCTTATCCTTGTTGTCTGCCAGCGTATATGTTTCAATCAAGCCATTGATCAAACGCCTGATGACCGTGGTATTTGAGCAGGCTTCAAAATAAGCAGGCTCCGGATTGAGTTTCATCTGCCTGATATATAACTCGATTTCGTTACGTGTAAATACCGCTCCCTTATTGAAGGGGTTGAGGTAGAATAAGATATCATCAGGCTTTTTATCAGTAGCTGATTCTTCAATATAGGTCAAAATGAAGTGACGCGGCAAGTCTACACCGTAAACAGGTATTTTTAGACTACGGGTGATGATCAGGTAAAAAATTCCAAGCGATAAGGGGTTCCCTTTTCTGGTTTCGAGTAGGTTTTTAAGATAAAAATTGTCAGGTGATTGTATATTGGCTGTATTACCGGAAAATTTATTGATGTCATAAAAAACATGATTAACAACCTTAATCTTTTCAAGCGCTGTTAGATTATTGTTAAGCTCGAGCCATACCTGTTGCACAATATGACCCACCTCATGGGTGATTTTGTCCACATCCAGATCCGGATACTGGAAGCGTGTGATCAGCAAATAACCCCGTAACAGGTCTTCATAACCAAATTTTGCCCAGTCGTTTAACTCAATATAAAGTTGTCGTTGTTGTATTTCATGGATCAATGAAATCAGCCGCTGCTGAATGGCATCATCAAGGGTGTTTTCCCATGCAGCTTCAAGTTCAGGAAGTGCCTGTGTGCCATAGGTAAATAAGCGCTCCTTCACCTTGTCGTAAAGTGCTCCATCCGGTTCATCCACCAGGCTGATTAGGGCTCTTAATTCTTTAATGTCTTCCATACAACTTGTTGCTTGCAAAAATACAATCAATTATCTTGCCTAAATCTTGATTGAATGTTAATAACATTAAAGTTGACATATGTTTGGTTGAAGAAACTGTGAACCAAGGCATTGATTACGAAGATCACTTTTGCGCTGTGACAAAATTTCAGTTGTGTCTTGCCATGCTATTTTAAGTAATGTCCATTTTTACATATGTATTGATATACCTGAACAGGCATAAAGAAAGGGATGTCTTTTCGTTCGGCAATTGCCTTTCGTATAAAGCTTGATGAGACTTCAATCTCAGGTGCATCAACAAATTTGACTTTCGGATTTTTGGCCCACTGACCGGCAGTATAATTGCTACGTGGATAAACAACCAACTGATAATACTTGATGATTTCCTGATGATTTTTCCATTTATGAAACGATTGGAGTGAGTCCATTCCACAAATCAAAGAGAATTTTCTTTTTGGATATTGTTCGCTAAGTCTTACAAGGGTATCAACGGTATATGATGGCTTTGGCATCCGGAATTCAATATCCACCACTTTGAACGGATGAAAATCACCAACAGCAAGGTAAACCATATCCAGACGTACAACGTCATCAAGCAGGCTTTTTTTATCTTTTAACGGATTTTGAGGTGATACCACAAACCACACTTCGTCCATGCCTCCATATGCCAGCATATAGTTTGCAAGCATCAAATGGCCGTTGTGAATAGGATTAAAAGAGCCAAAAAACAAACCTACATTATTATTTATCTCCATGATCACATCTTGGGCTGCTCAAATATACAAAATCGGTTCTGCACATATGAATACTTATTTTAGGCAAATGATATTAGCATCTTGCCAAATGTCATGGCCGAAAGATATTGCCGCATGCCTTTCGCGACTTCATCTGGCTTTACCTCGATCTGCACAGGTGTTTCAAGACCTTCTTCAATAATGAGATGTTGCAATAAAGTTTTTGCTTTTTTAAATGTCAGATTAACTGAGCTTTTTATCCAATCATTCAGGTTGAAGCCTGAAACAGTTTTGTTTTTAAATATCAGGTCAATCGCCGAAAGATTAGTCGCAGGCTTACCCGAAAGTCCGCCATAAACAACTATTTTGGAACCACCTGGCATTGCATTTAACAATATACCGGTATGCTCACCAGCAACAGCATCGAAGGCAATGGTAGCATTATATTCAAAAGCTGCCTGCTTGAGTTGATTTTCAAAATTGCTGTTGGTAGATACAAGCATTTTGTCAAAACCAATGGCTTGTAATTTATCTTTCAAGGATGATTTACGTATAATACCAATTGATTTAATCTGTTTCTTCTTTAAAAGGTTAACTAAAAAGGTAGCAACCTGGCTTCCTGCTGCATTTATTATGGCAGCGTGACTTTTTTGTCGGACTGCAATTTCCATCAATCCATAAGCAGTGAATGGGTTCACAAAAAAATTGGCTGCTTGCTTTAGGCTAATTCTTTCACTAACAACAACCTGGTTTGTATAGGCAACGAAATATTCAGCCCATGTACCATCGCGCTCATCTTGTGAGAAACAACTCACTGTTTTACCAAGCCAATCTTTCTCGGATAAATCCTCGCTCACGGCCACAACCACGCCAGATCCTTCAAAACCAGGTACCAGTGGTGCATCTTTTTTTATGCCATAAGCGTTTTGCATGAGTGCAATATCAGAGGGGTTGCAAGTTGCATAGTGTATCCTGATCAGTAATTGTCCGGGCAAAAGCTTGCGGATTGATTTCTCAACTACATTAAGGCTCAACATGGCTTTGATGATGTTGGAATTATGCTTTGGAAGCTCTATTGCCCGATAGGTCACAGCACTCATCATCTGTGATGGATAAATTGTGTTACTGCTTTGTAGATGGTTTTTTTTGCGTGTTCCAGCTCATCGTTGATAACAATCAAGTCAAATAGATCTTCAAATCTGGATTCCCACGCTGCTTTCTTTAAGCGGCGGTTAATGCTCTCAGGACTGTCTGTTGACCTATTGCGAAGCCTGACCTCAAGCTCATTCAATGACGGGGCTTTCACAAACACAGCCAGGGCCTGGTCTTTATAGTATTTTTTAATATTTAGCCCGCCGATGACGTCCACATCAAAAACAACATGTTTGCCTTCTTCTCTTAATCGTTCAACTTCGCTAAACAGGGTACCATAATAAATGCCTTCGTATACCTCTTCCCATTCCAGAAATTCTTTTTTATCAATACGTTTCCTGAATTCATTATTGTCAATGAAATAATAGTGCTTTCCATCAACTTCGCCGGGGCGCTTCATGCGGCTGGTAGCTGAAACTGAAAAGGCAAGTGAGTCAATCTCGCTTAGTAAATATTGTACCAATGTAGTTTTACCGGAGCCTGAAGGAGCCGAAAATATTAGTAATTTCCCTTTTTCAACGCCCATAGATTAGCTATATGATATTGAATAATTGTTCTTTGATTTTCTCGAGTTCATCTTTCATATTTACAACCAGGCGTTGAATATCAGCATCATTTGCTTTTGATCCTATGGTGTTAATCTCACGGCCGATTTCCTGAGTGATGAAAGATAGTTTTCGCCCGGATTGCTCTTCAATGATTGTTTCAAGAAAATAATTGCAATGCTGGGCCAGGCGAACTTTTTCCTCTGTAATATCAAGTCGTTCGAGATAATAGATTAATTCTTGCTCAAAACGGTTGGTATCCAGGTTTTCAAACTGAAAGTTCTCTTGAAGGTTTTTTGTAATACGCTGCTTAATAGAAGTCTGTCGTTCGCTCTCAAAGGGTCCGATCTGCTTTAGTATTTTCATGATATTGTTGATACGGCTTTCAATATCAAGCATTAGTGCAGTTCCTTCTTTTAATCTAAATGCATCAAATTCCTCCAAGGCAAGTTCGAGAATCGACAACAAGGTTTCGGTTTCATCAGGTTTGAGTTCGGCCTCCTGGCTGACAAAAATATCTGGTAACCTAAGTAAAAGAGAAAATACATCTTCTGGTAAAGAAATTTCCAATTGTTCGGACAATTCCGAGAGATGTTTTATATAGGCGCTCGCAGTGTACTGATCAATGACCTGATGTTTGTTTTCTAACACGCGCTCGATGCTGATATAAACCTCAATTTTCCCTCTGATAGATTTTTCTGAAACTTTTCTCCGCAGTTGATGTTCGTATGCTCTCAACTCATTGGGTATTTTCAGATTGAGATCAAATTGTTTGCTGTTAAGCGATTTGATTTCAACCACAACTTTTCGGCCATTCAGTTGCTTTTCGGCTTTCCCATAGCCGGTCATTGATCGGATCATATGCTTGGATTTAAGGCAAAGATAAGGATAACGGCTGGTTATCCTACATCCTTTTTCGGATGATGTGTTATCGCGCAGTGAATAATATATGTGGATGCGATGTTTGTCAATAGGTATGATTCGATTAGGTTTGAATTAATTTGTATTATTGTGCTAGCTATGAAAACGCTAATAATTCGCCTCATTATAGTCATTGTATTATTTCCTCCAACCTCACTGCAAGCGGATGATTATTTGGCGGTAATCGACAGTTTGTATGGTCTAATGGGCATGCAGTCAGGCAAGGAACGTGCTGAGACTTTGCTCGAAATTTCTGAGCTTTACCGCAACATTTCCTTTGATAAGTCATTTCAGGAGGGGCATCAGGCCATCGATCAGGCTGATCTGGTCGGTTACCCGGAACTAAAAGCTAAGGCATTCAGGTCGCTTGGAACAACCGCGCTTTATATGAGTGATTATGATTTGGCCCTGGAATATTGTAGGGAGGGCCTCATATTGTATGAAGAGTTAAATGATTTGGAAGGTGTCGCCGCTTGCTATAACAATATTGGTGTAGTCAATGAAATGCTCGGCGAATCTATGAATGCAATAGATTATTATAACAAGGCAGTGCAGATAGATGAAGAATTGGAAAATATAACCGGTGTCGGGCTCACATTGCGAAATATAGGTAATATCTATTACAGACAGGGTTTATTTGATCAGGCAATGGATTCCTATTATAGGTCACGATTGATTTTTGAGGATAATGATGATGAGTTAAATACAGCCGGCACAATTAGCTTAATGGGAAATGTATATTGGCAATGGGATGAAATTGATAAATCTATACAAGCCTTTACTCAAGCCCTGGAAACATTTAATGCTCATGGAAACCTGCAGGAAGGTTCAAAAGCATACAACAATTTAGGTTTAATTTACCTCAATGATCTAAGTGATTATGAGAAGGGGATCAATTACCTGTTGCAATCCATTGAAATGAAAAGGCTTTTGGGAGACACAGTTAGCCTTATGCATACGCAAAGTAATCTGGCCTATGCTTATATCAAAACCGGAAAATTTTTACCTGCAGCCGATTATCTTAGTGAGGCTATTGAAATTTTTGACAGATACCAGAATGCTCACGGCCGTGTATTGTCTCGCTTCTATATGGGTTTACTATATCAGGAAACTAATGATTTTATCCGATCCATAGATGTTTTAGAAGTTGCAATGAACTTGAGCGAACAACTGGGTGTAGTTCATCTGAAACCTGAAATTATCAAAATGCAGATGAAGAATTATGTTGCTCTTGGAGATATAGAAAATTTCCAGGTATATTATGATCAGTTTGTATCACAGCATGATACGATTGCCCAAAGACTAAACCGGTCGCAAGCAAACGAACTAAGGGCAAGAGAGCGATTTGACCTCATCATGAGGGAAAGTAATGAACTGATTAGGCAGAATCAAAAACTGAATAAAAAGCTTAGTCTGTATCAGTTTTCTTTGACTACCATAATTTGTCTGGTTCTAGTTTGGGTGCTATATGTTTTTTTTCGGCGGCTTAAGCACACAAGGCAGAAAAGGGTCAAGCCCATGGCTCAATCCTAGATCATCATCTCAATACCTTATCTTTTGCATTTTTTTTATAAAATTTCTTGATTTATATTTCAAGCTTGTTCTAACTTAGCAATAAATTCATGCATAGTATAATTATGAGTGATTTCAATTTGATGATAGGCTAAGAGGCAGCTGATCAAAGAATAATTGTATTGCCGATGAGGACCATTAAAGAACCATACCATCTTTTTGCTGATCCAATGCGCTATTTCAATTCAATGATCGATGACATTGATGCGGCTACAGATTATATCTTTATTGAAACTTATCGCTTTGGCAATGATGGTATTGGAACAAAGTTTAAAGACCTGTTAATAAAAAAAGCCAAGCAAGGAGTTGAAATTAAAATCCTGGTAGATTATTGGGGTAGTAGTGGAGTTTATAATGGATTTTTCAATGAATTGAAATCAAAAGGTGGAGAAGTTCGCTTTTTTGAGAAAATTAAGTTCAACACGGATGTCTTTACGCGTAGCCATAAACGTAATCACCGCAAATTGATTATAATAGATGATGAAATTACCTATGTCGGCTCTTCAAATATTACAGAGTACAACATCAATTGGCGTGAATCTGTTTTGCGACTTAAGGGCCCAATTGCTTTAACTTTCAAAAAAGTGTTTAATCAGGATTTCAGGCTGTACAACAAATATATTTTCTACAAATCAAATTACCTGAGGTTATTGCGCCACGTTGACTTTGAAATCGTTCGTGATATGCCCTCCATTACCAAACAGCGTATCATGCGCCGCTTTTTACTGCTTATTAGAAAAGCGCAAAAATGCATCTATATTGTTACACCATATTTTCTGCCTGGTTTTATGATACGTAAAGAACTGATGGAAGCTGCCAGGCGTGGCGTTGATGTGAACATTATCATTCCTAAACGGTCTGATGTAGGCTTGGTCGATGTGCTTAGAAATAAATACAGTGGGCAACTTTACCTGAGTGGCATTAACATTAAGCTATATGTGCCGCATAATCTACATGCGAAGTTATTTCTGGTTGATGATGAAGTGTTTGTGCTCGGCTCACCTAATTTCGATTACCGCAGCTTCAGGTATATGTATGAAATTGTGATTCAAGGCCGCGACAAGGATATAATCCAACAGATCAATGAGTTTATCCGTGTTACAATTGAAAGCACAGAGAATTTTAATTATGAATATTGGAAGCGCAGGCCACTGATAAACAAATTCTTCGAGTGGATCCTTTTGCCGGTTAGGCACCTGCTTTAGATTCTCTTAAATAGTTGGAATTTAACAATATTGGCCCTTATTGTGCAAGCTCAATAACAAAAAATATTGTATCTTTGCAAGAGTTGTTAATTGTTTAACAATACAATATTGCAAATCATTAATTTGAAAAGGAGAAGACGACATGAATGAAAAAATGAACTCAAAACTAGCCATGGAACTTGAAGATAAGTATGGTGCACACAATTACCATCCCCTTCCGGTAGTGTTATCAAAAGGCAAAGGTGCTAAAGTATGGGATGTTGAGGGGAAAGAATATTTTGATTTTCTCTCAGCTTATTCAGCTGTAAACCAAGGTCATTGTCACCCAAAGATCATTGACGCCCTGATTCAACAGGCGCAAACCCTCACACTCACATCAAGGGCATTTTTTAGTGATGCGCTTGGCGTTTTTGAGAAATTCATTACTGGTTATTTTGGCTATGATAAGGTACTACCCATGAATACAGGGGTTGAAGGTGATGAAACAGCGATTAAGCTTTGTCGCAAATGGGCATATACTAAGAAAGGTATTCCTGAGAATCAGGCTAAAATTATCGTATGTGAGAATAATTTCCATGGTCGTACCGTAACCGTAATCAGTATGTCAACCGATCCTGACTCCCGGCGTGGATTTGGTCCTTATACTCCTGGTTTTATTACCATACCGTATAATGATCTGGATGCACTTGAGAAAGAATTAGAAGACCCGAATGTTGCCGGATTCCTGGTTGAGCCGATACAGGGCGAGGCAGGGGTGTATGTACCGGATGATGGTTATCTGCGCCGTGCATATGAGTTGTGCAAAGCTAAAAACGTTTTGTTTATTGCAGATGAGGTACAGACAGGTATTGCACGTACCGGAAAATTACTTGCCTGCGAGCACGAGGATGTTAAACCTGATATCCTGATCCTGGGTAAGGCATTGTCAGGTGGTGTTTATCCTGTATCAGCCGTATTGGCAAATGATGACATTATGTTGTGCATCAAGCCGGGTGAACATGGCTCCACTTTTGGTGGAAATCCACTGGCAGCGAAGGTAGCCACAGCTGCCCTTCAGGTGGTGAAAGAAGAAAATCTGGCTGAACGTGCCGAAAAGTTGGGCAAAATATTCCGTGCTGAGATGGCTAAGCTGGCCGAAGAAACGAAGATGGTTAGCTTTGTGCGAGGAAAAGGCTTGCTCAATGCCATTATCGTGAATGATACACCTGAAAGCAAGACCGCATGGAATTTATGTGTTAAAATGGCTGAAAACGGCGTTCTGGCTAAACCTACCCATGGAAATATTATTCGCTTTGCACCTCCATTGGTTATTTCAGAAGATCAATTAATGGATGCCATAGGAAGAATAAGAAAATCTGTGATGTCGTTTGAATAGATAATATACCAAAAAAAAATGAGGTTGGACCATATATCCAACCTCATTTTTTTTAAAATCATTTGCTAAGGCTAAACCAAAGCATTCTTATAGTTCATTTCAACTTCTTCCCAATTTACCACATTCCAGAATGCAGCAATATAATCAGGCCGTTTGTTCTGGTATTTCAGGTAGTAAGCATGTTCCCAAACATCGAGACCGAGTATTGGGGTAGCTTTGCAATCAGAGACATCCATAAGTGGATTGTCTTGATTGGGCGTGGAACAAATAGACAGGCTTTTGTCTTTTTCTACACATAACCATGCCCATCCACTACCAAAACGTGTTTTAGCTGCTGCATTGAATTGTTCTTTCATTTGCTCGAACGAGCCAAAGGAAGCATCAATAGCTTTTGACAGGTCGCCCGAAGGGTTTCCACCACCATTGGGCGACATCACTTTCCAGAACAGACTATGGTTAAAGTGTCCGCCACCGTTGTTACGAACACCCACGGGATATTGGCTGATATTGGCTAGTAATTCGTCGAAATTCATCCCTGCCATTTCAGTATCCTTCACGGCACCCATCAGGTTGTCAAAATATGCCCTGTGATGGCGTGTATGATGGATTTCCATCGTTCTTGCATCAATATGAGGTTCGAGTGCATCAAAAGCATATGGAAGTTCGGGAAAGCTCAATAAATTCACTTGTGTTTTCATAATTCAAAATTTTGTTTTGTGTTAATAATTAATGGTTTGATACAAAAATACATAATTATTTAGAGAAGTTCTAAATAAGCCTGCTTGTTTTAAACAACTTTAACAGAAAATAGTTTCAATCAGTTTAAAACTCTGCAACGAGTTTTATATTTAACTGCCGGGGTGTAAGATAATTGGGTACGGCATATTGGCGGTTATTGATGTCCTTCACCCAAATGTATGAAATGGTGTTGCTTACTTGGAATAGATTGAACACTTCAAGGCTAACCCATAAATTATTGAAATGTCTGAATGGTGATTTTTCGCCCAGTATACTGTGCTCACCAATAATCTGCTTGCTGAAGCCAATGTCAACACGACGGTAGGGTGGCATTCGGAGTGTATGCCTGTAGCGCTCCTCATTAGGTGGCCCAAAGGGAAGGCTGCTTCCATAAAGCAGCTTAAGATGTACTTTGTAGGTAGGATAACCTGGTATATAGTCTTGAAAAAATATGGAAAACTGAAATCTTTGATCTGATGGTCTTGGAATCATACCCGGAAAAACACGTATGGTATCAGCAATCTCGCTGGCAGGCACATAACCCGGATATACACGCAGGCCCTCAGCATTGTAATACGCATCGAAAAAATCACCCTCAATATTTTCAGCGGTTTTCATGAACGATACACTTGCCCAGCTTTCGATGCCGTTTACAAATTCACCATTTACCTTAAAATCTATACCTGCTGTATAACCTTTAGCTGTTTGATCAGCATAATATCTGACACGTACATTATCTACTTCATAAGGAACTAGCTTGTCAAGGAATTTGTAATACATCTCTGTTGTGAAAACAAAGGGTCTGCTCCAGGCTCTGAAATGAAGGTCGCTGCCCAAGACCAATTGAATTGATCGTTGTGACCTGGCATCCGTATATAAGCTTCCATCAAACAAACGCATTTCGCGATAAAACGGTGGTTGATTGTAAACACCGGCAGCTAAGCGAAACACCATTTCTCGTTGCCAGGCAGGCTTATATGCTATACTTGCCCTGGGACTAATCAGTAATTCATTTGCATAGCCCCAATAATTGGCTCTTAATCCAGCGGTAAAGGTGTATTCCGAGCCTTTTTTGTCATAATAGGATCTGGCTTGCTGAACAAAAGCATTAAAATTAGAAATGTTTAAAAAATTATGCGATTTTACAATTTGATTCAAGATAAGATCCGGTCGTGGAGGTTGTGGGCTACCTATGTCATCAGATGGCCTGGGCAAGGTATATCCTGCCGAGTCAACCAGCTCCCATTCGTGAATGCGGTCATCAATATTTTGAAGCTGAAACCTGCCGCCCCACTTGGTGATGGCATTATCCCTGATCCAGGTCCCTTTGTGGCTTATATTAAGTACAGTTGCATCAAGATAGTTACGCGCATGCTCCATAAAGGTGCCAACACCCTGCGATTGCACTACATTTCCAAACTGCTCGCTGCCCAGGTTTTGTTCAAGCCTTCCGATCCAATATTGACCAATAATATCGTATGTTTCGGTTTCGAAAGTACTGTAAACTGATCCTATTAATTTTAACTCCAGATCATTGTGTGGCCTGTGTATTAAGCTGATGGCACCCATTCCGGTACGAAAACGATCCACCTCCTGCCCATCAAAATAAATGTTCAGACGGTAGGCTTCTGACAATGTGCCAAAATCGGTTTGCCTGCTTTCCGGTACAAGTTTATATTGGTTATGTGAGTAATATCCGAGTGCAGAAATTTCCCATTTGCGATTAATTTCATAGCTTAAAAGAGTCTGTATATCGGTAAAATCGGGCCTGTATGCTCCCTGTGTTTCCATAGCACTTAAAATGTACTGTGTTGTTTTGTAACGTGCGCCAAGCAAATAAGATAACTTATTCGATTTAAGCGCCCTTCCTTCAATATGCATTTCTGCACCCAGCATACTTAAAGCGAATGAACCAGCTGTTTCAGTGGGTCGTTTATAGGTGATATCCAATACAGAAGACATCTTATCTCCATATTCGGCTGCAAAGCCACCGGCTGAAAACGAAATAGAGGAGACGAGGGCAGAGTTTAGAAAACTAAGCCCTTCCTGCTGGCCGGAACGAATCAGAAAAGGTCGGTATATTTCAATATCATTAACGTATACGAGGTTTTCATCGAAATTGCCACCTCTGACGGTATATTGTGAGCTTAATTCAGTACTCGAAGAAACACCGGGTAAAGTTTTTATCAGGTCTTCAATTCCGCCACTCACCGTTGGAACATAAGTTGCGATGCGTGGATTAAGCCGGGTGAGTGAGGTTGAACGAATGCGCCGGTCCGTGACTTCAAGGCCGGGCAAATCGGTTGCACTCATATATAGCATGATATCAAGCGGTTGCCTTGTATTAGCCTTAACATGAATTTGCTGTCGATGCTGTTTATACCCTATGAAAGAAAAAAGCAATACAATGTTTGTATCAGCCGGAACTTTGATCTCATAACGCCCGCTTTCAGAAGAGGTAGTGCCTCCTGGCTGGCCTGCAATGGCAATGTGAGCCAGCTCAATTGGCTTATTTCTTTCATCAATGATAGTTCCATAAACAGTAGCAGTTTGTGCCTGGAGACAAACCGGTAGAATGATGATAAATGCTATTAAGGGTAAATATTTCAACAGGCTAAGGATCTGTTTATTTTGATAAACTCAAATTTGTTCTAATTATTACACATTTGCCTGAGGATTTGAAATAAAAAAAGCTGCTGTAAACAAATCACAGCAGCTGGTTCATATTTTACAGCTAAGCTTAGGTTCTAAATAAATATCCCTTTTCAGCAGCTTCCTTGATGGCGGTGTAAATTCCATTTTTATTAATAGTTCGCAAACCTGCCGCCGAAACTTTTAATGTAACCCATTCATCAGTTTCTGGAATATAAAAACGCTTGGTTTGAAGGTTCGGCTCGAAAGTCCTTTTGGATTTCCTGTTGGAATGCGAAACTTTGTGGCCCGTAATTGGCTTTTTTCCTGTTATTTGACAAATCTTAGACATGATTCTAACTGTTTTTAAATTAGCCCTCAGAAATGGGAGTGCAAATTACGGTATAATTTTTTGATTAGGCAATAGGAAAATTCTTTTTTTTTACATCCAATTACCAGTATCGGTCACACTGAAGTATGCGACTATATGACTGGTTAATCTACGCAGGTTTAGCCTCATTTACGTTTTTCACCAGTTCCTTACAAATAAATTCTGCTGCTTGTCCGTCTCCGAAAATAGAAGGGAACTCCTTTGGAGGATTATCAACAAATTGCTGCCAACCCTTTAGAATGCGTTCTTTATCTGCATCGGTAAGTATGGCCGCTCCTGCATCTACAATTTCTGTCCATTCAGTTTCCGGACGAAGGATAAGACAAGGTTTGTGATTAAAATAGGCTTCTTTTTGCACGCCTCCGCTGTCGGTTATAATCATTTGTGTGTGCTTTTCCAGGGCCAACATATCAAGGAAGGAAACAGCCGGTACGATCTTGATAGAATCCTTATTCTCAATCTGCCTCAGGAGGGATTTATCTATATTTTTTTTCATCATTTTGGCAGTTCTGGGATGCAATGGCATCAAAACTGGCAGCTCCCCTTGAGTTGCAATATGAAGGATGGCTTCGAATATCGAATGCATCCGTTCTGGAATATCGGTATTATTATTGCGATGAACAGTACAGAGGATGAATTTTCCTGATCTTAAGCCGAGGACATCTAATAGTCTTGATCGTTTATCTGCCAGCTTCGAGAAGTACTTAGTGTTATCATACATCACATCACCACAGTGATAAATTCCTGGTTTGTCAGCTGTAAAGGGCATTTTATTAGCGGGTTCAAATCCTTCACGAATCAGGTTGTCATAACCGGTTTTTGTTGGCGAGAAAAGCAGTGTCGCGCAATGATCACATACAATTCGGTTTATTTCTTCCGGCATGGACTTGTTAAATGACCGCAAACCAGCCTCAATATGAACTACAGGAATAAGCAACTTGGCAGCAGCAACAGCTCCGGCAAGGGTAGAATTGGTATCACCGTAAAGCATGACATAATCCGGACTTTCATCTAACAATAACGGCTCCAGCCCTTCTATCATCCTGGCAGTTTGCAGTCCATGTGATTTAGACCCAATGTGTAAATTATAATCGGGTTTGGGGATGCCCAGTTCATCAAAAAACAAATCTGACATATTATTGTCGTAGTGTTGACCGGTGTGCACGATAATCTCTTTGATCTCATCCTTAAAGCTATTATTGATAGCCCGGCTCATGGCAGCTGCTTTTATGATTTGCGGTCTGGCTCCGATTATCGTTATTATCTTGATGAACATGGGGTATGATTTGTCATTATGTGGATATATTTTAGATGCTTTGGTCGATGGTAAATCTGGATTAAAGTAGCCCTTCGTCAGCAAAGCTCAGGTAGGTATCATGTCCGATGATCAAATGATCGATCACGTTTATTTCCAGCAGCTTTCCGGCTGCGACCATTTTGTCAGTTAGTTTTTTGTCTGCATCACTGGGGTTTAGGTTACCTGAAGGGTGGTTATGGCAAAGGATTAGACTGCAAGCGTTGAGTTCAAGGGAAATCTTAAAAATCCGTTTAGGATCGGCTACTGTACCTGTTACGCCACCATCACTGATATTAACCAGCCGAATTACCTTATTTGCCTGATCCAGAAGCAATATCCAAAATTGTTCATATTGCAGATCAGATAGTTGTGGATAGCAGTGTTCAAAAGCATCACGACTCGATCTGATAACAGGTTTTTGGAGTGCCTCAGCATGACGACGGCGTTTACCCAGCTCAAGTGCTGCAATAATGCTGATTGCTTTGGCCTGTCCGATGCCTTTGAATTGCATCAGGTCGTTAACGCTCATGCGTGATAGTTCAATCAGGTTATCCTTATTGTGGTTTAAAATCCGACGCGAAAGCTCAACTGCAGACTCCTTGTCATTGCCAGAGCTGATCAGAATGGCTATCAACTCTGCATCACTAAGGCTGCTTTTGCCTTTGATAAGTAGCTTTTCCCTGGGCCTGTCGTCCTCAGCCCAGAATTTTATTGCTGTTTTTTTCTGATAGTCAACCATTGCCATTAATTCGTGCGAAAATAGAAAAAAGCATTCGAACTATACCCTTTTCATTGATGATGTTGATTAAGCTGGTACATCAAACGAAAAAACCCCTCCCGTTGTTGCAGGAGGGGCTGTAAGATCTTAATTAAACTTTTTTAATACTAACCCAGCTTGGCAATTAACCTTGATGTTTTTGATTTAAGGTTTCCGGCTTTATTTTTGTGAATAATACCACGCTTAGCCAGTTTGTCAATCATTGCATGTAGCCTGGGCAATTGTGATTCGGCCGCACTTTTGTCTGTGAGGCTTCTGAATTTTCTCAATACAGTTCGCATGCTTTTGGCATAATACCGGTTATGCAATCTTTTGGCATTGCTTTGACGTATTCTCTTGATGGATGATTTGTGGTTTGCCATGTTTGTTTCCGATTTTCAGACAAAAAATTTTGGGCTGCAAAAGTAATCAATTTTTTGATTATCCAAAATGAACGGACATAATTTTTCATTTTCGCCCTGCAAATGAATTTTTATTGTTGATTACAAACACCTTTTTTTGTATATTGTCCTTATTTTATGAATTTGGAGTATCAAAATCTTGATGGACTCCAACCCAATTATTTTATTTATTTGAAATTAGGCTGTTTTATTGAAAGTTTGAATTATCAAATGGAAGAGTTTTTGCAGAGTGTTATTTTATTGCGATTTTTACCAAAAA
Source organism: uncultured Bacteroidales bacterium (assembly GCA_937926515.1). Classification (GTDB taxonomy): domain Bacteria; phylum Bacteroidota; class Bacteroidia; order Bacteroidales; family F082; genus CALAZZ01. The sequence continues at coordinate 30,271 of CALAZZ010000253.1, read as the reverse complement.
ATTATACGGCATGGGTAAAATATCTAAAAATAACCTGACCATTAATTTGAACCTGAATGTCAGGGGGCTTGAACAATCAAGTACTTTGGCGATAAATGAGCGCAGCAACCATCTCATCACCCAAGGAATAAGTATCCATAAATTCGGATTGGGACAATCCCCGTTTCCTGTTCCTGAACAGGTTGTTGAATCCCTACGCCGTAATGCCCATCAGAAGGATTATTTGCCGGTGAAGGGATTGCTTTCCCTTCGCGAAGCAATAGCTCACTTCAATTACAAGTATCAACGTATTGACAGTTCACCGGAGCATATACTGATAGGCCCGGGATCAAAGGAATTGATCTTTATTTTGCAGCTTGTCTATTATGGCGACTTGATCATTCCTACGCCATCATGGGTTTCTTATTTTCCCCAGGCCAGGATAATTGGAAGACACGTCCATTGGGTACCGACCAGCGCATCGGATGGATACAGGTTGAGTCCGGAAAAGCTTGATATGATCTGTAGAACAGATCCACACCGGCCCCGAATAGTGATTCTTAACTACCCTTCAAATCCTACAGGATGTACCTATCCCACTGACAAGCTAAAGCAATTGGCAACAGTGGCACGTAAATATCGGGTGGTGCTGATCTCAGATGAAATATATGGGATGATTCATCATCAGGGCCAGCATGTTTCGATTGCACGTTTTTATCCTGAAGGTACAATAATAAGCAGTGGCCTAAGCAAGTGGTGTGGAGCCGGGGGGTGGCGGCTTGGCACATTTACATTTCCTGCTGAGCTTAGTTGGTTGCAGGAGGCCATGGCTATTGTAGCAAGCGAAACATACACCTCTACTTCAGCACCCATTCAATATGCAGCAGTGACAGCTTTCGAAGGTGGTGAGTTCATTGATGAGTATCTTGACAAATCAAGGCGGGTATTGCGGTACCTGGCTAAAATTATCCGTCAAAAATTGATCGATGCTCATATTGATGTGCCGGCACCAAATGGCGGGTTCTACCTTTTCCCAAATTTCTCGTACTATAAAGAGCAGCTTCTACGCAAAGGTTTACCTACTTCTGTTGAAATGTGCAATCAATTGCTCGATGATACAGGTGTTGCCCTTTTGCCGGGGATGGATTTCGGTCATCAACCTGAAGAGCTGGTGGCAAGGCTGGCTTATGTGGATTTTGATGGTAAAAAGGTTTTGGAAACAGTTGAAAAAGAATATGCTGACAAGAAACTTACAGAAAATTTTATTCGGGAGACCTGTCCATCGATTTGGGATGGTATTCATAAATTGATATCATGGTTCACCCAGATGAAATGATACCATGGACAGTAATACAATTATTTTTTATGATGGCTGGTTTCAACGCAAAAACATTTGATCAAATTTGTACCTTTAGCGATTGTTTTCAACAATAAATTTCAGGCCTGTGCTTATTGTCTTAATGCGGCGGCATGAATGTTCCTTGAATCTGTTTTCTAATTTCTCAAACAAAATTACTGCAATATGGTAGCAAAAGTCAGGAAACAACTAAATGAATCAAAATTTGCACGCTGGCTGGTTTTGATTTTGGCGAGCTTTACAATGGCAACCAATTATTATTTTTATGATGCACTTTCGCCTCTGGCTGATCTGATCAGACTGAACCTGGGCTTTTCATCAACCGACTATGGGTTCATTGTCTCAGCCTATTCCATACCAAATGTGTTTTTGGCTATGGCTGTGCTGGGAGGGATCATTCTCGATCGTGTGGGCATCAGGCTCACCGGATTTACTTTCGTATTTTTAATGGGTTTGGGAGGATTGACAACAGCATATGGTGCATCCGAAACATTTTTGAACGGTGGCTTCGGATTTCATTTTATGAATTCATTTCTAACGAGCTATTCTCCGGCACTCAAAATGATGAGCCTGGGATTCTTTCTTTTTGGTTTAGGAGCTGAAACAAGTATAGTTGTATTGTCAAAAGTGATTGTAAAATGGTTCAGAGGAAAGGAATTGGCTTTGGCACTGGGTTTAAACCTTGCTATTGGACGATTGGGTGCTGCCCTGGCCTTTACCCTGTCGCCCAGACTAATACATCCGGAATGGACAACAGCCATCTGGTTTGGTGCTATTTTATTATGGGTTGGAATGATCTCTTTCCTGTTTTATATCATCATGGATATAAAACTTGACCGTCAAACCAAGATCGATATTAAAGACCCTGAAGATCAGTTCAGGTGGAGTGATTTAAAGGATTTGGTTACCAACCCATCTATTATATACATTACCCTGCTTTGTGTTACTTTCTATTCGGCTGTTTTTCCTTTCCTGAAGTTTGCGCCTGACTTTTTAATGAATAAGTTTAATTTCCCCAGGGCGTTGGCCGGTGATGTGACCTCATATCTGATGTATGGTACCATCTTATTAACACCATTGTTTGGATGGATCGCTGATAATAAGGGCAAAAGCGCCACATTGATGTATCTTGGTTCGGCTCTCCTGATCGTTTCTCATTTGATGTTTGCCAAGACATATATCGAGCCTCGCATACCAATTGTGCTGCTTGGCATAGCATTCTCGCTTGTTCCGGCTGCAATGTGGCCTGCCGTGGCTAAAATCGTAAAACAAAGTAAGCTCGGCACTGCCTACGGCTTTATGTTCTCAGTGCAAAATATTGGATTGTGGGCTTTCCCAATGTTGATCGGTTTGATACTTGACTCTTCCAATCCCTTTTATCGGAACCAGGTCATGTCTGATGAATTCCGCCAAGTTCAGGAAGCCGGTTTGACCTATAATGGAATATACATAAACAGACATCAGGAGCCTGTAACCAACAAGATCATCAATGTAAATGCCTCCATTCATAAAGAGTCGACAGACGGGCCTGTTATCTGGCGCGAAATCCACCATCTTGAAACTGATAATAATGGCCGCTTTTCCATTGAGTTGGGCAAAGGAACTACACTGACTTCTGTTGATTTCAGTCAGCTTGACTTATCAATCAACTATCAGGCAGAGGTGACCAGGACAACTAAGAGAGGGACCATTACACTGTATGACGGACCATTTAGTTCAACTGAAGATATGCTGTTTATAGCGCAAGCTGATGGTCGTTTTCAGGATCACTTCAAACAATCCCATAGCGGCTCTGTAACCATTCTCGATATGGAAGGTCAGAAAGTATGGGAGGAAAGGATACGATATTATCTTGACGAGAACGGCGAATTTGAAATTATCATGGGATTCGGCCGTCTTGCTTATGCTGATCCGGATTATTTTGGCCTGCAAGATGAATTGCTCGCAGCCGAAATAGTCAAACCGCTTGACTATACTAATGCAATGCTTTTATTCTCACTGCTGGGTTTTGCCGGTCTAATATTTGCATTTCTGCTCAAGCGAGAAGACAAGACCTCGGGCTACGGACTGGAACAGCCTAACAAGGAAGATTAGCAATAAACTTTACTTGTAAATGGCATTCGGCTAAAAGATGTGAACAAGAATTTTTGATTCAAAAAATGCCTCATCAAACCATTGGTTTAGATGATATCCGCGAACATCTAATTCTTTTGGCAAAGCCATCAATTCCTGTGTTATATCTCCACCTTTGAGATAAATAATTCCATTTGCCCTGTTGCAATGTCCCTGCTGTTGCAATTTGCCTTTGGTCCATTCTACAAAAACGGGAAGGGAGGTAACAGCCCTGCTTATGATAAAATCAAATGTTTCATTAACCGACTCAACGCGTTCCTTGATGGCATTCACATTGGTGATTTGTAATGCTTCTGCCACTTTCTTAACGACCATTATTTTCTTGCCAATGCTATCTACAAGTGTAAATTGTGTTTTTGGAAATATGATGGCCAGCGGTATCCCTGGAAAACCACCACCTGTACCTGCATCCATAACCTTGGTCTTAGGTTCGAATTGTATAAATTTGGCAATCGCCAGGCTGTGCAAAATATGCCTTTCATAAAAGTGATCAAAATCTTTTCTGGAGATGAGGTTAATTTTTCCGTTCCATTCAGCATAAATGGGAAGCAGCGATTCAAGCTGCTCAAGTTGATAGGCTGTGACTGAAGGAAAATATTTTTTAATCAATTCCATAAGTAAAATGAAAACGTAAAAATACTAAAAGCTGCTTTTAGTGTCGTGTCAATGCTACTGTGTCGGTTAAGTCGCAGAGGTTTTTTCTCAGATAGAAAAAGAAACCCTGCGTATAGCCTTTGCTACATTAAGGATTTATTTTGAAGATATGAGGAAAAATATCAAGACTTGGGCCGGCTAAAGTAGGGTTGACACGACACGAGTGCTAATATTATTGTTTGTTCTGACAATACCTCTAGTAACAATCCGTTGTGAATAATTTGAGTAAGTTGGGCACGCTTGCCTTCGAATAACGGTATATTTTTACCAAAACATTTCCTGGCCTTATACCATGCGGATTATTTTTGGCTTATTTACTTCTTTATTTCTCTTAATCTCAGTTGCTGCTAATGCGGCTCAAGACCGCATGTCAAATGAAGAATACATTGAACGGTACAAGGACATTGCGATGCAAAAGATGCGCGAATACCGGATACCTGCTTCCATCACCCTGGCGCAAGGTATTCTGGAATCCGGCAGTGGAAACAGCAATCTGGCTCAAAAAGCAAATAACCACTTTGGAATTAAATGTCACGGCTGGAAAGGTCGAACTTTCTTTATGGATGATGATGAAAAAAACGAATGCTTCAGGGCCTATCCCAAGCCTGAGGACTCGTACAACGACCATTCATTATTCCTGACTCAGCGTCCGAGATATTCTTTTTTGTTCAAGCTGGATATTATGGATTACAAAGCCTGGGCCCAAGGATTAAGCAAGGCTGGTTATGCCACCAATCCCAGGTATCCAGAGCTGTTGGTGCGAATAATTGAACGCAATGAATTATATCTTTATGATCAACTGGCAATGGGAGGGCAGCCAGCCATTGCAATAGATAGGGAACAGCCTGACAAAATGCCGAATGTATATACACCTGATCCGGATCTTTTCGAGATAGTTGAGTATTCTCGTTTAGACCGTCCCGTTCGGATCAATAATGGTCGTAAACTGATCATAGCAAAGAATGGTGATAGTTTTCAATCCCTTGCTGAGGAGTTCGCTATTTTTAGCTGGCAGATCATAAAATACAATGAATTGGATAAAAATGATATGTTATCAGAAGGCCAATTGCTGTATTTGCAGAAGAAACGCCGGAAATCATTGTTACACGAAACTCACCGGGTACAGGTGGGTGAGAGTATGCACAGCATATCACAGCTTTATGGGATTAGGTTAAAGGTTTTGCACCGTAAAAACAACATCCCGGAAGGAATACATCCCATGACCGGCACCATCTTGAAACTGCAGTGAAAGTTTAGCCTACATCATCAATGGAGATGATCCTGAACACCTCAAAAACAACGAATACAAGCAATGCCCCCCACGCCACGGTAATGAAGGGATTTGAAATAAATGAACAGGCTTCAATCCTGCATCCTATAGTGGCATAAAAAACATATCCCAGTGCTGCTCCAATAGCTAATCCGGCAATAGACCAACTACCAAATAACCCCCAGATTAGTCTTCGTTTCTGAGACTTTTTCGGATGTGTTTTTTTTTGTTTATGATTTGTCTTCATCTTACAACTGCTCTCTGATTGCTTTGCTTAATATGGATTTCGGTTTTATGCCGGAGATCTGTTTTGCAGGTTTGCCATCTTTAAAAATGATCAGCGTTGGTATGGATCGTATGCCATAAGTTGCAGCAATAGTTTTATTTTCATCTATATTGATTTTTGCCACTTGCGCTTGTCCATCAAATTCTTCAGCCAGATCACTTACTATTGGCGCAATCATACGGCAGGGTGCACACCAGGGTGCCCAAAAGTCTACTAAAGTAACACCTTTGGCTATGGAAGTTTTGAATTGCTTGTCATCTAAAATAAGCAGCTTGTCACTCTCATCTTCAGGGTTATAGTTTTTAAGAAGGCTGTAGCGCTTGTATGTGGTATAAACAAGATAAAAAATAATGGCACCTAAAACAAGCCAGCTGACAGTTCCCATACTAAAGTATAATTGAAGCGAATCTTGATGTTATTGTTAAAGCAAAGGTAATTTTTTTTGTTAAATAACCCATATGCCAGGCCAGGCTTACTTGAATGAAGGATACCATGTTGACTTAAAGCCATTTCTTGCGCCTGAAGTAAAAGATCATAAGAACAGCCACACTGATCATAAACAACCAGATAGCAAAATATCCGTATTCAAAATGTAATTCAGGCATATTATCAAAATTCATCCCGTATATGCCGGCAATAAAAGTTAACGGGATAAATATGGTTGCAATGATGGTAAGTGTTTTCATTACCTCGTTCATTTTATTGCTCAAAGTGCTCAGATAGATATCCTTCAGTCCGCTGTTAAGGTCGCGATAGCTTTCGATTGATTCATAAATCTGCATGATATGATCATACACATCCCTGAAGTATTTATGATTATCAATATTGATTAGATCCGATTCAAGTTTAACAATCGTGCTCAAAGCGTCTCTTAATGGGAAAATGTATTTTTTTAATAACAACAGATCTTTTTTGACATTTTGAATCCTGGGTAGAGCTTCCTCAGAGCTTAGTTCAAAAATTGCATCCTCAATATCATCAATGAGTTCTCCAGTTCCCTCTATCACTGAAAAGTAATGATCGACAACTAAATCTATTATGGCATAGAACAGGTAATCCGGCCCCTTGGTTCTAAGCCTGCTTGTGGCGACAGTAAGGCGTTCATTGAGGCTCGAAAAGATCGAAAGGCTACTTTCATGAAAGCTTATCAGCAGATTTTTGCGTAAGATGATACTTATTTGATCAGCAGCGATTTCGTCCTCGGCACTTGGCTTGTGTATAGCTTTCATAGTGAGGAATATATGGTCATCAAGCAAATCTATCTTTGGCCGCTGTCCGGTGTTCAATATATCTTCCAATATCAGGGCATGTAGTCCAAATACTTCTCCCAGCTTAGCTATCATATTGATATCATGCAAACCGGTGACTCTAATCCAAGTAGTTTTTGATGTATTTAAGTATGATTCTGCTGTTTTTAGATCAATGTCTTTTTTTTCAAGGATTTCACTCCCATCATATTCGATAAGATCGATCACAGGCCTATCGGTCTTGATGTTACCTACATGTATAAGACTGCCTGGGGGCATACCTGCTTTTTTAGCTGCTCCGGTTTTGCCTAATTTTCTGGAAGTTTTTTTTCGCTTATTGGTTTTCATGCTGCAGAGATTATCGTCTTTTGAAATTGAATTGTTAAAATTATGAAAAATAGCATCAAAACAAAACGTTGATGTACCCTCAATCATGATTGGAGCATAAAAAAACATGATCTTTGCCCTCTCAAAAATATGAGAAAGGCACTTTTTATATTTCTTGGAACCCTTTCATTGGCCCTGGGCATTATCGGTATCGTTGTGCCAGGCCTTCCCACAACATCATTTCTTTTGTTGACAACATATTTGTATGCCAGAAGCTCGAAACGCTTACATGATGCGCTACTCAATCATAAATTGCTTGGTGGTTACATCAAGGATTTTCAAAAGGGAATGAGTGTAAGAGCAAAGATCAGGGCAATCACCATCATGTGGACCATGATCCTGATATCTGCTTTTGTGTTTATCGAGATTGTTTATGTGAGGTTGATTTTGATCGGTGTTGGTATGATAGGTACTATTGTCATGGCACGTTTGCCGGGACGAAAAGAGGAGTAAATTTGAGGCCTTGTAACTTTTAGCAGTTAACCGACCAAATGTTTCCAATTCAAAAAAACTGACCCAAAGCCAATTGCTCTTATCAACTCGAGCTGAAAAGAAACCAAATTAAAGCCATATTCTGGCACAACCTCTTTGTTTGAACAATAACAACAAAAAAACCGCTTCCCATGCAGGAAAGCGGCTGTTCAATAGTTATTTGATATCTGACTTATTCCTCAACGATTACCTCAAGCTGGGCTACGTCTCCGCGTGTGTAGAGGTCTACTACTTTAATATATCCATGTTTGCCGGCAGCAGTCTGGAAAAAGATCACATCGTCAACTTCAAGGTGACTTACTCTTGTAAGCGTACCGGTAAATTCAGGGAAGATGTGGTATTCCTCAATAGCATCAAAATCTTCCACTGTCATATCAGTCAACTGGAACCTGGTTTCATTATGCACAGCCCAATCATTGATGCTTGGGTAAACCAGCTTTACGTCATCATCATCAGGTGATGCAATGGCATTCTGGTTCTGCGGCCCTTTGAAGAAGATGAAGTCGACCTTATCAGTGTTTTCTTCAACATTGCTAACGAAATAGACAGTTTCCTCGGAAGTTGAGTAAAAACTGCCTGCTGCAAGGTCATTCACATTACCCATCAACAAATCATCGTTTTTCTTAACGGCAACTCCGCCTTGTTCAACGGAAATGGTAATTGAAACTTCGTCCGAACGGCCTGCATTGTCTGTTACCTTAGCGGTTAAAGTTGCATCCCCGGTTTGTCCGAAGCTTATGTTATAATCAGCATTGAAGGATTCAGCATTGAAAGTGGAATCAACCAGGGTCGTTGTGCTGGCACCTGAAACAACTGTCAAAGTGAATTGGGTGAGCGGTTCTTGTGTTCCTGTATGCATGGCTGCCATGATACCGACAAGGATCTGATCATTTGTGGTAATGGTTACATCTTCAAATGTATAGCCTTCACCTCCTTTGAAATCAATGGAGGGATATCCGATAATTGGTTCATCGTCTTCATCCTTCTTACATCCGCTTAACACAATGCCTCCAATGAGAAGTCCGATAAAGAAAATCAAATTCAGTTTTTTCATAATAATTATTATTTAATTTATTGTTAGTTGATTAGTGAATTAAAAATAAGATGTGATCTAAAGACTTTTGGTTGCATCGAGCAGCATGTTAACCCTAATTTAACTTCTTCTTCCCATAAATATTGCAATGTAATATAATAAAGTGGCCAACGATGCCAGTGCTGCAACGACATAGGTATATGCTGCCCACTTGAGTGCTTCTTTTGCTTTGGGTTGTGTTTCGCTGGTGGTGACACCACTAACGTTCAACCAGGCAAGTGCACGCCTGCTTGCGTCGATCTCAACCGGAAGAGTTATTAAACTGAATAATGTAGTCATGGCAAACATCAGGATTCCGATAAAAAGCAATTGTGGGAAACTCTCAAGCATAAGGATACCGGCCAGCAATATCCACTGCACCCACCTGGAACTAAAACTGACAACAGGAACCAAGGCACTGCGCATTTGCAGCCAGGCATAGGCACTGGCATGCTGCACGGCATGCCCACATTCATGAGCCGCCACTGCTGCAGCCGTTACCGATCGTCCGTTATAAACTTCCGGACTCAGATTAACGGTTTTATTAAGTGGATTGTAATGATCGGATAGCTTGCCGGGCACCGACAACACTTTTACATCATTTATACCATTGTCAGCAAGCATTTTCATCGCAATATCCCTGCCTGACATTCCGTAATTGACAGGGATCTTACTGAACTGATTAAACTTGGACTTAAGCTGCTGCCCAACAATCCAGCTTAGTAGCATAAAAAAACCAAAAATGATCCAGATTGACATATGATTTGAATATAAATTGACTTATATCAGAATTTCACTCCCATAGTAATCAAATAGTCTGCCACATGAGATGTATGGGTCAAAGTGACAGTGTTTCTTAACAATTATTAGCAATTAAAAGTCCTATGTCATCCGAAACATACAAGTGACCGGTCAAGTCAAATATTCTCCTTAGTTCCTCTTAGGATATTGTACAGGAATTCCCGCGCCCTGAAAAGCTGGGCTTTGACTGTACCAAGCGGAAGGTTTAATTCTAATGCGATTTCTTCATAGCTGAGCTCATTAAAATATCTTAACTCAATCAATTGTTTGTAGTGAGGCTTAAGTTTCTCGACCACATTACGCATGAGTTTTATCTTTTGATCAATGATCACTGTTTCTTCCGGATCAGGTGCAGTGGATGCGATATCGTTGGTGATATCATTCTCAGGTCTGCCTTCATAATCCTGCCTCATCGAAAGGGTGTCTTTACGGTTACGCCTCAAAAAATCAATGCAATTATTAGAAGCAATCTTAAACAACCAGGTGCTAAAGGCATAATCAGGGGTATATTGCTTCAGTTTCTTGAATGCCTTGCCGAAAGCTTCTATAGTGAGGTCATCTGCATGATAAGGGCTATTGGTCATTTTGAGCATCATGAAGTAGAGTGAATCACGATAATGCTGCAGCAATTCAGCATATGCTTTTTGGTCGTTATCATTTAATGCACGCTGAATAAGTTGGTAGTCACGTTTGCCCTTTTCGGTCAAATTGTCATTCACTTCCATGTACCTGGTTTTTTCAACAGGTTAACTGTTGCAAGCAGAGGATTGAATAGCATAAAGAAAAACTCTGCAATTGGCGAAAATAATAATAAATGTTTTTCGCCCAAACGTATCATGCTGTTTTTAGTTAACCATAATTGGGTGATTAAACGGATCAAAAGCCCGCCCAAGGGAATCAAAAAACTGAATGGTAGCAACAAAAGAAATATAAAACCAGTCCAAAAGAGCCATTGCGATAGATAATACGATCCCAATAAAATTTTTGTACTTGAATTATAATGCCTGGAAGTGGATAAATGACGCCGTTTTTGTCGAACCCACAAGAAAAAGTTCCTTTTAGGCTGCGAATAAGTACGAGACCCCTTATTGATCACAACCTGCGTATTGGATGCCTTGGCAACCTGGCTGATGAAAAGGTCATCATCACCTGAGGCGATATTATAGTGTGATGTAAAGCCTTTATTCTGAATAAATAGAGATTTCTTATATGAAAGATTTCTGCCAACCCCCATATAGGGAAAACCTGCCAACGCGAACGACAAATACTGCATCCCGATATGCAGGGTGTCAAAACGGATGAGTAAATTAAGCAGACTTTTACTGGCTTCATAAGGACTGTAGGCTAAAACTACTTCAGTGGTGTCATCATAACCATTTACGATCTCCTTTATCCATTGGTTTGACTCTGGCCTGCAATCAGCATCGGTAAGTACAAGAATCTCATTTTTTGCTGATTTAATGCCCATGCTTAAAGGAAATTTCTTCCCCCTGAAAAAATTCAGGCTTTGGCGCAGATGGACCACCTTCAGCCTTGGTTCAGCCAGGGCCATCTCATGCAGCAGCTCATCACTGCCATCATCCGAACAATCATTTACTACAACAACTTCAAAAGCGTTGTAATCCTGGCTGAAAATTAAAGAAAGGTTTCGTGAAAGGTTTGTGTATTCATTACGTGCGCAGATAACCACTGATACGGGTTTATCGGTTACCTTTTGGTTGTTTCTTTGTTTATAAAATGCCAGACGTGAAAAAAAACCCCACCAATAGACCATTTGAAGGACAAAGCCCAGTCCAAATACAATCAAAGCAAACAAAACCAATAAATTAATCTCAAAATTCAGCAAGATGGGATATGGTGTTAGGTTGCTGCAAATTTACCCAATCTTTGCAATTTGGATTATATTTGGCAAAATTTTGTGCGGATGGATTTCAAGCTAGAAGGAAGGGATAGATACAGTGCGGCACGAGCCGGCATCATCACAACACATCATGGGACAATCCAAACACCGGTTTTTATGCCGGTTGGTACTGCGGGAACAGTAAAAGCGGTGCATCAACGCGAATTGGAAAATGATATTGGTGCTCAGATTATACTGGGCAATACCTACCATTTATTTCTGCGACCAGGTTTGGAAGTGTTAATGGAAGCAGGTGGGCTACATAAATTTAACAGCTGGCACAGACCTATTTTAACAGATAGTGGCGGATATCAGGTGTATTCGTTAGGCGACAGACGTAAGCTGGTGGAAGAGGGGGTGACCTTTCGATCGCATATTGATGGAACGCGATATATCTTTACACCTGAAAATGTTATAGATACACAGCGAATCATAGGAGCAGATATTATGATGGCCTTCGATGAATGTACACCTTATCCCTGTGATTATGATTATGCAAAAAAGTCAACTCAAATTACACACCGATGGCTAAAGCGATGTGTTGATCGTTTTAATCAAACCAGCCCGTTATATGGGCATGATCAGGTGCTCTTTCCCATTGTTCAGGGAAGTACATACAATGACCTGCGTAAGCAGTCAGCCGAAATGATCGCATCCTTCGATGCACCGGGAAATGCCATTGGAGGACTTTCGGTTGGTGAACCGCATGAGATCATGTATGAAATAACGGACTTGGTATGCCGGATACTACCCGCCGATAAACCACGTTACCTGATGGGCGTTGGTACCCCGGCGAATATTTTGGAAAGCATTGCGCTTGGAGTAGATATGTTTGACTGTGTGATGCCTACTCGTAATGGTCGCAATGGCATGCTCTTCACAAGCGAAGGCATTATTAACATCCGTAATGAAAAATGGAAAAATGATTTTGACCAAATAGATGAAAATGGAATTTCTTTCGTTGATAAATATTATAGTCGTGCGTATTTGAGGCATTTGTTTGTTTCAAATGAAATGCTGGGAAGTATGATTGCAAGTGTGCATAATTTAACTTTCTACATCTGGTTGGTCAAATCCGCACGTCAGCAGATACTTGAGGGTAATTTTACCACCTGGAAAGATGCTTTGATCCCCAAGTTGATGAAACGACTGTGACAATATGAGAATAATTGATTGGTATATCATCCGGAAATTTCTTGGAACATTTTTTTATGCCATCTCCTTGCTAATTCTGATTGTGATCATCTTTGATATTTCAGAGAATATTGATGATTTTTTGCGTCATCGTGCGCCAGTTAGTGAAATTGTTTTTAATTACTACATCAACTTTATTCCATATTTCATCAATCTGTTTATCTATTTATTCACTTTTATTTCTGTTATCTTCTTTACGTCTAAAATGGCATCTGACAGTGAAATCATTGCCATATTAAGCAGTGGGGTCAGTTTTATGCGTATGCTGAGGCCTTATCTGATCGCTTCTCTTTTTCTAGGTATTATGTCTTTCTATCTAGGCAATTTCCTTATCCCGCAAACCAACGAAATTCGACGGGTATTCAAGGATAAATATATGTCAAATCTGCTTCAGGATAAGGATCGGCATATTCATGTGCAAATCGAGAAGGGTGTGTTTGTTTACGTTGAAAACTACAGTGTTAAGCAAAATCAGGGCTTCAAATTCACGCTCGAAAAGTATGATGGTCCGGAAATGACTTACAAGCTTTTGGCAGATCGATTGCAATTGGATTCAACAGGAAATGGTTGGATTTTGCACAATTATTTCGAGCGCAAAATTGATAGCTTGCAGGAGCAAGTGCGTAAAGGTCGCCGGCTCGATACAACATTCAACCTGGCACCAACCGATCTTTATGAGATCAAGGAAGATTTTGAAGAAATGAATTATTGGGAACTAAAGAATCATATTGAAAATGAGAGACTGAAGGGAAGTAGTGGGGTGATCGTTTACGAAGTGGAAATGCATAAACGCAGGGCCGCTCCTGTTGCCATTCTGGTTTTGACCTTTATAGGGGTATCGCTCTCCAGCCGAAAGGTGCGTGGAGGCATTGGTATGCATCTGGGTATTGGTATTGGCATCACCTTTACATACATCATGTTTATGCAGGTTTCAACGGTTTTTGCAACTTTTGGCAACCTTTCTCCCGCTTTGGCAGCATGGATACCAAATATCATTTATGCACTTGTTGGAATCTATTTGGTATATAAAGCACCCAAATAACCAACGAATAATTGCAGATTTTTTACCTTACTCGTGATAGGTATATAACTTTTGCCCGGCTTATTTATTAAATTTGTAGGTCGTTTCTCGTACACATGACAATTCAATGTTGATGACCATTCGCTTAGATTAAACAAGTTATTATTGCACAAATACCGAATCCGAAATGGCTATTTTGAATGCTGTTGTTTCCTGGCTAATGAAAAAGAGGGCACACCAGATTGAGCTTTTCATCAAGTACCCCCAGGAAGTACAACTGGAGTGGTTTCGCCGTTTGATTAATCATGGAAAACCTACAGAGTGGGGCAGGAAATATGATTACCGAAGTATAAAATCAATTGAGCAGTTTGCTCAGCGTGTTCCAATTAGCTCTTATGAGGACCTAAAGCCATATATTGAGCGGCTTCGCAATGGGGAACAAAATATTTTATGGCCGGAGGAAATAAAATGGTTTGCAAAATCTTCAGGTACCACTTCAAGCAAAAGCAAGTTTATACCGGTCAGTAATTCTTCGCTTGAAGAATGTCATTTCAAGGGAGGCAAAGACATGCTGTCGTTGTATGTGATCAATTATCCCGATGCAGAAATATTTGATGGAAAAGGATTGGTTATGGGCGGTAGCCATAACATTAACGAAATTCCAAATGAGACCTATTACGACGGTGATCTTTCGGCTATTTTGATTCAGAATATGCCATTCTGGGCGCAATTCATGCGTACACCTGATATGTCAATCGCCCTTATGGATGAGTGGGAATCCAAGATTGAGAAAATGGCCAGGCAAACCATGCAGGATGATGTAAGAAGCCTTTCGGGGGTCCCTTCATGGATGTTGGTATTATTAAAAAAAATAATTGAAATCTCTGGAAAGGAAACTATTTCAGACGTATGGCCCGACCTGGAAGTTTTTTTTCACGGAGGTGTTAGTTTTGGGCCTTACAGGGAACAGTTCAAAACACTCATCCCATCGGACAAAATGCACTATATGGAAACCTATAATGCCTCAGAGGGCTTTTTTGGGATACAGGATCAAAAAAACAGTTATGATATGCTGCTTATGCTTGATTATGGCATTTATTATGAATTTCTCCCGGTGGATCAATTCGATGTTGCTGAACCAAAAGCCATCCCTCTCTCAGAGGTTGAACTTGATTGTAATTATGCCTTGATTATTACAACCAATGCAGGACTTTGGAGGTATAAAATCGGAGATACCATAAGGTTCACCTCACTAAATCCCTATCGCATCAGGATTACAGGCAGAACAAAGAATTTTATCAATATTGCAGGTGAAGAATTGATTATTGATAATGCCGAGAAAGCCCTGTCCATTGCGATGGAGAAATGCCATGCCACGATCAGTGAGTATACCGCAGGACCATTATTCTTTGAGAACAGTGAAAAGGCTGCACACGAATGGATCATAGAGTTTAATGAACCTCCTGAAAATATCGATTATTTTGCCGATACACTTGATAATGCGCTGAAATCACTCAACAGCGATTATGAAGCAAAACGCTACCACGATATGGTTTTACGTCCATTGATCATCAAACCTGCTCCAAAGGGAACATTCTACAAATGGCTCAAAATGAAAGGGAAACTGGGTGGTCAACATAAAGTGCCACGTTTAAAAAATGACCGTGAATTACTGGATGAACTGCTCCAGATCACAGGATAAAGTGAAGATGAGATTATTTCATAAATTCGTACACCAAATAAAATCAAGATTATGCATATCGCCATAGCAGGAAATATAGGCTCAGGTAAAACAACTTTAACCCGTTTGTTGGCAAAGCATTTTGCCTGGACCCCACATTACGAAGATGTAGAGAACAATCCTTACTTGCATAGTTTTTATGAAGATATGCAGCGATGGTCATTCAATTTGCAAGTGTATTTTTTGAATAGCCGTTTTCGTCAGGTTATCGAAATCAGAAACAGTGGGAAATCTATTGTTCAGGATCGAACCATTTATGAGGACGCCTATATTTTTGCGCCTAACTTGCACGCAATGAACCTCATGTCAACTCGCGATTTTGAAAACTACAGCTCACTATTTGAGCTGATGAGTAAATTTATTCAGCCACCCGATCTTTTGATTTATCTACGTGCTGAAGTTTCTACCCTCGTGAAGCAAATACAGAAGCGTGGACGAGAGTATGAGGCATCCATACGTATTGATTACCTTAACCACTTAAATGAGCGCTATGAGGCCTGGATTTCGAAATACAACATCGGTAAACTGCTCATTTTTGATGTGGATAATATCGACCTGGAAAAACCTGCAGATTTGAGCCTGGTGATCGAAAAGGTCAATGCAGAACTCCATGGACTATTTTAAGCCCAACAAGAAGACAGAGATAAACCTGAATGAAAGTACAGATTAGATCAACTGGTTTATATTGAGCAGCATTCACCAAGCCACATAAATCATAAAATATTGATAATTTTTTTAACCTGATTAATTTCAGTTCATAAGCCTCCTCACAACAAGTTAAGATATACCATGAAAACCATAGGCATTATCCCGGCCCGTTATGCGTCTACCCGTTTTCCCGGCAAACCCCTTGCTGATATTAAGGGTAAACCTATGATACAACTTGTATATGAGCAGGCCTTGAAAGCAGAATTACTGAACAAGCTCATTGTTGCCACTGATGATGAACAGATCTACAAGGCGGTGCATGCCTTCGGTGGTGAGGTCGTGATGACTGCCGGACACCATCAAAGTGGCACGGAACGATGTTATGAAGCGCTTACACTTCTATCCGAAAGTTACGAAGCAGTTATCAATATTCAAGGGGACGAACCCTTTATTGACCCTTCTCAAATTGATCAGGTTTCTACCTTGCTCGGAAAACCGGACGTTGAAATAGCCACGCTCTGCAAAAGAATTAAACCTGATGAGGCTTCAAACCCAAATATCGTCAAAGTGGTGACTGATTTGGCTGGAAGGGCCATGTACTTCAGCAGGAGCCCGATTCCATTTATGAGGAACGAAAACTCAAGTCAATTATCAAAGAATGAATTCTCATTGAAGCATATTGGTATTTATGGTTATAGATCTGCTGTTTTAGCCAAATTGGTAGCATTATCTCCCACACCCCTGGAGCAAAGTGAAGTGCTTGAGCAATTGCGCTGGCTTGAAAACGGCTTTTGCATTCATATTGATCACACTGATAAAGAAAGCATATCGATTGATACACCTGAAGATATTGAAAACTTATAAACATGGGTTGGATTATTTTTAGTCTGTTTGTAACTTAGCTGGTTGGTTTTAGTATAATATACCTAAACTTAGCATCATGAACATTGCAAATCATATTACAAGCTTATTATATGATAATGAATGTGTTGTGGTTCCTGGTCTTGGAGGTTTTATTTCCAAACTGCAGGCAGCTGAAATACATCCGGTAAAGCATCAATTCAAACCACCGCATAAAATTATCGGTTTTAACCCCAGGCTGCTTACAAATGATGGTGTCCTAATTCACCGGATTGCAACATCTGAAGGTATTAACTATCACGATGCCCGTAGTAAAGTTAGCGATGCAGTAAAGCAAATTCATGAGGAGCTCGCCAGGGGTACACATGTAAATCTGCCCGGTTTAGGTGTGCTTTACAAGAACTATAACCATGACATCGTTTTTGAACAGGATAAACAGGTTAATTACCTCTCATCCTCATTTGGGCTTTCAAGCTTTGTTTCTCCTGCCATTCGAAGAGAAAAGCATCAGCTAACAGCTAAGAAATCTCCGGTTGCTTCATCTGGTAAGGCCAAAGCAAAGCCCGCAAGAAAAGCCGGAAGGTATCACAACAGATTATGGCTCGCTGCAGCCTCTTTATTGCTGTTGATCGGAGTGGCTTGGGGTTTTTCCAATTCCCAATTGATTAAACAATATTATCATTCATATGCCACCTTGGTTCCTTTTTTCTATTCAAGTCCGAGTGAGTACCTGGCCAATAATATGGATAAGCTCTCAACGGATAGTAACAGCCGGGATGAACCTGAGAAAGATATCATAGTAGATCAACCCAGTACCAATGAAAAACGCAGTCAGCATCATGATATTGAAAATGAGTTGCATATTAGTAGTAAACCAGTTGCCCAATCGGAACATATTGAAGAATTAAAAACAGAAGCTATGGTGCAGGCTGATGACCTTGCCTATGCCGATCCGTCAATGAATAACGTGCCTGATGATCCAAACAGTGCTGATCAAAGTAAATTCCCTGAAACTTCGCATGAAGCTGACTGCCCTGCAATCTGTATTGGAAAAGAGGTGCCTGCAAAAAGATTTTATATTATTGCCGGTGCTTTCAGGGAGATTGAAAATGCTGATAATCTTGCCAATAGGCTTCTCGCCAAAGGCTTTAATGTGGAATGTGCCGGCCAAACCAATGGCGGGTTGTGGCGGATAAGCTATGAGTCAACAAATAGCTGGTCATTGGCTTTGGACAGGCTCCAGGCCATCCGCAACAACGAAGATATCAATGCATGGCTTTTCAGCGCCAATTAATTATAAAACTCTGATTGGTGGGACAAAAACGAAAGCTCCAGCGATTCGCCGAAAACCTGACTTTTGATAACTTTTTCCAATATAGCTACAAACAGCTTCTGGATGAAGGATTTCCGCACAGAGGTAAATGGCATGGCTTTTTCAACAACCGTAACCCCATTGTACTTGAATTGGGTTGTGGTAAAGGGGAATATACCATCGGTCTTGGTATGGCCAATCCTGAGAAAAACCATATCGGAGTCGATATAAAGGGAGCACGCATGTGGAAAGGGCTAACAACAGCAAGGGAACATCAACTGCGAAACATTGCTTTTGTTAGAACACGTATCGAACTGATCAATCATTTTTTTGCAAAAGATGAAGTTTCGGAGATATGGATCACGTTTCCTGATCCTCAACCCCAAAATTCTCGTGAGCGTAAAAGGCTTACCTCACCGCGTTTTCTCAAGTTGTATAGTCAGTTTTTGAAGGCTGGTGGCACGATACACCTCAAAACAGATAGCCAATTGTTGTATGATTACACACTTGAGGTCATTCAACAGCAAGGGCATAACCTATTGCATCATCATGATGACTTATACAATACTTCAGAAGATATGGTCGTAAAGAAAATACGGACCTTTTACGAGCAAATGTGGCTCGATCAGGGTCTTTCAATTAAATACATCCAATTCAGCCTGAATCACCATGTCTGAAGCTGGTTTTTTTGAAAAGGTATATGGTGTTGTCAGGCAAATTCCATATGGCCGGGTAACTTCTTATGGTGCAATTGCTGCCTGTCTTGGAGCCAAAGGTTCAGCCCGCATGGTAGGATGGGCGATGAATGCATCACATTCAACCTCTGATAATATTCCGGCTCATCGTGTTGTAAATCGAAACGGCATGCTTACGGGAAAGAACCATTTTGGTGCTCCGGATTTAATGCAGCACTTGTTGGAGAATGAAGGACACACAATTATCAATGACCGGATATTGAATTTTAAAGCTTGTTTTTGGGATCCTGTAACCGAATTGATGTGATTGCACCATAAAGCCTTACAGATAAGGTATTATTCTTATTTTTGCAGATAATATAGCCATTTCGTAATTCGCCTGTTCGATAGCTAGAATGGTTTGTCGGGCATTAAGAAATTTCGACAATGTGATTGATAAATTGTTTTCAATTTAAACTATTATGAGAATTACTAAATATCAGGTAATAGAAGTTTTAAAGGGGGTTATATATTTTGCCAAAAGTGATAATATCGTTAGTCTTGGTATGTTGGATGAATTGGTTGTAAGTGATAATGAGATCAAATTCAACCTGGTATTTCCAAACCTTAGCGAGCCTGCAGTAAACATTGTTATCAACGCAGCTAGCAAAGCGCTGCAAGATGCTTTCGGAAACGAAGTCAATATCCAGATTACACCCATTTCCGAAAAAGAGAAGGGGAGAGGCCCGTTGGCAGGAGTGAAGCATATAATTGCGATTGCGTCAGGCAAAGGAGGTGTGGGTAAATCAACAGTAGCTGCCAATTTGGCCATTGCATTGGCAAAAACAGGGGCTGCTGTCGGACTTGTTGATGCAGATATCTATGGTCCATCAGTTCCAATCATGTTTGGGGTTGAAGGGGCTAAACCGGGTGTGATCGAAAAAGAGGGTAAACCTGTGATCCTGCCAATTGAAAAATTTGGGATCAAACTTTTATCAATCGGTTTTTTTGTTGAAACAAATCAGCCACTCGTATGGCGTGGGCCAATGGCAACGCAAGCCCTCAATCAATTGCTTAAGGATGCAGACTGGGGTGTGCTTGATTATCTGCTTATCGATCTTCCACCAGGCACAGGCGATATTCAGCTAACACTGGCACAATCCTATTCGGTTTCAGGAGTTGTGGTTGTTACCACACCCCAAAAAGTGGCTTTTGCTGACGTATTGCGGGCTGCCAATATGTTCAACCAGGATAAATTGCACATTCCTACCTTAGGGCTGATTGAAAATATGGCCTTTTTTACACCACTTGATATGCCTGATAAAAAATATTATATATTTGGCAAGGGGCATGGTGAGAAGTTTGCCAGTGAGCTTAAGGTTCCTTTGCTGGGCCAGATTCCAATCGTTGAAAAGATTACGGAATCCGGTGATGCCGGCAACCCCATTGCCCTGGATGATGATTCACCGGTAACAAATGCCTTTGCGATTGTCGCTGAAGCCATCTCCAAACAACTGAAGTTTGCCTGATTAAAGACGTATATATAAAATAATCCAAATCATATGAACAAAGAAGAATTAATCACGAAAGTCAAGAATATTATTGAGCAGGTCAGGCCTTATCTTCAGCAGGACGGTGGCGATATCAACTTTATTGAGCTTACCGACGATTATGTTGTTAACGTAGAACTGACCGGGGCTTGTGGCAGCTGCCCATACAGCACCATGACCCTCAAGAATGGAGTTGAGAGCACCATACGTAAAGCGCTTCCTGAAATAAAGGCTGTGGAAGCCATCAATATTTAAATGGGTAAGAACCCGGCTCCTGCTGTTTCTCGGCCTTGCTGTCGCCCGAAAGAAAGCCGCTGCTAAGTTGATAGAACTTCTCCGGTGCTTCCGCATGCACCCAATGTGATGTGCCTTCTATGGTTATAATTTCCGCTTTTGGAAAATTTACCCTGATTTGTGGATAATCCTCAGGCAATATGTAGTCTGAATCACCACCCCGAATAAAAAGTGTAGGCTTTTCGAAAATGCGGTCTGTATCAATTGCATCAAACATTTGATCCAGGTTCTGTCCGATGCCATCCAGGTTGATGCGCCATTCCAGTTTGCCTTTCTCTTTCCAATGGAGGTTCTTTAGTAAAAACTGCCTGATACGGGTTTGCTTAATATATTCAGACAATAAATCCTCCGCTTCCGTTCTGCTGGATATACCATTTAGGTCAATGGATTTCATAGCTTTGATAATATGACGATGAAAAGGCCTTTCGCCATAGGCTTTCAAACTTATATCCACAACCTCCAGCCTTTTTACCAATTCAGGATTCTCGATGGCAAAACGCATGGCTACCTTTCCCCCCATGCTGTGACCTAGTAATATTGGGTTTTCAATATGCTGCCTGTCAATAAACTCCAGTAGGTCATCAGTAAGCGCCAGATAGTTGAATGAATTGCTGTGTGGTGACAAACCATGATTACGCTGGTCGGGTATATATACATGAAAACCTTCATCCGCAATACGTCTTCCAAACGTTACCCAATTATCTGACAAACCCAATAGCCCATGCAGAATAATGAGCGGCTGATCCCCTTCTTTGCCATAGTGTTTATAGGCCAGTTCCATAATGTGTAAATAATTGCTGATGCGAAATTACCAAGAAATGCCCGAATTATCACATTTCAATCTCCACCCCATGTCCTTTCAATCCAAAGTACCTGCGTAAACCATAAACCAGGAGGTATGCAACAGGAGTATCCAATAATGCAAAAAGTACTTTGAAAAGGAAACCGTTAGCGAGTAATATCCCAAAATATTGCCACTCGATCACCTCAAACGAACACAAGAGAAAAAGCACTGCGAAAGTGTCAACAAACTGGCTTGCAAAAGTAGAAAAGTTGTTTCTCAGCCAAAGGTGTTTTCCTTTTGTGAGCCTTTTCCAGAAATGAAATATTTGAACATCCAGAAACTGGGCCAGCAAATATGCTGCAAGAGATGCGCCAACAGCAATAAAGGTAAACCCAAATGATTTGCTGAATTCTTCATCTGATAATGGTGACCATTCAGTGGCTGGTGCATAGGTTGCTACGATAACGATCAACAAGGCGAAGGCACTTGCAAAAACACCTGCCAATACAACATGTTGTGCTTTTTTCTTGCCGTAAACCTCACTGATAACATCTGTGATCAGAAAAGTAATGGGGTAGGCAATGATACCTACACTTAGTTCAAAGTTGAATAAA
Source organism: uncultured Bacteroidales bacterium (assembly GCA_937926515.1). GTDB lineage: Bacteria > Bacteroidota > Bacteroidia > Bacteroidales > F082 > CALAZZ01. The sequence goes on along the minus strand of CALAZZ010000253.1, from coordinate 8,000 downwards.
CCAAAAGGATTCCAATGGAAAAATTTTTGAAATATCAGATTACTTGTAACCAAAGAGGTTATAAATAATGCTGTTAATATCAAGAACAAAGTTTCAGCAGCTTGTCTTTTTTGTTTGGGTATGGTCATCGGGTTCGAATTTGAATGAAGCCTACAAAACTAAACCAAAGTTTTTATTTTAGCCTGAATTCACATATCCTTGCTGCGCGGATGCCGTTTTCAACACCATCATGCGGATATTTTTTTTCATTTTAAGTTTCTTGCCTGTCATTGAATCTTATATTTGCAACACATACGGTATTTCATTATGATGCGCCTGTTTAAAAACAAATATCTGATCACTATTCTGGCATTTGCTGTATGGATGCTGTTTTTTGACCAGAATAAACTTGGTAACCGATACCGCCTCAACTCCAACCTTAAGCATCTGGAGCTTCAGAAAGAGTACTATTTGCACGAAATAGAGCAAAACAGGAAGTTGACAGAAGCACTTAACAGCGATACAGCTTTTCTAGAGCGTTTTGCCCGTGAAAAATATTTGATGAAGCGCGACAACGAGGATATTTACGTTATTGTAAACGAATAGATATAAGCCCCTGTTTTCCGGATAAAAATGACAATAAAGTTGCACAGATCTGGCCTGCTGATACCTATCAAACCTGTCATTACTGTTTGGTTGTCCCAAGCAAATCCTATTGTCCTTTTGTTTCGGCAAAAGTACCATCTTGTTCTTTAAGGCTTAAAGAACCAAATGCCTTCAGCAAATGAATGCCTTCCCGCTCTTGAAAAATACCACAAATCCAGGCAAAGTAGTGCCTCGTCGTACCTCCTCGGCAAACATTCCGCCCTCCTCCGTCGGGCGGATGCCTTTGCCGGATTTACAGGTATTTTCCAATTCCTCAGCCAGTGGGCGGACTAGCTCCTCTGCGGCACCGCATTTGCTGTGGCCAACGCACCAGGTGAAATACGGTTTTGCTTTAGAAACAATGGTCTTCTATTGACCTTTCAAGGGTTACATAATAGCAAAACGTATCAAACTCACTTTAAATGTCAAGGATTTGCGAGTCCCTAAAAGGAGTGAGCAGCACTCCTTTTCGGGGCGAAGCAATCCTGTGGATTAACCTTCTGCGTGTTTGAAGGATTCCCTTAATCCCGAAGGGATTGATGTTATGTCTTGCTGTTTCGGAAAAAAACAAACTGCTAAGAGTGAACCGTGCTCCATCGACCTTAAATTCTTTTCATTGCAAAACAAGGTGACTTACCCTGTGGGATGGCCTCACGAGCGATCCGGAAGGCAGGTGCGGTTAAACTGTATCCGTGGTAGATGCAAAAATCATTTTACCACCCGGAATTGAATAATAATGACCCTGCCGGCTTGGATCGCACAAGGGGTAAGGCACCGTAGCTTTTGCCTGAAAGGAATTTTAAGTCTTGATCTTTTGCAACTTTTGGATTAAGTTGGAGCGAAGCGGAAATCCCGATTTTTTATCATCGGGACCAAAAGTTGGAGAAAATATCTTTTTTAAGGCGCTGGCTTTGCTTGAAAATGCTTTTCAATTGGAGGGCTTGGAATCACTGATGCAAAAAACTCATCTTAAATGCCAGGGATTTGCAAGTCCCAAAAAGGAGTGAGCAGCAATCCTTATCGGGGCGAAGCAATCCTGTGGATTAACCTTCTGCGTGTTTGAAGGATTCCCTTTAACCCGGTAGGGTAAGTGTTATGTCTTGTTGTTTCAACAGAAGGACGATCTGCCGGCTGGCGAAGTACAGGTAAATCTGTCTTACCCGGGGATAAACCCACAATCCAAGTTAAAAATGAAACTTCTCGGCTTTTTAATCAATTTGCATTGATCAATTATTCGTTATGGAGAAAAAGTGGGTGTCAAATCCGGAAAACAGGAAACAGAGCAAAACAGGAAGCTGAAAGATGCATTTAACAACGATACAGCTTTTCTGGAACGTTTTGCCCGTGAGAAATATTTGATGAAACGCGACAACGAGGATATTTACGTATTGTAAACGAATAGATATAAGCCATTATATAAAAGGATCCACAGATAATAATACGATAATGGCAAGCACAAAGTAATTGATCCTCATAAAATAATAAAACGGATTATAATTTTCATTCTGCTTACGAAGCAAGCTTGTAAACACCACGATCAGCCAGGATACGGCTGCCAGCAGGAATAGCGTTATGATTTTCGAATGTGTAAGCCCAAACATAGGTATCATCAGTGCCGAAACCGCTGTTGCAAAAGTCCATAAAAAGGTGATATAACGTATCTGTGTGTCATTGTAATACCTGGTAATTGAGGGATATCCGGCCTTTTCATATTCTTTGCCATAGTGCAGCATAAGTAACCAAAAGTGTGGAACCTGCCAGATAAAGAAAAAAAATGCCAGGATAAGTGCTTTGGGATCCAGAACACTTCCACCACCGGCCACCCAACCAACAATTGGAGGGATGGCTCCGATAACCGATCCCGGAATCACGGCAAATGCTGTTTTACGCTTCAAGGGGGTATAAATAGCATTATACCAAATCATGGCAAGCAGCCCCAGTTGAAATCCAACGAAATCGGATCCGATATAGATTAAACCTGAACCAATAACGGACAATACAACTACAATGATGAGTACATCTGACTTGCTTATCCTGCCAGCAGGGATCGGCCTTTTTCGGGTACGCTCCATCAACTTATCCTTATCACTGTCCTGGTAATGGTTAAGCGCTGAAGACCCACAGGCCAGAAGGAAAATGCCGATGGTGGGAAGGATAAGGCCTGTATCAAACTGCCCTTTTGCCAGCAAATAACCTGCAATAGTTGTAAGTGCAACAGCAAAAGTGATGCGAACCTTACTAAGTTCCGCCAGCAGAAGGAGATACTTTTTCATATTCTTGTTTAATTAATTATCGTTCGTTAGCTGTATGTTGCAAGTGAAATGATAAATATTGCCGGGTTTATTGAATTCTGTTTTTTCAATAGCGTACACCTGGCAAATCCTTTTCTAATCCAGGGTTTTAAGATATTCTATAATATCATCAACTTGCTCCTTGCTAATGATGTTTTCATATGAAATCATCAGTCCCCTCATATAGCCCTGAACAATATCTGCATTAGGCTCGTAGATCGATTTTGCGATATATTCATCATCAACGATTATTTCACGTTGTTCACCATTGGTTTCAACAATCTGTGTTCTTCCGAATACACCTTTGAATGAAGGACCGATTAGCTTGCTGCCATCTTGTGAGTGGCAGGTGAAACACGCATTTTGTTTCATCACGGTCAGTCCGGGGTGTTCATCCACAGCCAGTGGGGCATGGGCAAGCCAGTCTTCATATTCAGTTTGTTGCAACACTGTAATGGAAGAAAGCATAAATGAGTGAAGCATCCCGCAGTATTCTGCACATAATACATCAAATCTGCCTTCTCGCGTGGCCTCAAACCAAAGAAAGTTGTCTTTACCCGGCACCATATCTTCCTTAATCCGGAAGGCAGGAACATAGAAGCTGTGTATTACGTCACGTGAAATAAGGTTCAGTTTCACAGCTTGGTTAATGGGGACTACAAGCGTGTCGGTGATCAGGCCATCAGGGTACTCAAAACTGAACTTCCACATCTGCCCATAGGCATTGATCTCCATTGCATTATCCGGCACATTGCGCATGGGCTTGTAGCCCATCCAACCATAATAAAACATTAATAAAACCAATAGTGTGGGTATCACAGTCCAAATCACTTCCAGGGTGTAGTTGCCTTCAATATTGGTTGCTTTCGGATTGCGTTTTTTGTTGTACCTGATCACAAAAAAGATCATTACAGCAGTGATCCCAAGCAGGAAAAACAACGATATTCCTAAAATGATGTAAAGGGATAGATCAACACCTTGTGCAAAAGTTGAGGCTCCGGTATTCATATTCAGCTATCTGTTAAGGTATTCAATACTAGTTAAAACCAGGAAAACTACAAACAACACCATGACCAGCAACACCAGCCAACGATAGATCTTCAGGTCGTATTTCAGGTGCATGAAATAGTAAGCAACAACCAAGGCCTTCACTGAGGCGATCAATAGGGCGGTTGCCACGGATAGCGATCGCAGCTCTGCTCCAAACACGGATATGGAAACTGTTAATACAGTTAAAAGCAGCAAGGCTACCAAGGTGCTGAAATGTTCCTTGTAACTGATAATATGGTGCGTTTGTTTGTGCTCTTGTTGTTCGTTTTGATGTTCCATATCGCTTAATGAATGAGGTATAACAAAGGAAATAAAAAGATCCATATCAGGTCAACAAGATGCCAGTACAAGCCTGCATTTTCAGTAAGGGTATACTTCTGTGCTGTTACAAGCCCTTTTTGTGTCCGGTAGATCACAACAGCGATCAACACAGCCCCAATAATTACATGTAAGGCATGCAGTCCGGTCATGAAAAAGTACAGAAAAAAGAAAAGACTTTCGCCGTCTGGCAGGTTCTGATAAACTTCCATGCCGGGGAAATAACCGTAATTGATCTTTGCTGACCACTCAAAAAATTTGATAATCATAAATATAACCGATGCAGCAAGCGTAAGGTAAAGCAATAGTACCGACTTCTTGCTGTCGCCACGCATAATAGCTGTTATTGACATGGCAATGGTCATACTGCTGACCAAAAGCACAACCGTATTGATGGTTCCCAATGTAATATTTAACTCAAATGAAGAAAGCAAAAAGGCTTCAGGGTTAAGCATCCGGTAAACCATATATACCAGGAAAAGCCCACCGAAAAGAAGTAACTCAGTAAACAGAAAGAGCCACATTCCCATTTTGGAGGCCTCTGCATCACGATTATGTCCCGAATTGGGCAAAACAAATCCAGTAGCGTGTTCCATCTTAAGCGTGTTGATTATTCTTGTTTGAAATCATAGGGTCCGCCTTTGGGTAACTCAGGCATTTTATCAAAATTTTGCAGCGGCGGCGGTGATGGTGTTTGCCATTCCAACGTAATCCCGTTCCAGGGATTGCGACCAACCTTTTTGCCTTTGCGTACGCCAACAATCAGGTTCCCAAGCATCAACAACAGCCCAACTGCAAGAATCCACGACCCATAGGTGCTGATCATATTGGGCAGATGAAACTCAGGAAGATAATCGTAATAACGCCTTGGCATCCCCATCAAGCCTACTACGAGCATGGGAAAATACAAGACATTGAATCCGACAAACAGAATCGAAAAGGCAATATTGGCTACCCTGATATTGTACATTCTACCCCATATCTTTGGGATCCAATAATGTAATGCGCCAAAAAATGCAAAACCGGCACCTCCAAACATCACATAGTGAAAGTGGCCAACAACAAAATAGGTGTCGTGCAAGTGAATGTCAGCGGCAAGTGCACCCAAAACCACACCGGTCAGTCCACCTACCGAAAACTGGAAAATGAACGCCAGGGCATATAGCAATGGCGGTTGAACATTGATGGATCCCTTATAAAGGGTTGCAACCCAGTTAAAAACCTTGATTGCGGTTGGTATGGCCACTAAAAATGTCAATATAGAAAATATGATACGTGCCGGGCCGCTCATCCCTGATGTGAACATATGATGTCCCCATACAAAATAGCCGATAAATGCAATGGCCAGGCTTGAAAACGCAATGGCCGAATAGCCAAATATGGTTCGCTGCGAAAAGGTGGGAAGCAGCTCCGAGATGATACCAAATGCCGGCAAGGCCATAATGTATACGGCTGGGTGTGAATAGATCCAGAACAGGTGTTGGTATAAGATCGGATCACCTCCTATGGAAGGGTCAAAGAGCCCGACACCAAAAACGCGTTCAGCAACGATCATCATCAACGTGATCCCAATGATGGGTGTGGCCAGCAACTGAATCCATGAGGTGGCATACAACGACCACGCAAAAAGTGGCATCTTCATAAACGTCATCCCCGGCGTGCGCAATCGATGAATGGTTACGATAAAATTCAATCCGGTTAGAATAGAAGAAAACCCCAGCACGAAAGCAGCTAGTACCGAAATGGTTACGTTAGTGGATGTGTTCACACTGTAAGGTGCATAAAAAGTCCATCCTGTATCAGCAGGGCCGTCGCCAAACACCAGCGTAGATAAGGCCATGAGGGCGCCAATGATATAGAGCCACCACGAAAGTAAATTGAGCCTGGGAAACGCAACATCATCCGTACCAATCATGATCGGCAGGAAGAAATTCCCGAATACAGCCGGTATGCTGGGTATGATGAATAAAAAGATCATGATGACCCCATGCAGGGTGAACACCTGGTTATAAGTTTGTGCTTCCAGAAAATCCTTGCCGGGATTAAGCAGCTCTAAACGCATAAGCACGCCCAGCGTGGCACCTACAAGGAAAAAGGTGATCAGTGAATACATATAAAGCAGACCAATGCGTTTATGGTCGATGCTGAATATCCAGGAAAAAAAACCGCGTTTTACCTGGAAAAAGTTCAAATCTGTTGCTACTGCTGTTGCCATAGGTCTCAACTATGCGTTTGTGATTGGTTTTTTACGTTTGTTTGATATGATAAGGCCTACTAACAAGCTCAATGCCAGAAACAGGATAATAGTGCCGGAAATCTTTGTGATATTCAAAACATACTTCTGGCCATCAGGATCATAACTAAAACAATATTGCAATACTTTGTTGATTGTAGGCCCTGATTTGCCCATGCCGGCCTCTATGACGGCCATCTTCAGGTCGAAGGGAAGAAAATAGGTTCCGTGCAGATAACGGGTGATTTTTCCTTCCGGGCTCACCACGATCAGTGTTGCAGGATGGGTATAGTCCATGCCAACGGCTTGTATTTTATACCCCACATTATCCAGAAACCGGCTTATGGTTACACTGTCGCTCGTCAGGAAACGAAACCCGTTTTCGGTATCGCCCTCACCTACAAGCTTTTCGTATGTTCTTTTTTTATTGAGTGCCAGTGCAGGCGTTTCCCGATGGCTAAAACTGATCGTAAAAACCTGGTAGTCCTCACCCAGTTTCAGGTCGGAACGTTTCATCACATCGGCCATCCCATTGAGCAATGGGGTGCATATGCCCGGGCATTCATAATACACCAGGGCGATCACTGTGGGCTTGTCAATGGTTTCAAGCAGATTGACCTTTTTGAAGTCTTCATTCATAAAAATGTAGTCGGGAGCGATAAATTCATCCAGTTTTTCGAACACACCCAACTCCTCCTCCGCCTTCAATGGCGCATGAAATGCTGTCCCAAAAAGCAGGAACAAACACGAAAAAAACAATGCGTTTACTCTTAAAATATTCATATATAATAATTTACCTGGCTGATTGCTTGTTTTTTGAGCGGCTAATTTAGACCTTTTCTAAATAACAAGCAACCCCGGGTCATTAAAAGTTTTTCAACAACAGTTGAAAGTGGTTCGGAATTTCAGGTATGTGATCACCTACTCCTATATTATAAGGTTAATTTTTTGAAGCTTGTTTTCACCCATCATCCCAAGCCTTGAATCTCCAGCCAAAAAATCATATTTGAGATCATCCGTCTAATCCTGATCGTACCTCTGCGGCACCGCATTTGCTGTGGCCATCCCGCCAGGTGGAATACCGTTTTGTTTTAGCAACATGAGTCTATCCATTGAACTATTCAGATTAATTACGATTCACTTCAAACTCATCTTAAATGCCGGGGATTTGCGAGTCCCTAAAAGGAGTGAGCAGCACTCCTTTTAGGGGCGAAGCAATCCTGTGGATTAACCTTCTGTGTGTTTAAAGGTTTCCTTTAATCCGGAAGGGTTCATTTTATGTGTTGCTGTTTCGACAAAAGGACCCTCTCTTGTTCTTTAAAGCATAAAGAACCAAATGCCTTCAGCAAATGAATGCCAACCTGCCAGTTGGAGTATGCCTTTTTAGAAACAAGAGTCTATCCATTGAACTATTTGTAAAGTTCGTAGGTATTCAATAAGGGTAAAGCTAAGCAGCGGGCAGGCCTGCCCCAATGCGAAGCTGG
>CALAZZ010000252.1 GCA_937926515.1 uncultured Bacteroidales bacterium | reverse complement strand
GGGCTAGCGAATGGATTGGGCTAATTTTGATTATCATCTGTTCCCATTTGGCTTCCGCAATGTTATGTCCGGCAACAAGGTCTATAATCCAAATACCCAGTAGTGCTATTGGAAAAGCCATAAAGACATTGCCAACAAATGCAATAAACTGTGATCGGAACAACCGGGCGAATAAGAGTGCAAAAGCAGTGTGTTTCTGGTTTGATTTCGCTTTGGATTCCATGCCTTTTTTTAATGCATTGATTATGGTAGAGGCCGTCATGGCCGGTTGCTTTGTTGCCAGTGTGAAGCCTAATAAATAAATGGCAATGAAACCAAATGAATAGTTCATGCTGTAAAGGAAAGCACTGCCAAAATCACTCACCTCGAATTTTGAAAGTAAGAGCTTGGTAATAACCAAAATACCTACAATAAGTCCGCCGCCAAGAGCAGTTTTGAGCATATTGAAGTAGGCTTTTCTTGTTTCGGTGATATAATGCTCTCCTGTTTTGGCGGTATGTTGGGTAATTTCAAATGACAGCAATTGTGTGCTGTCGCTGACAAGCGATCGCAGATTATTTTGGTAGCAGTTGTATTGGATAAGCTTTAGGGCCAGTTCCACTTCATTTTTTCTAACCTCATCCGGCTTTTCTGCAGCTAACAGAGGGATTAATATTTTTAATCTTTGAAGCTGTTGCCTGATTCGCAGCATATTTTGGTTTACCCTGAGCGAGATGCCATATTTACGGCTGTTGCTAAAGGCTTTATCAATGAATTGTTCACATTGATGATGAAGTATACCAAGTTGCTTGAATGACAGTTCGTTAGGAGAGATGTAGTGACTGGGAGAGTTTTTTATTTCATTGTCAATTTCAAGTAACTCTTTTTCAAATCCACTGAAAGGGCTTTCCAGGTTATCGAACTCAGGTACCATTTTCATAACTTCCGTATCCATCGCCCTGCCGTTGCTTCTTTGGATCAGTATAGTCATAGCAATGATGAGCTGAGATGAAACATGATGCTGTTTCACATTAGGATTTATTTTACCATATCCAAGCAGATCATAAAGCTCATATAGTTGTTCAATTGGAATTTTACTGATCCAGATCGGATCATTCTTCTTGTAAAAAACCTGATTAAGAATATAGGCGGTACGTTGTTTAGCGGGCTGCAAGGGTAATATTTTGGCAAACAACCTTTTTCTTACTTCTCCAAAAAAATTGACATCCTGTAATATGGCAGCATCTGTCAGGATTTGCTTAAAGGGTTTATTGCTAAAGATCTGTTTTAGAAAGATGGATAGGTTTTGCCTGACGGCATCATGATTTTTTAGAACAAAAAGAAGCTCTGTGAGTTCTATCCGGTCAACTTTTTTAGGGTTTGATGGCCTTATTAGGCGAACAAGGTCAGTGAGTATTTGCAATTTATCTTCAACCTCAAGCCAATGTTCCTTCTCATCAAAAAAAATTGAGAGAAATACAGTTATACTTGGCTTTGGTTTGAAGTTTAGTATCTGCATAAGTGCCGTAAAAGTAGGTTTTTTTTGCCTTTAACCAAAGCGATCCTTCATTTTATGGATGCTACAAATTACCAGTTTTTGAAGGTCATGTAGAGCTTAGGATGCCGCTATTTTAAATATTGAAAATGTATTGGCCTTATTTTTCATCAGGAAACTTTCCCGGGTGTGCATAAGCCGGATCAGTAAGAAAGCTTTCGTCATGCAGGCTATGGATAAAAGCTTTTAAATCAGCTTTTTCGTTTGGTGTTAATTGTACACCTCCATTTAATACATGATGCATCAAAGGGTCAATTTCAGGTGTCAGGAGTACATGATGCGAATAAAAGTCGATTACTTCATCAAGTGTTTTAAACCGGCCATCATGCATATATGGTCCGGTTAGCTCGATATTACGAAGGGTAGGAGCTTTAAATGCCCCCAGATGCCTTGGATTGCCTGTTACGGAATACCTGTCATAAAGCCCGTCAAAAATTGAATCTTTGCCATTATTGTAATACAAATGAGTAGTGAACAATGGATTTCCTGATCCTCCGTGGCAGTGAAAACAATCAGCTCCCTCTTCGGTAGTGAACAGCACGAAACCATTTAGTTCACTGGAGGTAAGCTGGGCTTCGCCGCGCAAAAACCTATCGAATTTGGAGTCAGCTGAAATAATGGTACGAATAAATTGAGCAATTGCCCTTTCAATATCCCTGAAAGTAACAGCGCTGCTCCCGAATGCCTTCCAGAAAAGTTCGGGGTAACCTTCGATGGTTTGGAACAAATTCTTAACCTTTGTGGTGTCGCTAAATAATTCATCTTCAGCTTCAACAGCAAGGCGCACAAAATCTTCGAGGTTTCTCAAATTAGGATCATCATTGTCTTTATATACAAAGCCATTCCAGCCATAGCCGGTATGATTCCAGACCAGGTTAATCAAAGGAAGCATCACATTATGAGTTGGAATACCAGTGATTCCATGTACAAAGCCTCCTTCAAAAACAGGATGATCGATTCCTGCCTCAAAACTGTTGGCCTGGATATGACATGTAGCACAACTCATTAATGAATCCGGATGTGTACGCCCACTAAGACGGCCATCATAAAATAGATAGCGACCAAGTTCAACACCCTCTTCGGTCATAGGGTTATCCTCTGGGATATTCAGTTTTGTGGGAAAACCAAATGGAATCTCAATAATATAAGGGGTGGTTTCGTGTTTGGGTTCATCTTCATCCTTATTCTGCTTGCACGAGGCCAAAGAAAAAAACAGTAGAAAAATCAATACAACTGGAGCCAGCCCATAAAAATTTCCCATCATAATCAATTACTTGTCAAATTATTAGTCAAGACCTGCAGGACTACTCAAGTATATTTAATTCAAAAACATCATGACCATTTTCGCAACCCAGTTGCATGGCTTGTTGATTTTGCATGATGCTGCCCCCCCATTGGTTATGGTCGTAAACATGAGGTGCCTCAAACCATTTCTCAATTTTCATTTCCAGCTCAAGCACTATTGGACGTTCTTCGGTAATGCTGAATTTTGTATTATCAAGTATCACCTCAAAATGATTTTGAATAAATTCAATTACCGGCAGAATTTTATTGTCGCTGGGAGGTGTATACCCTTCGCAATGCAGTGGTGCACAACATTCGGAAAGATCAACCATTTCTGATTTTGCTGCTGTGGAATCGTAAAGCTGGCCAATGCCTAAATGAAAATTAAAATTTGCCAGTTGGTCTTTTTGATTTATCCATTTACCATTCAATTTAAGATAGTGGTAGCCTCCTCCAAGATAAACCGGCCAAAACATAAAGGATTCAGGAGGGTTCACGAATCGGTTTGAAGTATTGTTTTCCTGATCAAATCCAAAAGTAAATGCAATCCCACTATACTCACCAACCGGGATTTGATCTGCCGGCATAATCAACAAGCTCTCCGGAACATCGGTGTCAATATAGAAAATGCCTTCCTGGTCATTGATCGTTACCATGTCACCATTCGCCTTTACTAATTTAAGATTAGAAATAAACCACTGCACTTCGGTAACCATATATTCGTTGCCTGCGGCATTGGTATAGATCATATTATTGGTGATAAGTGAATTGTGGTCAACAGTATGGGAGATTCTGATACTAAACGCCCCACTTATTTCTTCAGGATTTGTGTCTTGTTCGTTATCACACCCCCAAAACAGGAATAGCATCGTCAAGAAAGGGAAAATGAAATATTTGTTTTGCATTGGTTTGAAAATTTAACGGTTTGAATGCATTTGCCACAAAAATAGCACCAATTTCTCATGAAGTCAAGCTAAAACGGACTTCGGTAACCAGGCCAAAAATGAATTAATCAAGCCTGTCATACAAAGTGCTGTTTTTGATTAATTTTGCATCCTTTCTTAATAAAATAAATGATCCATATGATAAAGTACAAACCAGGGGATAAGGTTAAATTTTTGAATGAAAAGGGAGGAGGTGTTGTTGTCAGAATGATTGACAGCAGGATGGTGCTCATCGCTATTGAGGATGGTTTCGAGATTCCGGTACTTATCAACGAAATTGTATTGGTTGGTGAAAGGGTTGTAAATGAAAAGCTTGAGGTTCAAATCGAGTCAGTTCGTCGGGAGCAGGAAGCACAATTGGAGGAAGCAGAGAGATCACGCAAAACAGCTTTGCGGCGATTCGCCAAGAATCCTGAGGTTGAAGGAATATATCTGGCATACCTGCCACATGAGCAACAATGGATTTTAACCGGTCCAATTGATGTAGTGCTCGTAAATCATACTCCTGCAATCATGCTGTACAGCATCACCCTCAGTCTGAAAGATGGATTTAGTAATGCTGATTACGGGCAGATTGATCCAAATTCAAAAATTGTGATTGATACCATTTCACGCGATGACCTCAATGATTGGTGTACCGGAATGGTTCAGGGGATGTTGGTTTTTGAACAATCAGATCTGGCCTACCAGCCTTTGTATGCACCATTTGATGTGAAACCCAGCCGGTTTTACAAGGAAGGCAGTTATTCCATGTCTGCAATATTGGGTGACAAAGCCATTATGCTAAATTTGAATACACTTTCCCAACTCAAAATTAGTGGAAGCCTGCAACAAGCCTTAATGCATGAACGTGTAATAGAACAACCTCATAAGCAAATTATCAGGGAAAAAGCCCTGATAGACAAACACCGTACAGCAGACGGCATAGCAGTTGTTGATCTTCATATTGGTGAAATCATGGAGAATATTGCAGGACTCTCAAGCCGCGACATGTTCAATATTCAAATGGATTATTTTAAAAAGACACTTGACAGTGCAATGCGCAACGACTATGAAAAAATAACCTATATACATGGTGTTGGTAATGGAGTGCTTAAAAATGCGATAGTTCAGGCACTTGATGATTTTGAACAAATTGAACAACGGACTGCATCCATGCAGAAATTTGGCGTAGGTGCCATAGACGTGATGATCAAGAGCAAAGAATAATGCTGTTTGAATAGACCTTTCTTTTTTTCAAAGCATTCTTATCCCATTACACCATAGTGATATCTTAAAAAATAAGAGATTAATTGAAGAGCATCTAATTTTAAAGGTTAGATGAGATCGCATCTGCACCGATATCCTTTGTCAATTTTTCATTTCCCAGGTTATATATATCGCTATGCTAAGCTTTGATTAGTTTAATAAAGATTTGCCAAATTGACCTATCTTTGGCCAGATTATTATTGAACATTTAAAAAAATCGATCATATGAAAAAAGTCTTCAATATATTATTCTCCATGGAGCTTATGGGGTTGATGGTTATTGCATTTGCCGTATCATCCGGCGTTGCTACATTCATCGAAAACGATTTTGGTACTCCTGCTTCTAAAGCAATTGTTTATAACAGCTGGTGGTTTGAAGGGCTTCAGATTATGTTGGGTATTAACCTGGTTGCCAATGTAATAAAATATAAAATGTACAGATTGGAAAAACTTGTAGTTTTTACTTTTCACATATCATTCATTGTCATCCTCCTGGGAGCCGGTCTTACAAGGTATGTAGGATACGAAGGAATTATGCACATTCGTGAAGGTGAAACAGAAAACACCATGTTTTCTGATGATACCTATGTGATGGCTGAACTGACCAAAAATGGTGAAACCCAATATAGTGATAAGCGAATTATACTTTCACCACTTTCGCAACGGGCCTACAGCGATAAAATCAGTATTGATGGAAAACAATTTAGTTTCCAGTCAGTAAAATATATTCCTAACGCACAAGAAGTACTTGTAAGAGGGCCAGGTGGTGTTCCGTATCTGGTAATGGTTGTTTCCACGCCTGAGGGTGGCAGAAATAACCTGATCCTGAAACAGGGAGATCTTAAAGAATTCCTGGGACATACATTTGGTTTTGACGTAGCCTACGATAGTGCAATCATAAATTTGACCTATTCTGAGGGAATGGCTTCGATCGGTGCACCAGAGATGATTACGGTCATGTCAATGATGGGTGGGTCCAATGATAGCATTGCAGCTTACCAATGGAGTCCCTTCAATATGCGTCAACTCTATGGAATTGGTGATCTGCGCATTGTTCTGAGCGAGGTGTACGACAGTGGCAAAACAGACTACCGAACCTACGAAGGTCGTGATATGAATTTTATGAATGCTTTGGTTGTAGAGGTTTCTTCAGGTGGAGAAACCCGGGAAGTTATTTTGCGTGGCGGACATGGATATCTTGGTCAAAAGAATACTTTGACCATGAATGGAGTGGATATGACGTTGATGTATGGTGCTAAAATTTTAGACCTTCCCTTTGCATTGCACCTGAGAGAGTTTGACCTTGAAAGATATCCGGGCTCCAACAGCCCATCATCCTATGCCAGTGAGGTTACCGTTATTGACGAACGAAAAGACTTTGAGAAGGATTACCGAATTTTCATGAACAATGTATTGAATTACGGAGGTTATCGATTCTTTCAATCATCCTATGATAAAGACGAGAAAGGTACTATACTATCAGTAAATAAGGATGCTGCAGGTACTTTCGTGACCTATTTGGGGTATTTTCTTCTAGCCCTTGGAATGGCGCTGTCATTGATCAGCCGGAAAACACGTTTTGCTCTATTAGGCCGTTTAGCGAATCAAGTCAGACAGAGTAAGAAGAAAATTGCAGGTATTGTGGTCGTTTCATTCATGGTGTTGCCTGCTTTTGCCCAACAAGAACATCAGCATGATCACCAACATGACCACCAATCTACTATGGGAGGTCCTATGGTTCCGGTTGATGCAGATCATGCCAAAAGGTTTGGGCATATTCTCGTTCAGGATTATGATGGCCGTTTGAAGCCGGTGAATACACTTTCGAGCGAAATGCTGCGAAAAATCAGCCGCAAAAGTAGCTGGGAAGGGCTTACCTCAGACCAGGTTTTGCTTGGTATGCTTACCTCACCTGAAAGATGGCAAACCGTTCCAATGATCAGGGTATCTCATCCTGAACTGCAGCGTTATCTTGGAATAAGTGGGCGGTATGCCAGCTTTACCAATTTCCTTGATTTTTCGCAGGGGGGAGGATACAAATTACGTGATCTGGTATCGCAAGCCTATGAGCGCAAACCTGCCGAAAGGAGTAAGTTTGACAATGATGTCATTGCTGTTGATGAACGTGTAAATATATCTTACCTGGTATATACAGGCGAATTGCTTCGTGTATTGCCTGATCCTTCAGATCCATACCAAACATGGTATACTCCGGGATCAAATGTGTCGGGCATCAATCCTGATGATTCGGCATTTATTGCAGAGGTCATGCCGTACTATTTTATGACCTTGTCTTCAGGAAATATGAGCGAGGCCGAATTGTTGCTGCAAGGCATAAAGGATTTTCAACGTAAGTTTGGATCAGAGATCATGCCATCTGAGTCGAAAATTAATATGGAGATATTATACAATGATTTAATGATTTTTGACCGCCTTGGGAATTATTTTGGACTTGTAGGTGTGATTATGTTAATCTTTGTTTTTATTAACATCTTCAAGGAAATCCGGTTTATCAAGAAATCAATGCTGGTGTTTTATATCATCATAATTGTGTTCTTTCTTTTGCAAACAGTTGGTTTGGCTATGCGTTGGTATATTGCAGGGCGCGCACCGTGGAGTAATGGATATGAATCCATGATCTATATTTCATGGGTTACCGTGCTCGCAGGGCTAATTTTTTCAAGAAAGTCGCCAATGACCATTGCAGCGACCTCCATCCTGGCTTCCATTATTCTGATGGTTGCTCACCTGAGTTGGCTTGATCCGGAGATTACCAACCTTGTGCCTGTGCTGAAATCGTACTGGCTTACCATTCATGTATCTATCATTACAGCAAGTTATGGTTTTCTGGCCCTTGGGGCTTTGCTTGGTGCCATCAGCTTGATCATGATGATTTTAAAATCGAATAAAAACCATTTACTCCTGCGTGTCAAGATTAAAGAACTAAGTTATATCAATGAACGCACCCTGATCATTGGACTATACCTGCTTACAATCGGAAGTTTCCTGGGTGGCGTGTGGGCTAATGAGTCATGGGGCCGCTACTGGGGATGGGACCCGAAAGAAACATGGTCGCTGGTGACCATTCTTGTTTATACTTTTATAGTGCATATGAGTTATATCCCGGGTCTTAGAACGGATTATAACTTTAGCCTGTTTACCCTTGTTGGATTCAGCTCTGTGATTATGACCTACTTTGGAGTCAATTACTACCTTTCTGGTTTGCATTCCTATGCAGCTGGTGATCCCGTGCCTATACCAACCTTTGTTTATTATACCGTAGCAATAATTTTTGTCATTGCTATCGTTGCCTGGTTGAATGAACGAAGATTCCAATATAAACCTGAAAAGACAGAGTGATTTATTTTGCTCATGTTCTAACATAATATTCTGGCGCATATGATAGTTTTATCTGATAGCTACTAAGATCAAATGGATATTCTTTTTAACTAAACTTGGATGAATCTTCAGCATTTGAGATGTTTTTTGAGCTTGTTCAGGTAATACAACAGCGCCTTCGTATGAATTTGAAAAAGCTAACAGATGAAAGTATTTGGGTTGAAATTGAGATCAGTTAGGTTATACCTTAAAAACAGCTTGGCATATCTGAAAGTATTAATTGTTTTGCTGATGCTGAGTTTAGTTTTGGTGGATGGTGTCAATGCTTCCAACGTCTTGATCGTCAGCAATGAACAAACGAATCCAAATGGTACGGTAACCGTTCACGTTGATGTGGAAAACACAGATGCATTCACAGGTCTACAAATGGATTTTGTGCTGGATGGTCAGTTAAGCTTCGTTCCTGGATCCGGACAGCTTAATCCTGACAGACAATTCGACCATATAATATCAGTTGCTCAATTGCCTGAAAATACCATTAGGGTATTTATTTTCTCATTAGGAAACAGCAACTTTTTGGGAAACAGCGGTACGATATTCACGTTTGACCTGCTTGCCGGTTCTGAAGCAGGAGTCTATCCTTTAATTCCTGAAAATTCTGTTTTAGGAAACATACAAGGAGAGAATATCTTAACAGGAGTGGTTAATGGATCAGTTACCATACTTGGAACAAACATTGGACTGAGTGATGATGAACTTGATTTTGGAAATGTTCCTCTAGGTGAATCTGAAGACCGAGTGCTTATCATTAGTAACAATGGAAGCATCGAGCTGTTTGTGACAAATTTAACCTTCACAAGCGGATTATTTTCTGTCGTAGGAAGCACTTCTTTCGGTATTGGTCCCGGTGAGAACCAAGATGTCACCATACGATTTCAGGCTCAGATAGCTGGCCAGTTTAGTGAAACCATGACCATCCACTCCAGTGATCCGCATCATCCTACCTTGGAAGTAGGACTTCTGGCCAATTCATTTGTAATTAATGAATTGCATTGTGGATCAATGATGGCTTTCTCCGGTGAGCAGGGAACGCTTAGTTTATCTATCAATAATATGCAAACCTTTTCCGGATTCCGTTTTGACCTGACCCTACCTGAATCACTCAACTTTGTTGATGGATCAGCTGTATTATCAGGCCGTAAGACTGATCATATTGTTACGGCTGAAATGATTGATTTGGACATCCTCCGTGTTGAAGCCTATTCGCCAAGGCAAGATGAATTCCTGGGTAATGAAGGAATTGTTGTAACGATCTCTTTTAACATTTATGGTCCTTCGGGTATTTATCCACTATCATTGTCCAATGTGTTTATAACAGATATTTTTGATGAGAATATTGTAACTGCCTTTTATGACGGACAGGTTGAAATACTGGCTCCCGAAATAGTCGTGCCTGATACACTGGAATTTGGCCAGGTGTTAATAGTGGATACTGCCATGCAGAGCCTCACTATTTACAATAATGGCCTGGCAAACCTTATTGTTAATGACTTGACATTTACGAACACATCGTTTTGGTCAAGTCAGGAATTGCCATTTCTGGTTGAACCAGAATCATTCTATGAACTGGAGGTTTATTTCCATCATCCAACTCCCGGAAATTATAATGGAGTACTAAATGTGTTCAGTAACGATCCAGTGAATAATCAGATTTCCATTGATTTGGGCGCACAATCCGTATTTCCTAATATGCTTTATATGCAGGAAATGGAATCCTGCCCGAATGATACCATCACAGTTCTCATGTATGTTGATAATTATTTACCTTTTAGTGCTTTATCATTCACTCTTCAACTTCCTGACGGCTTAGCGTTTTATGACGATCCTGCATTTTCATACCTGACTGATCGTGCTGATGACCATTTACTTGAATTTGAGATGATGCAGCCTGATCAAATCCATATTGTAGCATCATCTGCAACTCAGAGCTATTTTTCAGGTGATTCAGGTGCTGTGGTTGCAATTGGAATATTAGTCAATTCAACTATTGGTGATGTAGTGTTAGATATTGGCCTTTCCGATGTGTTTTTGGATAATGGTGAAGGACAGAATATAATTGATGATTGGCAAGGTGCATCAATTAATTTGCTAACCTATATAAATGTTAATTGCCCCGAGTATATTGAACTCTGCATCGATCATGAACCTCTATTGCTTGATATGGTTACTCCGCAAGGTGGTATATATTATGGGGAAGGTATTTCCGGGAATTATTTCTCTCCGGAGATAGCTGGTCCAGGCATGCACCATATTGATTATGTAGTTGAGTCAGATCAAGGATGCTTTTTTGCTTGTCATTTCATCATTGAGGTCTTTTCTTTGCCTGAGGTTAATTGTTCCGGCGACCTTGCAGTGTGTCTTAATCACGAGCCTTTTGAACTGGATATGGCAACACCTTCGGGTGGAGTTTATAGCGGTACAGGAGTAGTAGGTGATAATTTCATGCCCGAAATTGCCGGCATCGGTAGCCACCAGATCATTTATACATATACCGATGATGCGGGATGTACCAGCAGTTGTACCTTTAGCATAGTAGTTAATGAACTACCAGAAATGTTTTGTCCTGAAAATATTCAGGTATTTCTGAGTGATGATCCGTTGGCGTTATCTGGTGCTGAACCAGAAGGGGGATTCTATTCTGGTAACGGGGTTTCACAGAATATATTTAATCCTGAGGGTGCGGGGATTGGTTCTCATACAATAACCTACACCATTACAGATGATTGCGGAGTTTCCACCTGTACTTTTTTGATCCATGTTGAAGATGATCCGGTTTCTACTATTACAGGTGATGCAAACTGTGATGAAACCGTTGACATCCTGGATGTAGTGACCGTCATTAATTCAATTCTTGAATATGATCCAGAGCCTTTCTGTGCTTCTAATGCTGATGCAAATGATGATGGAATTATTGATATTTTGGATGCGGTCTCTATTATCAACCTAATCCTTAATACAGAATAGCCAAGGCCGAATTATCACCTGAAAAAGTTTATACAGTAGTGATCAATGTCAATTGCTTACAATAAACGTTGGTTTTACTGTAAGCATGAGCCATATCCAGGTTGAGAACTCAGCTTCGGTGGTGCTCGTTTGTAGTATTTTCAGGGTTTCGGTAGGAACCATAAAGCTATATCCACCTCTCAGGCTTACTATATCATTTATATTTGCAATAAACCCAAGGTCAACTTCAGATCCCAATGGTTTGTCAAGTGCTGAAAAAAGTGAAGTGGGATGCGGGTCCATTACCTCCCGGTTCAGCATAAAATAATGATAGTCCAGATACAAGCTGGTTTTTGGGCTTATTTTACATCTTAAGCTTGTGAAAATATCATTCAATCCACCGTTATTGGTAACCGGCTGAAGTTTACTAAAGTAATCCATATGGCCGTAGTAGCCATGCCTTGCTCCATAAAACAAGTCAAAACTATTTAATTTTGTATCTTCATTATCGTTACCTGAGATCATCGAGATACCTGCACTTAATTCCCAATTACCCAATTTATAAGTGGCTTTGCTGTTAAGGTTCCAAGCTGACACATGCATTCCATCCCTATGTTTGCCTGTTTGATAATAGAAGCTGCCAAATATGTCAAAATTTTCTATTCTGAAAACCAAATTGGTCCCATAAGTGCCTTTGATATAAATGGTTTCTGATTGAGCTGATTTCATTACTCCTGTGGCAAGTCCAATTACACTGGCTGAAAAGCTTGGCGTAAACTGACGGTTCAATCGTATGAAATTTAATGTCCGCAGCCTGTCGCCAGGGAACTCATTGCCAAACACATTGGTTTGGAAATTATTATATGACAATGCTATATCCAATTGCCATCCTTTGTTTAAATACCTATATTTCAACGCATCATAACTTAAACCGTTGTTGTTCCAGTTGCGCCGTGAAAGGATTCTGCTATCATCAAAGTCCAATGCCTGGCGGCCTATTCTTATGGATGAATAAGTGTCAAATGACATATCAACCCATGCTTCATAAAACGATTGACTTGATGTATTTCCGAACATACCAGTGCTGCTGACCTGGTTATCACTACCCCATAAACGTGTATCCTGAAAGCTAAACCGTACCTTTAACCAATCTTTTATATATTCTGAACTGATTCTTGTTCGTTGAGCCATAAGCAAGGATGCATCAACATCTTTTGTTTTAAGTTCTGAATAGCCATCCCGATATTCAGGCCTGAACCTGAACTCTCCGGTTAGTGCAAATTGTGCGTTCATTATTGTAGATAACAAGATCATGCTCATTGCTAATAGAAATCGTCTCATGAAAATGATGTTTTGGTTTAATTGAAGCAAAATTATCGAATTATATTATTAACCTGCGAAAACGGGATTTTGGATTTATTGATTGAACTTAATGCGTTAAATCCTGTTATATGCTTGTTAATAAAAGTTAAGCCTGTTTTTTGATTATCAGGCATTATTATATTTGCCACGATGTTGAGACTACATATATTCATAATCACTACTATACTGTTATTTTCAACAGCTGAGCTCTCATCTCAGGTGAAAGTATACAATTTTGAGCAATTTAAACCCTTGCTTCACAAATCGAATGATACCACATATGTAGTCAATTTTTGGGCAACATGGTGTGTTCCATGCGTTAAAGAGTTGCCCGATTTCGAACGAATTAATGAAATGTACAAGGATGGAAAATTCAAAATGATCCTTGTGAATCTTGATTTCAGGCGTAATCTCGAGGATAGGGTGCTGCCTTTTATGGACCAGCATCAAATTAAATCTGAAGTCCTTATGCTTCATGAACCTGATGCCAACAAATGGATACCCCAGGTTTATGAAAGCTGGTCAGGTGCAATACCGGCTACTTTTATATATAATGAGAAACAAGGCTTTCGTAACTTCCATGAAGGAAGTTATACCTATGATGAACTTAATGCAATTGTTGAACAAATAATTATTAATTAAATGAAGAAAAAAAGAGTATTTCTATTAGTTGCCATCCTGGCCGTTTTCGGCTTCAGCTATGCCGATGGCTATAAGATTGGCGACAAAGCCAATGATTTCCGCTTAATGAATGTTGATGGTAAAATGATTTCCATGAGTGATTACCCTGATGCCAAAGGTTTTATTCTAATGTTTTCATGTAACCATTGCCCATATTCAGTTGCATATGAAGACAGAAAGATTGCTTTGGATAAAAAATTTGCACCCATGGGATACCCTGTGATCGTGATCAACCCGAATGACTCCACAATTGTTCCGGCTGACAGCTTTTCAAACATGAGAATCAGGGCAGAACAGAAACAGTTTCCTTATCCCTACTTACTTGATGCTGATCAGACTGTATTTCAGGAGTATGGTGCTACTCGTACACCCCATGTGTTCTTATTGAACAGGGAAGATGGTGATCTAATAGTGCGTTATATTGGAGCAATCGATAATAATCATGAAGATGCAGATGCTGCTACAGAACGCTATGTGGAATCTGCTATCCAAAATTTGATGGAGGGAAATCAACCTGATCCTGCTACTACCAGGGCTATTGGATGTACCATTAAAATCAAGAAATCCTGATGATCAAATAGCCGATTTCTGCTTGTTAATCGGCTAATATATCTTCGTGTTTATCATTCATTTTATTGAATCAATATCGAAGAGGCAGTCAGAAAGTGGCTGCTTTTTTTATTGCCTTATCATGTAAAAGAAATGCTGTTTTTCACTATTTTCGCAGCCTGATCAAATTATTCAAAACCATTAATTATGAAAACATTATTGTCCATTTTAATTGTTATTATGATGATTACTTCCTGCGCACCTGCTGGTGACCGTACCATCGAATCGAATCCATTTTTCGAAGAGTTTGACACACCATTTGGTTTACCTCCATTTGAACTGATTTCTACCGAACATTTTGTTCCGGCTTTTGAAAAAAGCATCGCTGAACAAAAAGCTGAAATTGAAGCCATTGTTAACAATGTAGAGCTAGCATCATTCGAAAACACCGTCGAAGCGATGGAATACAGCGGTGCATTGCTTAAACGTGTTGGGGGTGTCTTTTATAATTACAACTCCGTGCTGATCGATGATGCCATTCAGCAGGCAGCAAGGGAAATATCACCTATGATGTCGGCACACTCTGATGACATTTTGTTAAACCCTGTTCTTTTTCAGCGAATTGAGGCGGTATATCGCAGTCGCAATGATTTGAACCTTGACCAGGAACAAATGACATTGCTTGAAAGAACATATAAAAATTTTGTACGAGGGGGTGCCTTGCTCAATGCTGTAGATCAAGAACGTTTGCGTGCTATAAATGAAGAGCTTTCTCTGCTCTCATTACAGTATGGAGAGAACGTGTTGGCCGAAACCAATAATTTCAGCTTACTCATTGATGATGAGGCTGATCTGGCTGGTATTCCACCGACAGCAATTGCAGCTGCCGCTCAGGCTGCTGCCGATGCCGGAGAAGAAGGCCGCTGGCTCTTCACCTTGCACAGCCCAAGCTTTTTCCCTGTATTGAACTTCGCCGAAAACCGAAAAATGCGCGAACATATGCATACAGCCTATTTCATGCGGGGAGATAACGATAATGAATTCGATAATAAAGAGCTGGCGTCGCGCATGACTGCCCTTCGCGTAGAACGGGCAAAATTGCTCGGTTATGACAATCATGCACATTTTACCCTTGAAGAAACCATGGCTAAAACACATGAGACTGTGGAACAGTTTTTGAAAGATCTGATGAGTGCCGCAGTACCAATGTCGAAGAAGGAAAGAGACGAACTGCAAAAGTTAATCAATCGTCGTGGTGATCAGATCAAACTTGAACCTTGGGATTGGAATTTCTACACCGAGATTCTCCGTAAAGAGAAATATGATCTTGATGAGTCACAGCTTAGGCCATACTTTAAGCTTGAGAATGTAAGGGATGGTATTTTCGAACTGTGCAACAAATTGTGGGGCATCACATTTGAAGCCCGGAATGACTTACCAAAATATCATCCAGATGTTCAGGTATTTGAGGTTAAAGAAGCCAATGGTGACCATATTGGAATCCTCTATAAGGATTTCTTTCCACGTGAATCAAAACGTGGAGGTGCCTGGATGAACAGCTTCAGGCAGCAATCACGCGAAAATGGTGAAATGATCACACCTGTTGTTACGACTTGTTATAATTTTACCGCCCCAAGCGGTGATAAACCAGCACTGTTGAGCTGGGATGAAGTCAATACCATGTTTCATGAAATGGGACACGCCCTGCATGGACTGCTTTCAGATGTTAACTATGAAAGCCTTAGTGGTACAAATGTGCCACGTGATTTCGTTGAATTACCTTCTCAAATTATGGAACATTGGGCTCCACGGCCTGAAATGTTGGAAGTATATGCACGTCACTATGAAACCGGAGAGGTGATTCCGTTTGAGTATGTAGAAAAGATCATTGAAAGTGGGACATTTAACCAAGGGTTCATACTTACCGAGTTCCTGTCGGCTGCCATTCTTGATATGGACTGGCATACGCTGGCTGATTTAGAATTACGCGATACTCGTACATTTGAGAAAGAATCACTTAACAATGCCGGCCTGATACCCGAAATTATCGTTCGTTATCGGTCCACCTATTTCAACCATATTTTTGTATGGGGATATTCAGCCGGATATTATAGTTATTACTGGTCTGAAGTACTTGATTCAGATGCATTTGAACTGTTTAAAGAGAATGGTATTTTCGATCGAGAAACAGCAAACAATTACCGCTACAACATCCTTGCAAAGGGAGGCACGGACGAGCCTATGAAATTATATGTGAACTTCCGCGGTCATGAACCTGATCAAGCACCGTTCTTGCGTAATCGTGGTATAATCAAATAAGCAGCAGTCTTAGTTTAGGTGTTTCCGAAGAAAATTCACAAGACTAGAGCCGGTTCAGACCGGCTTTTTTTGTCTTTTTAAATTTAATTACACCATAACAATGCAATTTATTAAGTCTTTACATTTATAAATCGGCCTTTTTTTTATTTCTGATAATTTGAAATCATATAAATTAGCATGTTAATAGTCGCATGCACTTAAGCATTGTTTCAATGGTTTTATTTCTTGTTAGTGTTGGCCTTGATAATTATTAATCTTGACATATAAATGCGTTACTTCTTCTTTCTTTTATTCCTATTTCACCTTCCTGGCAGTTTATACTCACAGAACTCATTTGAAACCCTATATCATGAAAACATTAGGCCTCTTATTGGGAAAGAGGACTCAGTCTGGTTCATGAATTTGCCAGAGCTCAAAATGGACGCGCATCATCGCAATCACATTCTACCACCGGTTGTTAATAACGCTGAATTACCGTATTTTCCTCCAATATTCAATCAAATAGGGCCAAGTTGTGGCCAGGCAGCGGGGGTATCGTATCTTTTCACTTATGAAATGTGTCGTGCACGCAATGTTCCGGCAGCTGATTCGACCAATAGTTTTCCATCTCATTTCGTATTCAATTTTATGACTTATAATGGATGGTATGGTGTTAGCTACCTACATAGCTTCGAGGTATTGCGCATGTTGGGATCACCATCCATAGCCCAATATGGAGGCATGGCCATAGATGATGGAAGGCTATGGCTTACAGGCTATGAGAAATACCATCAGGCAATGCAGAATCGAATAAAGGAAGTTTATCGTATTGATGTTTCTGCGGAGGAAGGACTCTACACGCTCAAACATTGGCTTAAACACAGACTTGAAGGTTCCGATATTGGTGGGATGGCCATTTTCAATGCAGCCAGCCCATGGTCACTCCAATTCCTGCCCCAAGGTACACCAGAAGCTGGGAAAAGAGTAATCACACAATTCCCGGGCAACGTAGCTACTCACGCCATGACGATTGTTGGTTATAATGACAGCATCCGGTTTGATTACAATGGGGATGGACAGTATACCAATCATCTTGATATAAATGGTGATGGAGTAGTAGATATGCGTGATTGGGAAATAGGTGGGCTCAAATTTGCCAACTCCTATGGGGCCGACTGGGCGGATTCGGGTTACGCTTATATGATGTATAAAACCCTGGCTGAAAATGTACACGATGGAGGGATATGGAATGGCATGATCAATGTAATTGATGTGCATCGGACTTATGAGCCACTGTTGACGATGAAACTGAAAATAAAACACAACCGAAGAGAACATATTAGAATTGTGGCAGGCGTCTCGGCTGATACCAACCGGAACACACCAGAACATTATCTGTATTTTCCGGCCTTCAACTTCCAGGGAGGTCCAAACTATATGCAAGGTTATAATACACACGACAGTCTTAAAACCATTGAGATCGGACTAGATCTAAGCCCTTTACTTAACTATATTGAGCCTGGTATGGCATCAGACTTTTATCTTGAGGTACACGAAAATGACCCATTTCAGCAAGGGCAGGGTGAAATTTTGAGCTTTGCTGTTGTCGATTACACGCAGACTGAACCCATAGAAATTGTTAGTGCACAACAGCAAATACCGATCATTGATCATGATATTACCAGGCTTCGAATAAGGCATACGCCTCAATTTGATAAAGTCAGAATCATAACTGAAGAAATCCCGGTATTTGATGCCAGCTTTCAACTCGAATCTGAAGGTGGTATCGCACCTTTCCACTGGGAATTTGTGCAACCTTATCATCATCAATACTTTGTTGCTGATTTTCCTGAGATAGTTCAAACTGAGCTTGAACTGGAAGGGCCAAATTATAAGTTTGCTTCTCAAGAACTTGAATTCAGTTTTCCATTTTATGGGTCGTACTACAATGAGGTATTTGTACATAAAGATGGTTTTATCCTTTTTGACCCTGAAATTTACCCTTGGCCATACTACCAGGATACTTATGTGCTGTTCCGAACAATGCGCAATATCTCTGCTTTTTTGTTTACTCCTGTCAAGTATTATTCGCGCCTTTCGGAGGATGAAGGAATATGGTATGAGGGTGATGCCTCAAAGGCGGCTTTTCGGTGGAAACAACCACTTTATTATGCTGATGTTAATCTTGGATATGGTGAGTTTGCAATAGTTCTATACCCCGATGGCAGTATTGAGTTTTATTACAATGAACTGTTGGTGGAAGAAAGTATCTTATGGTATGCCGGTGTATCTGCCGGGGATAATTCAGATTTTACACTCTTACATGGCAGTCATTACAATGAGTTGCCAACGAATTTTGCACGGCGACTTGTTCCGGAACCAATTTCACAGGGCTATTCCATTACTGATGAGGGTTCACTGATGGGTAAGCCTGAAGATCCCAGTCGCATATCAAATTTAACGATTAAAGTTGAAGATGACAAACGAAGTACAGATCGAAGAATATTTCAAATGTCAGATATATTGAGGTTTGAGTATACCTTTCTTGCTGCAGAAGATACGAAAAAAGGCAGTAATCTGGTCATGAATTTAACTGTACATAACTTGGCAACAACCGATATTACTGACCTGGTTGTGAGTATATCGTCAGATGATCCATGGATTCAGATTGTAGAGGATCAGGCTTATTTTGGTTTAATACAGGCCAACAGCAGCGAGTCAAAAGTGGTCTTTAGTTTTGAGCTAGCCGATAACTGTCCTGACCGTCACACTTTGCTTGCTGACATCACATTTGAATCGAATCTGGGCGAGCAAATTGGAGTAATTAGCTACGAAGTCACAGCTGCACAAACAGTTTTTGCCGGCTGGCGAATAGAAGACAACGATAATAATCATCTTGATCCGGGTGAAAAGGCTACTATGATGATCAAACTCAGCAATCTTGGCAGGATGGCAGCCAATAATATTAAGGCTGAAATTTCATGTGAGGATCCCTACATCACTATTTACCAGCCATCTGAGCTTGATTTTGGGACCATCCAGCCTTTTTCGACTGTTGAAATGGGAGTGGAAGTGTCAGTCGCTGCTGAGTGCCCTATTGAACACGAGGCAGTTTTCAGTTTAACGGTTACAGAATCAGAAAGCAACCTCCTAAATGTCACATTTACGGCAAGCATCGGCCAATACGCTTTTTTAGTTTATAATAAAGCAAAAAATGATCAGTCCGTTAATGCTTTAATGTCCGTGCTCGATAGTTTAAATATTGACTACAGAAATGTTGAGGTATTGCCAGAGAAAATGGATATCTATAGGGCAGCCATAGTATGTTTGGGTACGTATTATTCGAACACACAGCTCTCTCAGTTAGAAGGCAATATTTTGGCTGAGTTTCTTGAACACGGCGGCAGCTTATACCTGGAAGGAACCCAATTCTGGCATACTGATCCCAATACACCGGTGCACAACAAGTTTAAAATTGATAAGCAAAATTTTTCTCCACCACTTTCATTCAGTGAGTTGCATGGTGTGGAAGATTCGTTTATGTCAGATTTCAGCTTTAGTTTTAGTGGTGAGCAATCGATTTTATTCATAAATCTTGTGCCTTTGGATGAGGCCATTCCGCTTATACATACAGATGGCGGTGAACAGACTTATACTATGATAGCTAATGCTGATGGCTTGTATAAAACAGTAGGATCCTTATTAGAGTTTTCAAGTTTGGGGTCTATTGATGATTTTGAGTTGCGAAAGGGTTTTATGATCGAGTTGATCCGGTATTTCAATATGGATCATTTATTGTTTATCGATCTGCCTGAGATTAACAAATCTACAGACAATGTATTGCTGGAAGTTTCACCAAATCCATTCGTCCATCAAGTTGATGTGACTGTCCATTGGCCCAAATTCGAAGCCGTTAAAATGCAGGTTTTTAGTCAAAAAGGTAAACTCCTTTATGCATCAGACGAGCGCCCACTTATGCCGGGAGCGCATTCAAAATTTAATTGGAATGGAACCGATATGGATGGTAATAAGCTGCCTTCAGGAGTATATGTTTTGGAATTTCGATCAAAGTCAATCAGTAAGACCAAAAAATTAATTAAAGTAGAATGATCAAAGTGTTAGCTTCTGACGTAGTTTTTATCAGTGCTGATCTTAAGGGTTTTGATTAGGAAGGTTAATGGGTATTCAAGTTTACTTTTGGCTGTATAACAAAAAAGCCGAAGGTAATTTTTCGGCTTTTTTTATAATCAGTAATCATCTTCATCGTCATCATCGAAATTGAGCCCATCATCCAGAAGCGAATCAAAATCGGGCAACTCCTCTTCATCATCCAAATCATAAATTCTGGGCTTACGCTCACGTTTAGGTTCAGTTTTTTTTACAGGTTTTCGTATGAATTCATCTTCGAAATTGCTGTCAGGACGTGATTTTTTCTTTTCCGTTTTCATTTGAACTTGCGTTTAATCAAAAAGTGAATGGTTTTTCAATTAGGTACTTATTTGGATTTACTGGTTTTGTAGAACCTTACCTTACTTGCTTTGGAATGATTTAATTAGGGAAATTGTTGTTCACTATTACGAAAAGCAGTTGGGGTTGTGCTTTTACAAAACAAGGTTTCATCGGGGTGATTTTTGTAATCTATTGATATGCTGATTATAACTTACTGATATATCAATGTTTAATTATCTGCTGCAATAATAATATTTTTCTTTTATCAGATGCAAGTTAAATTACATTTTTTTTCAGACGCACATTTGTTAAATTATATAAACATTTAATACACAGCAATATAAAATGTAAAAAACATAGGGAGCCATGAACTACCATGCACTCCCTACTGTGACCCCGGGGGGACTCGAACCCCCAACCGACAGAACCGGAATCTGCTATTCTATCCATTGAACTACGGAGCCAAATGGGTTGCAAAATTACGAAATGAGGAGAGAATTATTTATACCCGAACCCTATTCTGTCTGAAAACATTTGAAGTTATCTGTCTGTCTTTTTCTAGACAGTTGATTATAAATAGATTACAAGCAAATTTGTGGAGCTGGAGGGAGTCGAACCCTCGTCCAAACAAGGAACAATCAGGCTTTCTACATGCTTATTCTGTTGTTGATTTTCGTACCTGGTAAGGAAACAGACATCCTGAACCAGATCTTAGCTTCTTCATTTTGCCCTGCAACCGAAGCTTTTGCACGGCTATCCCGTTATTGATTAGCACCCCGGGCTCAGGTTGGCAACAGGAATGTCCGCCTGCGGGATGTCTCGTCTCGTTGCCTTGCAACGAAATGAAGCCTTAATCTACTGTACTTCGATTAGGCAGCGAGAGCGTAGTTATTTTCGCCAGTTATTGATGTGCGATCAAGATTTACGAGCGTCATCGCAAGGCTCGGCATGCTTACATAACCATTCATCTTGCTGTCGAAACCGGTCAGCCCCAAAATGTTTATGTCATTACATTACGAACACAAAACGTGCCAAAGGGTTGCAAAGTTAAGCATAAAACACATGTCATAGCAAGAAGTTTGGAGGTTACAGCTTGGGTAAGAAAAATTTTACATGACTTTATTTACCCACTCGAGCAGAATTTGAAAAGCTTCTTGCCTGACCGGCTGAACTGACAGCATCACATCATGTACAGCGCCTTCAAGGGTAATTATCTCACAATTGCCTTTAATACCCCTGGCGTATTTAATCATGTCATCCACATTAAGTATAGCATCACCATACCTAAATGCATCATTCCATTTTCGGCCTTTTACCGATTTTACCGGACACATCATCATAACAGCTTGCTTGATGATAATTCCTTTTTTCACCTGATTTTGTGCATGGTATACTGCCCTTATCCATCCCATATTAACCAACGGCATCATATGCGGCTTCCAATTGAGGTTGTAGGCCCACTCACCATATTGGCTTTCATGCAGGCTCGGACCATAAAACCTCGAAAATCTACCCGGCACTGGGACGTTTGGCATTGTCCTGGCTAAGACTGAAACCAAAGGCACCAATAGCTTTCTGGTAATCCAGTTTTCATTCATTTCAAAAAACGGACTATTTAGGAATACTGCCTTGATAAGGCCATTGCCTTCATACTGACTTACATAAAGTGCTGTTACAAGACCACCCATTGAGTGCCCGTAGAGCAATAACTTTGTGCATCCTTCATCTGCCATGATTTTCAGGGCTGCAGAGATATCCTCAAAGTACTCATTGATATTGCGGAGATTATTTAGCTTTTGCAGTGGAAGCAAGGAGCGCCCGGACTTACGTAGGTCTAATGCATAAAAATTGAATCCTTGTGTGGTAAAACAGTCAGCAATTTCGCTGTTAAAAAAATAATCATTGAAACCATGGACGTACAATACGGCTTTACCCGTATTGGTATTTGTAGGTTTTCTCAATAAAGTGCAGACCACAGGGCCCTCGTAATCATCCGGCTGATTAATGGTCAGCTTATCAAAACACGGCATCTGATGATCAGGCTCATAAGCTGATTGGTTGATATGATTTTGTGTCTTAATTCTAATTTACTTTGTAACTAAGTGAACTTTACGGTTATCTCTATATAAATATGGCCTCTTGGTTTTTCTCTGGCAAAGTTAATCAAACAGTGAATAGCCTAGTGTAAAGTAATATCGGTCTGTCACGGACGAAAACCCAACAATCTCTGAAATGCCTTTGCTGATCTCATATGTCACTTTGAACACTAAACCATTGTAATTCATTCCTATTCCGGCAACAATTCCTGGATCAAATTTGCGTATGTTGGTTACTTCGGATTTAGTTTCCGAAGTCATTGTACCATATTCCCTTCGCTCGGTAATTTCTACATTTTCATCATTCATCAGCATACCAAAACTCAGGCCTGCATTTCCAAATAGCTTTATATTATTGAAGTTGAAGTTGTGTTGATACAATACTCTGGGCTTCAAATAGCTAATATTAAAGTAGGTGTGTTTATAGGTTTCAAAATCACCCATTTGATAATGCAGATAGGTATCTTGTGTTTCGAAAGAGGTATAGACTATTTCACCAATAGCAGAATGCTTGTAATTGTTTCGTGGGAACACGATCTCAATCCCCACACCAAAGGTTGGCTTGGTCGATGTTGGAAAATGTCCTTCTGACAGCCATGGTAGAGCGGGACCTTTAAAATCCATTTTTGTTAAACTAATGCCTGCCATGAGACCAAAACCAATCTTGGTTTTTAACTTAAAGTCAGAATGAACAAAATGAGGGGTGTAGTTATGACCATCATAATAGTGATGAAACAATTTAACCAAACTTTTTCTGTTATAGGACGTTTTTTCAACATGGGATTTAATTCCGGTGTCATTGTCCAGATAGCTCAAAAGCTGGCCTTTATATCGTTCCACATTTTCAATATACAAACCCGTGTTGCGTGCCTGTGGCTTATTCACATTTAAATAACGACGATAATGCAGCCATACAAGCTCATTATTGATATCAATAAAAAAATGATTCTTACCGTGAATATCTTTATAATGATACAAACTTTTTTCGCCTGCGAACAATACCTGAACGAAAGCACGCATTTCGATCATTTCCGGAATAGGACTGCGACTAAGTTCATTGGTTTTATAAGGACTATTATCGAATTCAATTTTATGACTTTGAAAAACAATTTTCCCTACTCCAAAACCTGCAATATCTTCTGGAGTAAACCTGAAGGTTTGTTCTTGGTTTAGGTGCTTGAAATGAATAAAAGTAGGGTGTAGCTCCCAATACCGGTTATCGATCAAACCCAATAGAGTATCGCCTTCATGATTGATGATGAAACCTGCTTCGAAGTTAGTTTGTGCGGTAAGATTTATGTTTGAGAAAATCATGATTATAATAACGGTAATTTTCTTAAAGGTCATAATTTAAGTTTTTAGGTTTATGGACAATTAGAGCAAGGCAAATAGTTACTTGGAAAAAGGCAAAAATATTCTTTATTGGGGTTAGATTTGGTTAAGACTGCAATTTGAATCATTTCTAAATAAAGGTTAAGGTTCTAATCTGCTTTATTTTTTCCTAAATTTCAGTTAAGGTTAACTGATTTGATTTAAATGCAAAATGAGAAATTGATCATATATAGTACATTTGCATTTTTACTGATTGTGCGTTTTTCACCAATTACAACATTACTTAGTTTAATAAAAATGCCTGAAATAAAAGAACTTAATCGAATTGCGAGTCAAATCCGGCGTGATATTGTCCGTATGGTACATGCCTGTCAATCGGGTCATCCGGGTGGATCGCTTGGGTGTGCTGATCTTTTTACAGCACTTTTTTTTAGTGAACTGCAACATAAACCCTGGAATTTTAATATGGATGTTCAGGGAGAAGATTTGTTTTTTCTTTCCAATGGGCATATTTCACCTGTGTATTACAGTGCTTTGGCCCGAAGTGGTTTTTTTCCATTGTCTGAATTAGCCACATTCAGACGCATTCATTCCCGTTTACAGGGCCATCCAGCCACTTTGGAAGGTTTACCCGGAGTGCGGGTTGCTACCGGGTCGCTGGGTCAAGGACTTTCTGTTGCCTTGGGAGCCGCCATTGCCAAACGACTTAATAAGGATGATTCACTCGTATTTGTGCTGATGGGGGATGGCGAACAACAGGAAGGACAGATTTGGGAAGCTGCTTTACATGCCGGTTCACGCCAAATTGACAATCTGATCGGCATTATTGATTATAACGACAAGCAGATTGATGGCCCTGTCAATGAAGTGATGCCGTTAGGCAATCTCAGAGCGAAATATGAGAGTTTTGGGTGGAAAGTGATTCCACTAAATGGTAACGATATGGAAGAGGTGGTTGAAAAATTAAAACTTGCCCGCAAGGAAGCCTTCAGTGGGCAACCTCAATTACTTTTAATGAAAACAGAGATGGGCCAGGGAGTTGATTTCATGATGGGAACACACAAATGGCATGGCGTTGCTCCAAACGATGAGCAGCTTGCCAGTGCTTTGGCTCAGTTGGAAGAGACCATAGGTGATTATTAAACTGTTAGATACCCAAAAAAGAGAAACATGGAATTGATTATTCAGAATTACCAGGATACAAGATCAGGCTTCGGTGCCGGTTTGGTTGAATTAGGAAGAACCAACCCAAGGATTGTGGCTCTGTGTGCCGACCTGACCGGTTCGCTCAAAATGGATGCTTTTAAAAAAGAATTTCCTGAACGCTTTTTTCAGGTTGGCATTTCCGAGGCCAATATGATGGGAATGGCAGCCGGCCTCACAATTGGTGATTATATTCCATTTACAGGGACTTTTGCCAATTTCTCTACCGGAAGGGTATACGATCAAATAAGGCAGTCCATCGCCTATTCAGGTAAGAATGTTAAAATTTGTGCTTCACATGCCGGGATCACCCTGGGAGAAGATGGTGCCACACATCAGATACTCGAAGATATTGGGATGATGAAAATGCTTCCTGGTATGACTGTGGTTGTCCCATGCGATTATAATCAAACCAAAGCTGCTACAATCGCCGTTGCAGATCATCAGGGCCCGGTTTACTTACGATTTGGCAGGCCAAAGGTGCCAAATTTTACGCCTGAGAATTCAGTTTTTGAGATTGGTAAAGCACAGCTCATTAAAGAAGGTAAGGATGTTACCATTTTTGCTACCGGCCATCTGGTGTGGAAAGCAGTGGAAGCAATGCGGAAGCTACGAGAGAAAGGTATTGATGTGGAGCTCTTCAATATACATACGATCAAGCCCTTGGATGAGAAATCAATAATGGAATCAGTAAAGAAAACAAGATGTATCGTAACTGCCGAAGAGCATCAAAAGTACGGGGGAATGGGGGAGAGCATCGCCAGTCTTTTGTCACGGCATTTGCCGCTTCCCATTGAAATGGTGGCCGTGAATGATCGATTTGGTCAAAGTGGGAAACCTGAGGAGCTTTTGGCAGAATATGGCCTCGAAGCTCAGAATATTGTGGAAGCCGCGATGCGGGTGATCAACAGAAAAGAAATAGGATAAACACGAATCTACCAGTTTTTCTGACCGCTTATGCGCATTTTTGTAATTGGATATATGGGCTCAGGCAAAAGTACAGTTTCACATAAACTGGCTGAGAAATTGGGATATCTTAGATTTGATCTGGATGAATTATTTGAGCAGCGGTATAAGATCAGTATCCGTGATTTTTTTGAAAAGTATGACGAAACTTTGTTTCGTAAACTTGAAAGCAGGTTACTCAAGGAAACTGTACTGCTCAATAAAGTAGTAATCTCGACCGGTGGTGGCACGCCTTGCTTTTATGATAATATGCAATGGATGATGAATTATGGTATAACGGTATTAATCGAGATGCATCCCAATTCACTGGTGAAGCGGTTACTTGAATCCAAGAAAAAAAGACCCCTGCTAAAAAATAAATCCCAGGAACAGTTGAAACAATATGTTCAAAATCAATTGCGGCAACGCAATATTTGGTATAGTCAGGCTCATATAATTCTAAAAGGTGAATCGATAAATATCGATGATGCTGCCAGGCAAATTCAAGGTTTTTTAGGGTAATACTTGCTCGTCTGAGATTCAGGCTGTTAATTTGAATCATTCTAAATAACCACAAATGTTTGTGCTTTTTTTGTAATTAAAGAATATTAAAATACTTTAGTGTTCGAATCTAAATCAAAATATTATGAAAAAATACATTTTTACCCTGATTTATTGTGTCATTGGCCTATCCGTACTGGCCGGTGGTATTGTTACAAATTCAAACCAAAGTGCAGGCTTTATTCGTAATCCTGCTCAGGATGCAACACTGGGTATCCATGCAGTTTATTACAACCCGGCAGGTTTAACCCAACTTAATAATGGTTTTCACCTGTCACTCAATAACCAGTTTATTTCGCAAGAACGAACTGTTTCTACCTCATTTCCCGGTTTGAATCAAAATACCTTTATTGGTGATGTAAAAGCCCCGCTTTTTCCTTCAGTCTATGCTGTTTTTAAAAGAAACAAAGTTGCAGTTTCAGTAGGTTTTAATCCAATTGGTGGTGGAGGAAGCGCTGATTATCAGGATGGTCTTCCTTCATTTGAAATGCAGGTTGCTGCATTACCGGGCTTACTTTCACAAAGTGGAATTCCAACAAAGGACTATAGTTATGAAACTGAATTTAACGGAAGCTCTGTTTATTATGGATTACAAGGTGCTTTTACCTATCAGGTTAGTGAGGTGGTTTCATTAAGCCTGGGTGCACGTTATGTTATGGTCGACAATATGTACGAAGGCTATCTTCGGGATGTAAGGATCAACCCAATATTTCCTCCTCTGGGATATGACGGTAGTATGGAGAGTGCGCCTACATTTTTTAGTTCAATGGCCGGCTTGTTTGGCAATTTATCCGGTGTGGCTGAATCACTTCAACCGCTTGTGCAAGGAGGTGGAGGTGAATTGACCCTGGGTCAGGCTCAAGCTCTTGGTCACCTTTCAGCGGAAGAAGTTGCTGCCATCGCCGGCGGATTCGCATTGATTGATCCGAGCATAAACCCTATGATGCTTAATATGGCTCAGATTCAAGGTGCTTATGCACAGGCAACACCTGCCTTTGAACAACAACAGCAAAATATGTTGGGCTATGCCGCAGCGACTTCAAACAAGGAAGTCGAAGCATCGCAGAGCGGAACAGGCATTGTACCTATCATTGGAATTAATCTCAACTTTGATGCCTTAAATATTGGGATCAAATACGAACACAAAGCATCGATAAAAGTGAAGAATGAAACTAAGGTCGATGATGTAGGCCTTTATCCTGATGGAGCAGAGGTATCGAATGATATGCCAGCCATGCTTGCCATAGGAGCCTCGTTTGATCTGAGTGAACGTTTAAAGTTGAGTGCCGGTTACCACACTTATTTCGACAAGGATGCCAGTTATGGTAAGATGTTGAATAACGAGTTTGTGAGTAACGATAAAGTGATTGATAAAAACTTATGGGAATTTGCTATGGGCGTCGACTTTTGGTTAAGTAACAAATTCATGTTGAGTGCAGGATACCTTTTTACAGAAACCGGAGTGATGAAAGAATACCAGACTGATCTTGGTCATAGCTTGTCAACTTTTTCATTTGGTGGAGGATTGCTGTTTAGGGCATCTGAAATGATTGATCTGAACCTTGGTGCCATGCGTACATTTTATTCTCCTGATGTGAGAAATTTCGGCTCCTACGGAGAAACATATGCCCGAAAAGCTTTGGTACTGGCCATTGGACTGGACTTTCATTTCTAAACCTGTACCATATAAATCAGTTAGATATTGATAACACCAGCTTGAAAATCAGGCTGGTGTTATTAATTTTTTAATACTACACTTTTTAGTTCCTTACGCAGTAAAAGGTTCTAGATTTAGAAGCAATATAACTGATCGGGAAAATTACCTGGATTTCGGTATCAATTTCTCGTACTGTTCTACTGTGGCTTCATTGAGGCAGGCCTCGATAATTTGGTGGCCAAGTTTAGAAAGTTCGGGAGTGCGGTATTGCTCAAGTTCTTTTCTGAAAAATTCAGTCAGCATCTCTGCACCCTTGTCGTAGCCCTTGTAACCTACATCGGGTTGGATATAAGTTTTAAGGAAGCGTGAAGGTACTTTTGAACCTTCCAAAGTGAGGTAATCCAGTTCATAACCCAATAAATGGCATCTTGCCTGACTAAGTTGAGCCGGCCTGAATCTTGAATTGCCACGACGAGTAAGATACTCCCGCATAAGTAGTTGTGCTCTGAATCCAACCTTCCACACGCCAACATACTGGTTAGGGGTAAGCACATACCTTGTGTCAGTTTTTGACTTAATTTGCTCTAAAAGCAGGTTGGCATGCCTAACCTTAAGCCCGGTTGCAAAAGGCCAATAAGAGCCGACACCTTCGCTGCCCATGCCTGTCTCGTTACCTATAATACTGGGATTGGCATGTCCGCGGGGCGAAACCAACCTCCACAGCCATGCCAGTGCCGGAGGTAAAATATGAAACAGGCCAATAATGCCATATGATGGTTCTTCTGCTGTGCATCTGGGAGTGCGCACACCAAAACTACGCACATCTATAGAAACCGGATCGTTGACTACATTATCGAATAGTTCGCGTGGTACAATTACCCTGGGGTTCGGACAGGGCTTACCAGGCTCATCTTCAATATGATTCCATACGAGAGCTGTGCCTCCAGGATGGGTTTTAATGTTTAAAAACAATAATGGTTTTTCGGAATTTATGGTAATTTTTTCAAGTACAGGATCAACGCCATATCCTGTGATGTTATCTGTACGTATAAACCAGGCATTTTCAGCATCGATCAACCTTAAACGTTTGCTTTTGGTTTGTACTGATGGGTGCACTGTGGCCATATCATCGCAAACAGGCCTGATCTCACAAAAACGCGGAATTTGTATGGTTCGTGTTTCACCGGTGATGCTGTTCTGCCCGATCATGACATCGCCATTGGGTTCGCGCACAATGTGTTGCAACATCTCACTCTTACCACCTCCACTTGCGCCTTCATGCATAAAACGTGTTACGTTATCGTAAGGACTTATTGATTCAACAGCACTGCAATGTGTTGTTACCCAACCTTCTTCTTCACCCATGGTTAATAGCAGGCCATAAATTCCTTTTTTGGCACTTGGGCCTGGATATAGGTTGTAGGAATATATCTCATAGCATTCTTTCCGCCGATTATGCACTACTATTTGTTTGCCTTCGAAATGGGTATGTCGAAAAGGAGGAGCAACAAAGATCACGGTTTCAATGGCGGTATCAGGTTGGATGGAATCCAGCGGTACAATTTTTTGTAACATGGCTAGTCCCATCGAAAAGAAAGCAGCGTTAGCAGGGGCAATGGCCAATCCGACAGGACTGTTTTCAAAAAGACCTACCTGAAAAAAGAATACTCCCAGATCCTGATTTTTAAGCCATTCTATAGTATCTTGTCTCAGGCTATCAAATGGCTTACCCATTCTGGTTTCAAATCGCTCTTTGTCAGTAGGGCCGTCATCGGCAATCAGCATGGTGTCAGGGTCACGACGGCGCATATAGGGCTCTGTATAATTGGCAGAAATGCCATTACTCACTTTATGAACAATAGCCTCGGTGAGCCTACCCTTACCTTCAACCTCATACTGAACCTTGAATTCCAAGCCATTTTCCGGACCAAGACATGCCTCAGCAATTTCTTCATAAGTTTCAAAAATGCGAATTTCGCCCTTACCTTCATTGAATATATTTTTCGCCGCCTCGGGAAGTTTAAAATGGAATGATTGTGGATCGTTCATTTATCTTTATCTTTATGTTAATACTCAAAACTAATGAAATTATTCCGATATCAATAAGTTATTTCATGATAAATTCCAAAAGACAGTTTACACACGATTGCAGCCAATAAGTTGTTTGATATTGGTGGCCTACTGGCAGCTTTCAGCTTCAAAACTATCTGCAATGCACTTTTAATAAAAGAGACAACAACTCAGATAAATACAAAGGGCTTGCAATTAATTTCAATTTAACCAATTGCTCATCTTCTTTCCAAAAGGACAACATTTTCAACATGATGGGTTTGAGGAAACATGTCAAAAGGCTGTATAGATCTGATCGTGTATTTTTCATCTAACAATGCGATGTCTCTCGCTTGTGTTGCAGGATTGCAACTTATGTAGATGATTTTGCCAGCTTCCATATTTAGCAACTGACGAATGACTTTTTCATGCATCCCGGCCCGTGGTGGATCGGTTATGACGACATCAGGTGAGCCATAAGTATTAAGAAATACTTCGTCAAGTATATGGGCTAAATCACCGGCAACGAATTCAGTATTTTCTATTCCATTTATAACTGAATTCTGCCGGGCATCCTCTACGGCCTTCTCAACATACTCAATTCCTACAACTTTTTTCACGCTGCGGGCAATGTAATTTGCAATTGTTCCTGTGCCGGTATACATGTCAAATACCAGCTCATTACCCCGAAAATTCGCAAGGTCAAATGTTTTTTTGTAAAGGCGTTCAGCCTGAATAGGATTGGTTTGATAAAATGACACCGGACCTATTTGATAACTGATATCATCCTGCCCATTAACCGGCGCCTTCATGATCTCTGTGATGAAGGGCTTGCCATGAAAAAGTTGAACAGGCAGATCATTGATGGTGTCATTTTTTTTAGGATTAATCACATACATGAGTGAAGTGATTTCAGGGAATCGTTTGTTTATCTCAGGAAGTATATAATCTTGAATACGTTGATCTTCGTGCCCAACTACGAGTATAACCATTAGTTCACCGGTAGTTGCAGTTCTTATGATAAGATTTCGTAGAAGTCCTTCATGCTTTCTTACATCATAGAACGTTAATTGATGCTTCAAGGCAAGCTCCTTAATCAAAAGCCTGATTGCATTCGATGGTTCTTGCTGAAGATGACATTCGTCAATGTCTAGAATCCTGTCAAACATACCCGGAAGATGAAAACCCAGTCCATTGAGCTCAGAATCGTTTTTTGTGCCTGAAGGTGCTCCATCAGTAAGCCACTTCCGATTCGAGAAAGTGAACTCCAGTTTATTACGGTAGTGATATTCTAATTCTGATCCTATGATCGGACTGATTGAAGAAAATTTTACTTTGGCAATACGTTGCAGGCTGTCTTTTACTTGTTTCTGCTTATAATGCAGCTGCCATTTGTAATCTAGATGTTGCCATTTGCAGCCACCACATAGGCCAAAATGATTGCAAACCGGCTCTGTACGCTTCTCTGAAATCTTATGATAACGCAGTATATTTCCCTGATAATAATTTCGTTTCTTTTTATAAACCTCCAGGTCAACCACATCACCTGGTGCACCAAATGGAATAAATACAACCTGATCGGATGGCTTGGCTACCGAAACGCCTTCAGCACCCGCATCGATAATCTCAACTTTCTCATAATTAATTAATTGTCTTCTTTTCTTCATGTGGTTACACTTAGTGTGAATAGGCATGCAAAGCTACAAATAAGAAATGTTGTATGTTAAAGAGGATTGCTGTTGAGTTAGCACTTATGATTTTTGGGGCAAGATTGATAAATTGATAACTTTGCATCAAAGCGGCACACATGAAAATACTCCCGATTGATAAAATACGAGAGGCTGATAAATATACTATTGAGCATGAACCAATTTCTTCAATCGATTTAATGGAACGTGCAGCTGGCAGTCTATATGAACAAATCAAGCCTAAGTTATCTCAAAGTCAGCGCATCATGGTGTTTGCAGGCCCCGGTAATAATGGTGGTGATGGTTTGGTTTTGAGCAGGCTATTAACCAGTGATGGATTTACTGTAGCTACATATATCGTCCATTTTACCGACCGGTTCAGTGATGATTTCAATGTAAACCTTGAGCGACTGAAACAGTTAGACTCTAAAGTATATCATATTTCAAGCCGAAAAGATTTACCTGAAATAGAAGCAAATAATCTTGTCATTGATGCTATTTTTGGGTCAGGACTGAACAGACCCGCAGAAGGAATTGCAGCCAGGGTAATTGATCAGATCAATCAATCCGGAGCTGTTGTAATTGCGGTGGATATCCCCTCGGGCTTATTTGCTGATCAATATATCGATTCTAAAAAACACAGTGTGGTACAAGCAGACTACACATATAGTTTTCAGTTTGCTAAGTTGGCTTTTTTAATGGCTGAGAATGATTCTTTTGTGGGACGATGGGAGATTGTACCTATTGGTTTGCACAGCGATTTTATTGAGCGTGTCGAAACGCATGATTATATGCTTACACCTGAAGTACCGAGGCCAATGTTGAGACTTCGGCCAAAATTTTCACATAAAGGTATTTATGGACATGCGTTGCTAATAGCCGGATCAAAAAATAAACTTGGGGCTGCCTTACTGGCAGCTGAATCATGCTTGCGGTCGGGTGTGGGACTTCTACACATTCATCTTCCGGCAGACACCGGACAACCAATCTATGCAAGGCTACCCGAAGCCATGATTAGCTATGACACATCGAAAGATTACTTTACCCACCTGCCTGATCTGTCTGGTTTTAATGCAATTGGAATTGGACCAGGAATTGGTACTGGTGTTGAAACCTCCAAAGCATTAAAACTCCTTATTCAAGATGTTGGTTTTCCATTGGTAATTGATGCAGATGCATTGAATATTTTATCAGGAAATAAAACCTGGTTGTCTTTTTTACCACCTGATAGCATCCTTACACCACACCCAAAAGAATTTGAACGGCTGGCAGGGAAATCAGCAAATAGCTTTGAACGCTTACAGTTGCAACGTGATTTTTCGGTACGTTTTGGTTTATATGTGGTGCTTAAGGGAGCTCACACAAGCATCACTACCCCAAAAGGAAATTGTTGGTTTAATACAAGTGGAAATCCCGGAATGGCAACTGCCGGTAGTGGAGATGTCCTAACCGGTATTATTTTAGGTCTGTTGGCTCAGGGCTATAAACCGGTCGAAGCAGCATTGCTGGGGGTTTATCTTCATGGTTTGGCAGGCGATCTTGCCACAGAAGAATATGGCATGGAGGCAACCATTGCATCCGATATCAGCAGGCATTTGGGCAAGGCGTTTGGCAAGTTAAAGGGATAGCAATTACAAGACTAACAATTGTACAAACATTAAATACTTTTTTATGACATTGATAAAGTCCATATCGGGAATAAGGGGAACCATTGGCGGAGAACCTGGTGATTCATTGAGCCCTTTGGATCTGGTTAAGTTCACGGCAGCTTTTGCAAAATTTCTCAAAATATCCTCAACAAAAGCTAATCCATCGGTAGTTGTTGGACGTGATGCACGGGTTTCAGGTGAAATGGTTAATAAGATTGTTTGTGGAACTTTCATGTCCTGCGGATTTAATGTTACAGACATTGGCGTCACAACCACACCCACAGTGGCAATTGCAACTACCAAGATGAAGGCTGACGGAGCAGTGGTAGTAACAGCCAGTCATAATCCTGCACAATGGAATGCACTTAAATTGCTGAATGAAAAAGGTGAGTTTATCAATGCGGAAGAAGGAAATAAGGTAATAGAACTGGCAGATAATGAGTATTTTGATTTTGTTTCCTTTGATAGGATTGGAACTTATGAGCAAGACAGCAGTTGGATGGATAAGCATATTGAGCTGATTCTTAAATTGCCTCTCGTAGATATTCAAGCAATTAAGAAGGCCCAATATACCATTGTGGTTGACGCAGTGAATTCAGGAGGGGGGATTGCGATTCCAAAACTACTTCATGCCTTGGGCGTTGCCCATGTGCATGAGCTTCACTGTACGCCTGATGGAAAGTTCCCGCATAATCCTGAGCCATTGCCCATTCATTTAGCCGAGCTGTCCGAATTGGTAATTAAGATGAAGGCTGATCTGGGTTTTGCTGTTGATCCCGATGTTGACCGCCTCGCCATTGTTGATGAAAACGGAGAGATGTTTGGAGAGGAATATACCTTGGTTGCTGTGGCAGATTATGTGATGCAAAACGAAGTTGGCAATGCAGTATCGAATCTGTCCTCTTCAAGGGCATTACGCGATATTGCAACGAAACATGACAGGCAGTATTTTGCTTCTGCCGTGGGTGAAGTCAATGTGGTGGAAACGATGAAATCTACTGATGCTGTTATTGGTGGGGAGGGCAATGGCGGTGTAATTTATCCTGCTCTACACTATGGAAGAGATGCCTTGGTTGGAATTGCACTTTTTTTAAGTTCACTCGCTAGATCAGGTTTGGGTTGTTCAGCCCTTCGCAACCAATACCCTAGATACGAGATGGTTAAAGACAGAATTCAGCTTTCGAAGGACTTGGATATCGAACAGCTTTTCAAAGAGGTCGCGAAGGTTTATCAGAATGAACAGTTAAATACTACTGACGGCATCAAGATTGATTTTGAGCATGGTTGGGTGCACCTGCGAAAATCTAATACTGAACCTATTGTCAGAATATATGCTGAGGCCAATGATTTGCAGCAGGCCAGGGAATTAACCAGCAAATTGATTGTACTTATAGGTAAACTAACAAAATGATCTTAATAACTTTAATCATGATAGTTGAAAGCTGATCAGCAATTTGATAAATTCGGCATGAAATTCCAAACAGTTTGATTAGGACAAAGCACATGGCTATGAAAAGACAAAAGCCAAAAAAACGTAAATACAAGACAATAACCCTCAAACTTTCAGCACGGCAAAGCAAATCCTTGAATAATTATTGTGAAGCGCGAAATACCACTCCCAATAAACTAATCAAAAAGAATATAGCACGTTATCTTAATGGGTTTGAGAAATCTGTGCCTGAAAAATATCATGTTTCTGACAGACAGCTGGATTTGTTTAACGAAGATTGAAATTGCCCTTATTCAAAAGGTACCCGATTCAAAATTGACCTGCCAAGTGTGATTTCATCCGCATATTCGAGCGCATCCCCGATAGCCACACCTTTGGCAATAGTGGTCACCTTTAGCTTGTATTCTTTAATAAGCTTATAAATATAGAATCCTGTGGTATCGCCTTCAATGGTTGCCTGTAATGCCAATATGATCTCTTTGATTGGTTCCTGGCTTAATCTTTCTTGCAGGCTATCAATGGTAAGTTGTTTAGGCCCAATTCCTTCAATTGGATTGATTACTCCTCCGAGAACATGATATAGGCCATTATATGTTGATGTACGCTCAATAGCCATTACATCGCGCATATCTTCCACAACACAAATGGTATTTTCATCACGTCGTGGATTCCTGCAAATACTGCATAGTTCAGTATCGGAAAGATTGTGGCACCGTGAACAGAAATGAATCTGATTACGCATACGGCTCAGCGCATTGGCAAGGGTCTCAGTACGTAGTTTATCTTCACGCAACAGGTGCAGAGCCAATCGTAATGCTGTCTTTTTACCAATGCCAGGTAAACGCGACAATTCACTTACAGCGTTTTCCAATAAGTTTGACGAGAATTCAGCCACCCTGTCTTTTTTTGGCAAAAATAATCAGTTTTGACCACTTTATTGGTAGAATTGCTCCGAAGCATTAACTTTGATGAATAATTATAACATTGATATGAATTGTGGAACGAAAATAGTGTTTCTTTTTGGTTTTTTGCTGGTTGCTGTATTGGGATTTTCTCAAGATGAGTATTACAACCAGGTTGATAACCAGGGCAGGAAAATTGGAAAGTGGAAAGCTGAATTTGAAAATGGCATGTTGCGCTACGAAGGTCAGTTCAGGAATGACAGGCCTTATGGAGAATTCAGGCATTATTTTAATACAGGTGAGCTAAGGGCAATTAATTTGTACAGCATGAATGGGAAAGTGGCTCACAATCAAACCTTTTCATCTGATGGAACATTGCTGGCCGAAGGAAAATACATAAATCAAAAGAAAGACAGCACA
Organism: uncultured Bacteroidales bacterium; assembly: GCA_937926515.1. GTDB lineage: Bacteria > Bacteroidota > Bacteroidia > Bacteroidales > F082 > CALAZZ01. The sequence goes on along the minus strand of CALAZZ010000252.1, from coordinate 8,823 downwards.
TGGCGTTTCTACAGTGATATTGACGGCGTTCTTATTTCAGAGGAGGATTATCATATTGACATGTTGTATGGTGAAGTAAAGAATTACTATCCCGAAAACGGATCCCTTGCCGAGATCACCTATTATAATAACGGTAAAAAGGAGGGGCTATGGAAGCGGTACTTTCCAGACGGAAGCCTGATGACACAAGGCTTATATAAAAATGATCTGCTTGATGGTGCATTGATAATCTATCATCCTAATGGAAATATCCAAATTTGCGGACAGTATGAAATGGGTGTTCGCAATGGAACTTGGTTAACCTATGATCAGGATGGGGAACTGATTGATGAAGAAGTGTTTGACTAGTTCTCGCAGTGGATTATAGCAATTGCTTCAGCTCGGTTAAGCTGTTTAGTACATTATTACCATTTTGATACAAACGACCTGCTGATTGATGCCCTATAGCAACCAGTATATGTTTACATCCCATTTTTTCAGCCACTTCCTGATCGTGCAGGGTGTCACCGATAAAAAGGCATGCTGATGGATCAATATTTGATTCATGCAGCAAATGAAGACCCCTGTGTGTTTTTCCACCGCCTAAATGGTCCTCTATTCCAAAAATCAATTCAAAATACTGACTTATATTATAGTGCTTCAACATTTTATCAAGTAAGTTCTGCTCCATGGCAGAAAGAATATATTGATTGATGCCTTTAACTTGCATCGATTTGATAACATCCACTGCATCAGGATGTAGCCTTGCAGAAAAAATGCGTTCTATATATAATTTCATAAAAGCCAAAGCAGGTACTTCAAAAGGTTCGTTGGTAAAATCAAATCCTAGGTCTTCGTAATACTTCCTTACCGGGAAAGTGAACACTTCCCTGTATAAATTAGTATCAATAGGTTTTAAGTTGCGTTCCTTTAGCAAGATATTCATAGAATTCACACAAATTTGAACATCGTCCAGTAGTGTTCCGTTCCAGTCCCAAATGATCACCTGAGGCCTTTCGATTAGCGTAAAATCCATAGAGAGTCAATAAAATTATATTGGAAGGGACTGATATTACTTACACCAGCGTGTCCGGTCCTCAATATTCTTTTTGCCAAGCTGTTCGGCCATTAGGTAATCTTCACAACCAGCCTGAACATTGTTATAAAGAAATTCATTCAGCAAGCCCCTGTTATAATAAGCATCAGCATAATTCGGGTTCAGTAAAATGGCCTTATCATAGTCATGCATGGCAGCATCGAGTTTGTTCAAATTCCGATTCACATTACCTCTGTAAAAGTAGGCTTCATGTGATTCAGGATAGTACTGCAAGGCTTTATTGAAGTTTTCAAGGGCACTTTCGAACCTGGAGTAATAAAGATCGGTAATTCCTTCATCCAGGTGGTCACGGTATTTTTCCATATTGGGACCACATGCGGAAATTATCGATGCGAGAAAAATCAAAAACAGGAAGTTGCGCATGGTATGATTTTTCGGCGAAAATAAGCATTTTTGAAGATTCCCATATCTGATGACCGGTTCATAATTTTGTTCATATTTATCTTTTCAACTTTAACTCATTCTTAAAAATGGCATATATTTGCCACGTGAAATGGTGTCATTGAACTTTTAGTTCACAGACTTAAAATGGGAATCAGGTGCAAATCCTGAACAGTTCCCGCTGCTGTAAGCTCTTTATTTACTTTCGGAATTTCTCACGCCACTGTCATTGCTGTCTTTGACGGGAAGGCTTCCGGGAGAGAGCAAGTCAGAAGACCTGCCTTTTTCACAAACAATTGATCCAAGGCTTTCGGGTAAAAAGCTTGTCGGTTTACAATCATAGCGATTTCGACAAAATTTTCCTGATGGTTTTGAGGCAATGGATATATGACCTTAAAACTGTGTAAATGGAATTCATTCATGCTTCAGTAGTTATATTGACCGTGCTCATGTCTATTATCTATTATAGATCAGAAGCGGCAATTCGGATGAGAAGCGTACCAGATTTCTTCCTCAAAGTCCGCAAAGGAGCATATGGTAGATTTCTGTTTTTTTATTGCCTCCTGTCCCTCACTATATTGTTCCCATTTGGTGCTAAGGCCCAGTTGCCTGATACTATTTTGCTTGATCAGGTTGAGGTAAGGTCTTTCCAGCTACCTCATTTACATGCTTCGGAGACTAAGCTTGATCCCATTGTGATGAAGTCCTTGGCAAACCAACATTTGGGATCTGCTCTCATGCAGCATAGCACTGTATTTGTAAAAGATTATGGTCCAGGAGGCCTGTCATCAGTATCATTCCGTGGTACTTCTGCAAGCCATACACTAGTACTCTGGAACGATATACCACTCAATTCACCAACACTGGGTCAGGTTGATATTTCGTCTGTACCGCTTTTCTTTGTTGAAGAGGTAGGCCTACTCTGGGGAAGCAAAGCGGCGACAGTGCGACTTGGTGGCGTAGGCGGTGTGATTACCATTGATAACAAGGCAGAATTCAATAAAGGCTTACATGCTACGGTAATGCAGGCTTTAGGAAGTTATAGTACGGTAAGCAGTTACGCTGCAATTGGTTATAGTAACAGCAGGATCTACACTAAAACACGTATATTCAGACGTGCAAGTGAAAATAACTTTCAATACTTGAACACTGGCATTATACCGGAGCAGAGGTTAAGACAACGGGATGCCTCCTATGAAGACTATGGATTGCTGCATGAGTTTGCCTTTTTGAGTTCAGAAAAATCAATGATTAAGTTTATTACCTGGAACCAATGGAATCACCGGAATCTTCCAGCCATCATGACTAATTTGCAAAGGGGCGGTAATCCGAAAGAAGTCAGGGAGGATCGTTTTAGTCGAAATGTCCTCAGTTACAAGTATTATTTTAATGAAAATGGCAATTTGGAACTTAAGACAGGAGTTTCTGTGGATTATCAGCATTATTTTCTCCGTACCACTAGTAATAATGGTGAATCTATTGTATCGCTCATTGACACCGAAAACCATTCCCTTGGATGGTTCAATAGTTTGAGGATTGAACAAGGATTAGGCAAGAATCTAGATTTCTTTTCAAATATTTTCTTTGATTGGGAGCAAGTTGAGTCAGATAACTATGAAAATATTAACATAAGGACGAAACTTTCAGGTGTAGGAGGTTTTGAATTAAAAAACCTGAGCAGAATCAATTCAAGTATAAGTTTAAGGTATGATATGGCGGATGGTAAGGCTGTTGGGTTTAGTCCTGCCTTTGAGCTGAGCTATCATTTGATACCCGAAAATAAATTGCAACTCAGTGTTGGATATAGTAATAATTACAGGTATCCGAACCTAAATGATCTGTATTGGTTCCCGGGAGGCAATCCTGAGCTTCTTCCTGAAAAAAGCAGAACGATTGATTTCAGCATTTCCAATGCGTCAAGCATTTCGATTATTGAGTTGAGTAATAATCTAAATTTTTATATGTCAGATATAAACAACTGGATTCAATGGAGGCCAACATCATATAGGTATTGGGTGCCACTGAACATAGCCAGGGTTTTTGCTCGAGGTATCGAATGGCGGTCTGATATAAGGACAAGCATTGGAGAAATTGATTTTCAGCTTTTTATTAATTATGCTTATGCACTTACCACTGATGAGAGCCCGGTAGCCCGTATTGAGAATAGTTCAGGCAAGCAACTGATCTATATTCCCAAGCACAATGGAAATATATTTCTAAAACTTAGCTACCATGGCAATTATTTTCACTGGAATACCTGCCATACCGGTGAGCGAAATACGAGTTTAAGCAGCAATTCAACATATACAGGAAAATTACCTTCATATACATTGCATCATATAGGTATAGGTCGAATTTTCGAGGCAAGATTCGGGCAATTGAATCTAGAGTTTCGAATTAATAATCTGTTTGGGGTTGATTACCAGGCTATTTTATGGCGTCCTATGCCTGGAAGAAATATAGAGGGTATGCTTAAAATTAGCATTTAAGATTCCAGGCTATCTAAAATTACCACACGAGTTGAGAATTTGAAATAAATTACTGTTAATTAATTAAATATACGAATCGAATGAACAAATTACATCTATTGTTATTACTAGCTGTCACTTTTACACTTAGTTCTTGTAAAGAGGAGAAAGATGATGTGGTACCTGGTGAGCCAGGCTTGGGAAAAGGTTTTTTTGTAGTCAATGAAGGTAATTTCACTGTTGGAAATTCCTCATTGTCTTTCTATAATTACGATTCAGCTAAAATGACAAATAATCTATTTTACCAGGTTAATAATGTACCTCTTGGAGATGTGGCTACCAGTATGAGTTTTTTCAGGAATATGGCTTTTATAGTAGTAAACAACAGTGGTATCGTTTATGTTGTGAATGGAAATACAGCCAGTTTTATTTCCAGTATTACAGGTTTAAGATCGCCACGGCATATTCATGTTGTTAATGCCGAAAGAGCATACATATCAGATATTCAGGATGATAGGCTGGCTGTGTTTAATCCCTTAACACTTCAGTTTATTGATTATATCGAGTTGGGTAAAACAAGTGAGCATATGTTATCTTATCACAACAAACTCTTCGTTGGGAATTGGTCTGATTTCTACCAGGATGCGCCCAACAACACCATACAAGTGGTTGATGTTTTAACAGATCAATTGGTTGATAGTATTGTAGTTACAAAAGAGCCTAATAGCATGGTATTTGACAAGGATAATAAGTTGTGGGTGCTTTGCAGCGGAGGGTTCATGGGTGAGGAGGTCCCTGCCTTGTACAGAATCAACCCGCAGGATCATGTTATTGAACAAATTTACCATTTTGATGATGAGACTTCATCTCCGCAACAGCTTGCCATTAATGGATCGGGTGACACTTTGTATTTTTTAAATAATGGAGTTTACCAGATGACAATCACTGCCACATCACTTCCTGCGTCACCATTGATCGGAATGGGTCATCGAAACTTTTACAGCTTGGCAATAGAGCCATCACGATCCCATGTGATGGTGACCGATGCGGTAAATTATATACAGGATGGCTATGTATTCAGATATAAACCAGATGGCACACTTATTGATTCAATCGGAGCGGGAATAATTCCCGGGCAGATACGATTTAATTAATCACCAATAAAATAAACTGAAAATGAGTAAAGTTGCAGTAACCTGGAAAGAGGACATGGCTTTTGAAACGGAAGTGAACGGATTCAAAATTATGATTGATGCTGATGAGAAAGTTGGAGGAAAAAACCGGGGGCCCAGACCTAAACCTTTAACCTTGGCTTCGTTAGGAGGATGTACCGGAATGGATGTGATCTCAATCCTAAAAAAAATGCGCGTTGAGCCTACTTACTTCAATATTGATGTTGAAGGCCAACTCACCGATGAGCACCCTAAGTATTATCATAAGATACATATTACTTACACTTTCAGTGGAAATAATCTTGATAGGGAGAAAATTGAAAAAGCAGTCAATTTGTCACAAGACCGCTATTGTGGTGTAAGTGAGTTGCTCAGGAAAGGTGCTGAAATTAAACATACAATCGTTATCAAGTGAATTTATGGAGGTATTCATTGCAGGAATAAATGTTATTATTTTATATTCCAACGCCTTGTAATATCTCAATTAGTTCATTCAGTATCATCGAAGTAGCTCCCCATATCATATGGTCGTCCACCATAAAACAAGGGGTTTGAAAAGTTCTACCATCAGCATAAGTGATGCGCTTGTTCTGGCAGGTTTCAGGATCTGCCAGATGAGACAAGCTGGTGATAAATATGTCGGCAACTTCGGCAGGTTGCATGCGAAAGATGGGTTTCGTGGTAGTGAATGCTACCACAGGCATCACATCAAAATTACTCGGTGGAATGTATAATTTTGTCAGTGAACCCAAAATAACAACACTTGTAGGATCTATTCCTAACTCCTCTTCAGCTTCCCGCAATGCGGTCGCGTACAAATCGTTGTCGTATTTTTCAAATTGTCCACCGGGGAATGCAACCTGTCCACTGTGTACTCCAATGTAAATATTTCGCTTAATAAATACAGTATGAAGATTTCCAAGATGAGGAAAAAGCAAAATCAGTACTGCGCTTTGTCGAGGAGGAGTTTTATGTTTTAACCTATAAATTAGATGTTCTCTGTTGACCGGTGCCATTTTTAATTGTGATTCAAGTCCGGGCAACTGCTCCTTAAGCCTCTTTTTCAGGCTTTCGAGGAAATTAGAATAATCTGGATCAGCAGCTTGCATAAAATCAGTTGTACCGGTTTAAATTACAACGGATAGTCCTCAACAGAAGTCAACAAAGTTCGCTTAAGGAAATCAGTTACTTTTTTATACAAATGATATCGGGCATTACCTCCATGCATCCCGTGGTTTCTGTCAGGATAGATCATCATTTCAAATTGCTTGTCAGCACGAACAAGGGCCTTGGCCATTTCCATTGTGTTTTGATAGTGTACATTATCATCAGCACTACCGTGGATTAAAAGGTATTCACCTTTAAGTTTATCAGCATAATTGATAGGTGAATTGTCATCATAACCCTCAGTGTTTTCAATTGGTGTACGCATATATCGCTCAGTGTATATGTTGTCATAAAAACGCCAACTTGTAACTGGCGCCACAGCAACAGCTGACTTGAAATGATCTGCACCCTTGGTAATTGCAAGGCTTGACATATAACCACCATAACTCCACCCAAATACCCCAATACGTTCTCCATCAATATATTCGAATTTATCAAGTAATTTGGAGGTGGTGATCAAGTCTTCAGTTTCATATTTGCCCAGCTGCAAATATGTCATCTTCTTAAATTGTTCGCCCCGACTTCCGGTTCCACGACTATCAACCGAAACGACAATGATACCCTGATTTGCCAAATATTGGAACCATATTCGATTCGTTCCTCCCCAGGAATCATTTACTGTTTGTGAACCTGGCCCACCATAAACATATATCAATACCGGGTATAGGCGGTTCTGATCAAAGTCAGGTGGCAGGATCCTATATGCATTTAAATTTACTTGCACTCCATCAGGCAATCTAAAGGAGGAGTCAGATAGCTGAAAGAATTCTGTTGTGGTGAATCCAAATAATCTGAGTTTGTCAATAAGTTCCTGGTTATCTTCTAACAACCGCAGTTCTTGCCCGTCAGCGCTGTTTACAGTGATGTAAGGTGGTGAATTGGCAGTGCTGTTTGTATTTACGAAATAATGCATATTGGTACTGAATTTGGCTGTATTGGTTCCTTTTCTTGTTGTTAATTTTAATTTATTGCCATTTAGATCGACACGATAAATATGTTTTTCAAGGGGTGATACTTCAGCACTTTGATAGTAAATAATTTTGTTTTCTTCATCGAATCCATAAATAGAGGTCACATCCCATTTGCCTTTTGTTAATTGACTTACTAATTTGCCATCCAAACTATATTGGTAGATGTGATTGAACCCGTCCATTTCGCTTGTGATCAAAAAGTGTATACTGTCGGGCAGGAATATCAAATTATCTGTGATATCAATGTAATAAGGGTTCCTCTCTTCATACATCAGGTTCGCAGTGCCTGTTTCAACCTCAGCAAGGAAAATCTGTAAATGATTCTGATGTCGGTTTAATAACTGAATGGACAACACATTTGGATTTCTTGTCCATTTTATTCGAGGTATATATCCATCCTGGGCAGTTTCAATGCCCATCTTTATGGTTGTGTCTGAATCCAAATGATAAACATGAATGCTTACCAGTGAATTATCCTCGCCGGCTTTAGGGTAGCGGTATTTGTGTAATTCAGGATATAAATCGTTGTAATAGGCCATTTGAAATTCTTTGACTTCTTTTTCGTTAAAGCTGTAGTAGGCTATCTTACGACTATCCGGTGACCAAAAGAATGCTTTCGTAAAACTGAATTCCTCCTCATACACCCAGTCGGTGGTGCCATTTATGATTTCATTTGTTTTACCATTATAAGTGATTTGTTGCTCAAATCCGGTGAATAAATGCTTTACAAATAAATTGTTATCTCTTACAAAACCCACCATACTATTATCAGGAGAAAAGGTTGCCAAAGACTGTTTCCCCTTATCAGACAGCAAGAATAAGTCTTTATATATCAAATCATAAAGATAATAATCTGACTTGGATGAATGTCTGTAACGACGCTCAGTGCCGGTTGGGATTAACATCATGGTTTCATTATTATTCAACTGGTAGGTGTTCACCGTAATTGGATGATCCTCACCATTCGGAATTAAATCCCTTTTAAGTGCGAGAATATCTATCATTTCTCCACTACCGTAGGCATATACATTAATAGAACTATCCGTGAGCATCGTAAAACTATTGCCATCTTTCATTGGGATCAAACCTCTGACGGTTTTGGGTGAGAATTGATTTCGAGAAAAGACATCTTCAAATTTTAAAATCTCCTCTGTTTGTTGTGAATTTGTCATCAGCGGCACTGTCAATAAAATTGCCAGACCTAATTGTAAATATTTCATGTTTTGTATTAATTTGGTGGTCAAATTTACAGAATACCTTGATAATTTGGAGCAAGATTTGGTAACGTCAGTGCAAGTTTTTACTATTTTTGCATGCCGGACAGTTGGTTCAGGCTTTTAAGAGGGACGTTAGCTCAGTTGGTTTAGAGTACATGCTTGACAGGCATGGGGTCACTGGTTCGATTCCAGTACGTCCCACAGATTTTTACCATCCACAAGAAGATGTATCACACTTACGTCTTATATTCCGATGCATATGACAAGATCTATATAGGTTACACAGCTGACCTGGAAAAGCGTCTGCAATCGCACAATGATGACCGCAATAGGGGTTGGACACGAAGTTTT
>CALAZZ010000251.1 GCA_937926515.1 uncultured Bacteroidales bacterium | reverse complement strand
TCAACATTTTCGTGTTGGTTATTAACCTGCTTTCTTATATCGAACTCACGTTAAAATTAAATAAAATGACTATCGAGCTGATAATTGCTACTTTGCCTTGGTCTTTTCCATTCATATTAATTCGATTATCCTAACTGCAATGATAAACAATTAAAATGATGAAATGTTGATGCCACAACATTCCATTTCCTGATAGATACCCAAATGCGTAAAATGATGACCAGGGACAAGGGATAATTCTATTGCATTAAATGCTTATTTTCGTCGGTCAATTCGATGTCCATGCAACAAAAACTTGAAGAGGCTGTCCGATATATCCAATCAAAGCATATCCCCATACCTGAAACAGGAATAATACTTGGCACAGGCCTTTCAGGCATGGTTGATAAGGTAGCTGTTCACCAGGTCATTGACTATGCCGAAATTCCCCATTTCGTAACATCAACAGTTGAATTTCACCCTGGCAGGCTAGTTTTTGGCACAATCCATTCAAAACAAGTTGTATTGATGCAAGGCCGTTTTCACTATTATGAAGGTTATAAAATGGATGAGATCGTTTTTCCTGTTAGGGTAATGAAATTATTGGGTATTAAGCGCTTGTTGGTCTCCAATGCCTGTGGATCCATCAATCCATCCTACCAAGCAGCTTCGCTAATGCTCATTGATGACCATATTAATTTTTTACCTGACAATCCCCTGGTTGGGCCAAATATTGATACACTTGGCCCAAGGTTTCCGGATATGAGCAGGCCTTACGACCCCTTTTTGAACGCCCGGCTTAAAGAAATTGCGGAAAGGCAAGACATAAAACTACATGAAGGAGTATACGCTGCATGGATTGGCCCTAACCTCGAAACCAGGGCAGAGTATCGGTTTTTACGAATGGCCGGTGCTGATGTAGTTGGTATGTCCACTGTTCCTGAAGTGATAGCAGCAAACCATATGCAACTTCCGGTTGCAGCTGTTTCAGTGGTCACAGACCTATGTGATCCCGACAACCTTAAACCTATAGATATTGATGAAGTGCTTGGATATGCAGCAAAAGCAGAAAAAAATCTTTTGACAATTTTCAGCGAACTAATCAAATCTTTGTAGTTGCTTTAATAATACCCAAAAAGGCAAAATCAGTACATTTGCATATAACATGTGTGAATTTCCTACTTAGAGCCTATGAATTATAACACCATTATGAATGAGCTACGCAAAACCATTGAAACTGCCTGGGAAAACCGGTCTTTACTTGATCAGAAAAGTTACAAAATGGCCATTGAACGGGTGATTGCGCTGCTTGACCAGGGAGAACTTAGGGTAGCCACTCCCCACATAAACGGATGGATGGTAAACGAATGGGTGAAAAAGGCCGTAATCCTTTATTTTCCTGTGAGACAGATGGAAACCATAGAAGTTGGTGCTTTTGAATTTTATGATAAGATTCCCCTGAAAAAGGATTATAAAAATTTAGGTGTACGAGTCGTTCCACATGCCATTGCACGTTATGGATCATTTATTGCCAGAGGCGTTATTTTAATGCCTTCTTATGTTAATATAGGTGCATGGATTGATTCAGGCACCATGGTCGACACCTGGGCCACAGTTGGTTCATGCGCACAAATCGGTAAAAATGTGCATCTAAGTGGCGGGGTTGGTATTGGAGGGGTGCTTGAACCTGTTCAGGCTGCTCCGGTAATCATTGAAGATAATTGCTTCGTAGGTTCACGCAGTATCGTGGTCGAAGGTGTTCACATCGAAAAGGAAGCCGTACTAGGAGCCAATGTCGTTCTTACTCAGTCAACAAGGATTATTGATGTGAGTGGTCCTGAACCGGTTGAATATAAAGGCAGGGTGCCGGCGGGGTCTGTTGTTATTCCCGGCACCTTTGCCAAAAAATTTCCTGCCGGAGAATTCCAGGTTGCTTGTGCACTGATCATTGGAAAGCGCAAGCATTCAACAGACCTTAAGACATCACTCAACGAAGCACTGCGTGAATATAAAGTAGATGTATGAGTTAAATACAAGCTTACATCTATTCCGGATAAAAGTGCCCGGCTTTTTGTAAATTTGCTCATGCTAACTAAATCAAATGAAAATGAAAAATATTTATTTAATGGGGTTAATTCTGGTCGCAATGACCGCCTGCCAGCATGCACCCGAACAAGAAAAAAATGGCACTTTCATACCCAAAAAAACTGTGGATCAGGTTATCAAGCAGCTTAAGCAAGTCCATGGCGAAAACTATGCGTTTCGAATTGAAAGGGGTGTGAAAGCAGTATCCAACTTATGGGAAGCCGATGATGGCGACATAGATGAGTTTGAAACTTTTTGCAAAGTACAGTTTATTGCTGATCATGACCAGCTAGAATTGGTTTTTGAGAGGCTAGCATCAAATTTTGAAAACCTATACGGTTATATGAATCGCATTACCCTTGAACTTAACAGGCAATTGCATGAAGATCGGGGCCCCATCCTACCAATTGATCAAATGTTTGGCGCATACAGCCCTTCAGCACACATACAGGATGATTTTTATAATAACAAAATAGCATTTGTTGTTGCTTTAAATTTTCCAAATTATTCTCTTGAAGAAAAGAACGAACTAGGTGCTGATTGGAATGACCTTGAATGGGGATATGCACGGTTGGGCGATTTTTATACCGCCCGTGTACCCGCAAATGTCCTTCAAGATTATAACCAGGTTTCAAGTAATGCCAGAATTTATATTTCTGAATACAACATTTTTGCAGGAAAATTAATCGATGACGAAGGCCGGACATTATTTCCGGAAGATATGAAATTGCTTGCCCACTGGAACATCCGAGATGAAATTAAATCCAATTATGATCGTGAAGATGGTTTGGAAAAACAAGAAATGTTATACAATGTAATGCTACGGATAATTAACCAGGACATTCCCGGACAGGTGATCAATAATCCTGAGTACTATTGGAACCCTTACAAAAACATTGTAATGCGTGATGGAGAACAGGTTGAATTTGAGGCGGAATCAACACGACGCTACCAACACATGCTGGAAATTTTCAAAGGCTTGAAAGCGATGGATCCCTATTATCCAAACCAACAAAATTATATACAACGAAGGTTTAACAACAGCATGGAGATTCCACAAGTCGAAGTTGAAGCATTATTCAGGGAATATGCTGCCTCACCTTTGCTTCGTGATCTTGCAAAAATAATCAGTGAAAGATTGGGGCGAGAATTGAAACCTTTTGATCTATGGTACAATGGTTTCGTCGGTCGCGGTGGCATCTCCGAAGATCAGCTTGATCAAATTACAAAAAGCCGCTATCCCAACGCCCAGGCAATGAAAAATGATTTGGCACGTATGCAAAAAGATCTGGGGTTTGATGATGAAATGGCTACTTTCCTTGCCTCAAAAATTGAAGTGGATGCAGCGCGTGGTTCAGGTCATGCCTGGCGAGCATCCATGCCAAGTATGCCGTCACATTTGCGAACCAGAGTTGCTGTAGATGGGATGAATTATAAAGGATATAACATTGCCATACACGAACTTGGTCACAATATCGAGCAAACAATTAGTGTGCATTTTGTAGATAATTATTTTGTCAATGGAATTCCCAACACAGCATTCACCGAAGCATTGGCTTTTATGTACCAAAAGCGTGACCTTGAATTGCTGGGTCTGGCTCAGCCAGATGATCAAAAAGAAATTATGGAAGTGCTGGATATCTTTTGGGACAACTATGAAATGATGGGGGTATCGTTGGTTGATATGCTGGTCTGGAAATGGCTTTATGACAACCCACATGCTACAGCTGAACAATTAAAACAAGCGGTACTAAAAATTTCCAAAGAAATCTGGAATGAATACTATGCTGATATTTTTGGCGAAGAAGATATCCCCTTGCTTGCCATTTATTCACATATGATACAATCACCTCTTTACCTTTCCAACTATCCTTATGGCCGATTGATCATGTTTCAAGTGGAAGATTATATCAGTGATAAAGAATTCGCAGATGAAGTGTTACGTATTTTCTCCATCGGCAGGCTTACACCACGCCATTGGATGCAAAAAGCTGTTGGAGACCAAATAAGCAATAAGCCTATTTTCGACGCTGTTGCTGACGCACTTGACAAGCTTCAGAATTAGTAAACTGAAAATCTGTAATTGTTTCAATTAAAATTTACCCGATAATTTTGCAAAATTATCGGGTAAATTCTTTTATCAGCCAATTGTCAAGCTATTCTGTTTTAGTTTTGGAAGAGCTTTTAGCAAGAATATACATATCCACTGTAAAGTTCTTGGTTTCGCCCTGTGCGATCTGGAATTCAGTCAGGCTTGGGCTTCCCAGACCACCACTGCCATACCAACCAACATAATCTCCGGAAGACCACCAACTATCATTATCATTATCCTTCCAAATATCCAGATAGTAGTTACCGGGTGCTACATCTACCATACTGAACGATACCGTTGAGCCACTACCGGTAGCTGCTACATATCTAACCGGTTGATTGGCGTTCCAGTTATCCCATGAAGTATAGATACTAACTTTCGCGTTTGAAAGATCACCACTAACTCCTGCAGGAAATCTGGCAGTCCCGGCAATGGTTGTTACCGGTTGAGTAACTGTAAGCGCGCCATTACCTGTAGCTGTGCCACCTTTTCCATCATTTACAGTAACTATAACAGAATAGGCGCCCGGAGCAGTTGGTGCTGTCCAGGTTGCAGAAGCCCCATTACCGGCGACAGTTCCACCTGAAGGGGCATAGGTATAGGTAAGCTCATCACCATCGGGGTCAGATGCTGTTACGTTGATAACAGCGGAGCCTCCGGGGCTCACGCTACCAGGCTGGACAAGAACTGAGGTAACGACTGGATTTTGATTTTTGGCTTCTTCGTCTTTTTTACATCCACCAATAGTCATCAGGCCAACAACAAATGCCAAGGCCATGATCAGAGTAATTGTTTTTTTCATGTTTGCTTAATTTGGTTTATTTGTGAATTACTTAACAAAAATAAAAAAAGATGTTATCAAAGTCAATAGGAAGCAAATAAAATAAATGATTGTTTGTATATAGGCATAACAAGTTGTATATCTAATTGTTAGAATTTGATTTAAAAGTAATTATTCTAAAACTGTAAGTATGCTCCTGGAAAGTTGACAACAATGTCGACACTATTTTGATTCAACTCCTTCAAAATAGTATTCTTAGGAACATAAAATCATTCCAGGTTTTATTTACTGAATTACATTTGAAATCCTTTCAAAGTTCCCATCCCCTTCGGCCGGTTGAAGCTTCAAGAGATAAGCCATCAATGAATATAAATCCACTGTATGTAATTCATGCACTTCATAATTGATCTTAAAATCAGGTCCTATGGCATAGAAAATGGCATGCATATCCTCCAAAGCGTTGTCAAAACCATGGGTAGCTTTTGATCGGTTAGGACGCCACGACCAGCTGATGCTATAGCCTTCGTCAGCCAACAGGATCAGATCGTGAGTTCGGATATGTGTTCCGTGTTGCAGGCGTTCAGGAACTTCGCCATGTTTCCAGACTGACATATTTTCAATTTGCTTCATGCTTTCATAAACATCATCCAGATAGCCATCCTTAACTTTAATATTCATAGTCGGATTCCAGCCATCCACCAATGCGATCATACTTGTATCTATGTGCTGATCAAGAAAAATCTCTCTCTCAGGTGATAGTTCAGCCATTCCATGGTCTGATACGATGATGAAATTAATCTTTTCAGCATGTGGCAATGCCAACATTTTATTCAGAAACACACCAACTAAACTATCTAAACGTGCAATCACTGATTTTACACTGTCACTTTCAGGACCATATCGATGCCCACTTGAGTCGGGCTCATCAAAATACCACATGACCAGTCTGGGGCGCATCTCTTCGGGTAGACCGAGCCAATACATGACAGTATCAATACGTTGCCCATATGGAAAATCATGGTCGTATTGTTTCCAGTATGTTGGCCTGATTCCCTGTACATCAGCCTCGCTGCCCACCCAATAAAAGGTAGCTGTTTTCAAGTTTTGCATTTCTGCTGTTACCCAGATGGGCTCACCGCCGTAGAATTTACCATCTTCCACCGTTGTACGGTCACCTTTGTTGAAGTCGGCATCCAGGTCAGGCGCGTAAAAACGGTTCGCCAATATCCCATGCTTGTCAGGATGCAAGCCGGTAGCCATGGTATAATGACTGGCAAAGGTAGTGGTCGGGAAGCTGGGTATGAAACGTTTTGCCTTGACTCCATATGCAGCAATGGAATCCAGGTTGGGGGTTGGTACTTTCTCAGGATAATCCCATCGGAACCCATCCATCGAAAGGACAACAAGGAGGTTCTCATTGTACTTTTGCGAATTGCAGGAACAGAACCAGAGTAAAACAAAGAATGGTAGAATAATCCTTCTTATCATAACCACATGTTTATTCTCTTGATTATAAAGAAATTAAAAAAAGTCCCGCCAATTAGCGGGACTTTTTATACATTTATAAATTTGCCTCTAAAAGAAATACCTTACACCAAACTGCAGTTGCCAAGCTTGGTTATAATTGAAATAAGTTGAATATGAATTTGACAAATAATTTCCATCTGAATCCTTAACCATGGAGAAAGTTGGCACATTGTTGTCATCTCTACCTTCATATGTTAAAATCTGTCCGTTGTTTGCCTCAAACATGTTTTTGTTGACGCCCCATTCACTATTGAGAAGGTTTCCAACATTCAAGAAGTCGAGGCTAAATTGTAAGGTGTTTGTTTTTCCGGCTACTGTGAAATAGTATTCGCGTGCGATCCGCAGGTCAAATTTATGCACCCAGGGAGCACGTGCCGCATAGGCCTCAGCATACTGTCCTTTATTATTTCTTAAGTATCTGTCTTGCTCCACAAAATCAAAGAAAGCATTTTCGTCATCAGCGCTAATGAATTTAACTTCGCCTTTTTGGCTGGGGATGTAGATCAAATCGGTTGCATGACCATCACCATTCATATCATTTGTATAGGTGAAACTATATCCGTATGGTGAGTAACCTGCATAAAACACATTAAATAATGTAGCAGAGTTCAGTTTATTGCTCAACCATGGCACTTTGTAAGTAGCAGACGCAATTGCTTTTGAAGGCACTACATATTGAGACCTTTGTACCAGGGGCAAATGCGGGCCATCAATCTGAATAAGACCATTATAGGCCGAAGCAGCATTACTACCAGGCATGCCGGATATTTCCTTAGATTCGGTAAAGGTATAGGCAAGCATCAAATTCAGATCCTCTACTGGTTCAGCAAAAACGGTAATATTTCCAATAGCACCCCATCCTTCGCTGTTATTTGAAAGTACATATGCAGCGCGTGAAGTATAAGTTATTTCGTCTCGGGCCGGGTAAATATACCTGTCATCAGGACCGTTAAACCTTTGCCATCCATCTGGTTGTTTTAGGTTATAATCCTTCAGCATCACATCGTTGATATTCTTTGTGAAGATACCTTCCACGGTCACCGACATTGGGAATGAAACCGGCACTTCATAGTCTACAGCTAATGAGGATTTCCAAACCTGAGGCATTTTAAAATCAGGGTCAATCGCATTGACATCGCGCGGTAAAGCTCCATCTTCAGGCGAAATCGTGTTTTGTAATCCCAGATATTGAATCATTTCGTTCACATCTGTGATCATTGGCCCAGCCAAAGTAGCTAATGCAGGGTCAACACTTGTCACATTTCCGTCACCGTCATATCTGGTCACAGCTGCGTAACTTCCCTGAACCATACCTGAATTGGTTGGCATATTGGTAAAGAAAACCAAAGGTAATCTTCCTGCAAACATACCTGTACCGCCACGCAGCTTCAATGTTTGATCACCCATGACATCCCATGTGAAACCAACACGTGGTGAGAGCTGAACTTTTGCTGATGGCCATTCACCAGTATCTATTTGTTCGCCACCAAAATCCAATTCATAAATAGCATTGTTTCTAATAATGTTATCTACATACTGTAAATAATCGGCACGTACTCCGAAGGTAAGCTTGAACTCAGGAGTAACATTCCATTCATCCTGTGCATAAATACCAAACTGATTGAAAGCAACTTCAGCAGCCGGATTTTTCTCGCCATCATAACCATATGTCAAAGCAAAGTCTCTTGGAGCAGCTTGATTCAGAAAATCATCAAGGCTTGCATAGCGGTAATAACCTGTTCCATTTCTCATATATGAGTTATTTGCCATCTGATACTCATAGCTTAGCCCTACTGTTACTTTATGATTACTTAAATAAAATGTCATATTATCAATAATACTGAAAATGTTGTTATTCACCCCGTTATTCCAGGTAAACAACTCATATCCTGCTGATATGTATGGTTCAAGTATTTGGCTTCCATCATCAGCAACTCCGTACATAATGTCGATGAATGGAAAAGCATCTGAATTGGATCCACGCATATCCTGAATCTTGGTGTATGTAGCCAGCAATTGATTCGATACTTTATTTGATAGTCTGCTATTTAAATCCAATGAAAATGAATTCACTATATTATCCATTGAGTATATTGAATTTGAGAAAGCCATAGAGTATTGAGAAATACGATTCATATTTCTGTTACGGAACCCACCATCAGTTGAGTTGCCGTTTGTTGGGTTCCATGCTTGATTTTTGGTATAGTTATACCGCAAGCTCAATCTGTTTGAGTTATTGATGTTCCAATCCAAACGCGCAAGAAACTTTCTGTTGCTTTCATCTGCCGGATAGTCGCTGTAGGAACCTGGATCGTATCCATAATTGTTGATCAGATGCTGTTTAACTTTTTCCATATCCGAAATACTTGCGCGCGAAAGCATTAGGTCAGTATTGGCAACACCGTCCTCAGATGGTCTCCAGGTAACTACCTGTCCAGGGCGTACTTCATATTCACCACTAACAAAAAAGAATAGCTTGTTTTCAATTATCGGTCCTCCAAGGGTTGCACCATAAATCTGTCTTGATTCCTTATCACGCTCGCCGAAATCTATTTCGCCTATTCTATTGCCACGCATATCCTGATTGGTGATATACGTATAGGCTGACCCACTGAAATTATTTGTTCCGGATTTGGTAATTGCATTTATACCTCCACCGATAAAATTGGTTTGACGTACGTCAAATGGAGCAATCACCACTTGAATTTCTTCAATGGCATCCAGAGAAATGGGATTTCCACCTCCGGGCAAACTGGCACTCAACCCGAAGTTATTATTAAAATTAGCTCCATCCACTGTGAAATTGGAAGAACGCCCATCACCACCAGCAAAGCTCATTCCGTTTGCATAAGGAGAAAGGCGAGCAATATCCTGAATGCTTCTGTTAATAGTAGGCATCGAACTCAATTGCTGGTTTGAAATATTGGTGGTTGCTCCTGTTTTATCAGTCTGGAAAGCAGATGCTTTCTGACCAATTACCATAATTTCACCCAGTTCTAGTGCCCCTTCAGTAAGCACAGCATCCAGGTTTAAAGTTTCCCCAAGATATAACCGGATATCCGAATACGATTCTTTTGAATACCCAATGTAGGACACTTCAACTAAATATGGTCCACCGGTACGCATACCTTGAAGGTTATAGCGTCCTTCAATATTGGTAATGGTCCCATACCGTGTTCCGGATGGCTCATGTATAGCAATTACAGTAGCTCCGGGCAAAGGTTCCCTGTTGTTGTCAATTACACGGCCATTCATGCCCGAAGTCGTAACTTGCGCATAAATAGTGCCTGCAAACAGCACAAATGCTGCTACTAACATGATGAATTTGTAGGTTCTTTTCATAATTTGAAGTTTATTGGTTTAGAGATTTTTTTGATTTTCAAAAATATGGAATTCACATACTGTTCTCTTTAAGAAATTGTTAACAATAAATCAACAGAATGTTGAATACTGTGTAATAAATTCTAAATCTGGAAATTATGAATTAATAACTGTTAATAAATTCACGTGGTGATAAGCAATTTAAAAGTTCCGAAACAAAACAATAAATTCATGATTGTCAGAAGTACATTTTAATGCCAAAATTAAAGGTACGGCCAAAAGACCAAAATCCCCTAAAGTTTTCCAAATTATGACCATCACCGTCCTCTCCTTTTAAAATGTAGAGCTGATCGAACAAATTAAATACACTTGCAAAAATATCCATATCAAATGGTCCTGTACCTATATTAAAGTTCAAGTGACCATTTACCAACTGGTAGGAAGGAATTCTGAAAGCTTGCGCCCGGATTTCAGGGTTTTGCCTGCCGGATGGTTCAAAACTTGCATAATGCCTCTCAAAATAATTCCATTCCAGATTTAAATTAAGAAAATCCAGTATGGTAACCACTGTATACAAACCAAAATGAGTCTGGGGCTGTCCTCCGACATATAAACCTTTGGCAAAAACCTTAACGGTATCAACCAGCACATCATTATCATTAAAAAGCCTGGCATTCACATCATTGGTCCATTTCCAGTTGCCAATTGATGCCAATCCGCCTACCTTGATCTTTGCGGTAAGCTGTGTTGCAAAATCAAATTCAAAACCATAGTGTGTGGCATTCAACCCACTAACCATGGCTCTGGTTTGTTGATTGTTCTCAAGTTGAACCAATTCATCAGAAAGAAAAGACACATCCTGCCATAAAGTATAGTAGGTATTTGCTTTAATATAAGTTCTATTGTATGAAAAGGTATATCCTAATTCAGAGGTAGTAACTTTCTCATTCGCACGATCCTTTACAGGCACATTTGTAAAGTTTCCAAAAACAAATTTATAATACGGTGCTTTGTTGAAGTGCCCTGCGTTGACGTAGATATTTTGTGCTCTGTTTAGATTGAAATTGATACCGGCCTTCACATCATAGGCTGGAATGGCTACCCAATCACTCCATTTCTGATCCGGATAATTGTACACATCGTGTCGTCTGTATCTGTTATCAGATAATGTACCTCCCGCAAAAACATTGAGTTTCCCAAAACTTTTCTCAAGCTGCACATAGAGGCTGCTTGTATGCAGTAAGGCCCCATTATTGATGCGAATTATATCACCGGGCATTCTAATCTCATTACGCCCTGCTACGCCTGAAAGGGACCAGCTATAATCATCAATGTAGAAATCGCCCCCAAGCAGGTCATCCACTTTCTGTCGCAGTTTTGATTTGAAATAGCGATAATGCACACCGGTAAGCAGTTTAAATGTAGGATTTATCTCGTATTCGTAGGATGAAAGTATACCCGCCCAGATATGGCTGGCAAGAAAATGTGTTTGAACTACCCTTGAAAAACCACTAACCGTATCACCACTGCTCAACACATAATCTTCATCATGGCTGGTGTTGAAATCATAAATTGCGGGCCAGTCGATCTGCCCTGAAGGATTTCGAAAATCAAAAACCCCGGGACCAAAATTGAAGCTGTCGTTCCATTTTCCACCTCCGTAACCCGGTGTTAAATAGACGGAGGTGGACAATACCGATCGATTATTAATACCCCAAAAATGGTTAATTGCCAAATGCGGTTTGTGATAGAAATTCTCCGATGCATTATTGATAATGCCGTTGTAACTTCCCCAATCTTTATTATACCTATAGCCGTAACGTTCAACCTCAGCATGGCTTAACTTCAGATTTCGCTGACCATGCCTTTCAGGGCCACCCAACAAGGTCAAAACAAGCTTATGATCTTTGCTCAGCTGATTGCTCAATCCCAGAAAATATGCCCATGCATCTACATAGGTTCCATCAATATAACCCTGGCCACTGGTTCTGGAACCTAGCAACATCAGGGCCCATCCACTTTCTAATTTTCCTGTGTTGTAGGAAAAAGTGGATCGGTAGTTACCGTAATCGGTTAAGCTGTGACTAAACGAACCACCTCTTTGAGCTTCCGTGGTTTTGGTGATAATATTCAGGGTGCCTCCCACAGAATTCAAGGCGACCTTTGAGGCTCCTATACCGCGTTGTACCTGAATTGAAGCTGCAGCTTCCGTTAATCCCAACCAGTTGTTCCAATAAACCAGTCCGTTTTCGGCTCCGTTAATTGGAACACCATTCAATAAAACTGCAATGTTTTCCTGCTGGAAACCTCTGATACTAATTGTAGCATCACCGGACCCACCCCCATCGCGACTGGCATACAAACCAGGTGTGCGCTGCAGAACCTCAGGAAGTGGCCGGTCTCCCAGTTCGAATTGTATCCGTTCGGCATCAATACTTGAAAAACTAACCGGGCTATATCGTTCCCTGGCTTGATCAGAAAACACGATGATCTCCTCAAGCATGAGAGACTCCTGCTTTAGTTCTACCAACAAAGGCAGATCATAGCTAATCTCACCACTCTTGATGGATTTGGTTTCGTATCCAAGAAAACTGAATAAAAGGTCAAAATCTGTCATCGATACCTCAAGACTAAAACTACCATCTATTCCACTTAAGGTTCCTACATTGGTGCCTTCAACAAGAATTTGCACACCGGGCAGAGGCTTTTTATTGTTAGCATCAATAACACTACCTGTAATAATATCCTGAGCCTTTGTAGAATTGAGGACTATCAGAAGGAGAGCAAAAAGATAAAACTTATACATGACGAATGGTTTAGAAAATAACTAAATAGCCCCGAAATCATCATTTCGGGGCTATTGAACCAATTAAGTCAAACCAAATACTTAGAAACCGTCGCAATAAAAATAATGCAAGCGCGGCTTAAGCATATCAATCATCATGACAACCAATAAACGGTTGCTGATTAGTCTACTTTCCTTGTTCAATCTTTCTACCATCCAGACTTTAACTGTCGGTACCGGATTTACACCGGATCAGTCTCCTAAGCATTGCCGAGGAGAGTCGCGGACTTTCACCGCCGGTCGGGAATTACGCCCTGCCCCGAAAGATTAATACCTGACAAAAATACAAAATATTATTTCAAAAAAATGAGAAGATTGTAATTTAGAATCAGTTCACGCAAAAAGTGAACCTCTGATTTATTAAATATAATCGCCTGATATTAAGTTAGATAAAATACGTGTTGGTATAGTTAAGCATAGGTCATATACTCAATTTGTCGAAACGAGTGCTAACTGCTGATTTAATAAAGCTATTGAGCCAAAACAAGTGATCTTTGCCGGATATATTCCATCGCATTCAGTGCAGCTAAAGTGCCATCAGAAACAGCAGTGGTGATCTGACGATAACGTTTTGCTATGGCATCGCCGGCAGCAAAAACACCAGGCATATTGGTTTGTAATTTGTCATCGGTAATAATTTCGTTTCGCTCGTTCAATTCGATGCATCGATCTTGTACAAAATCTGTATTAGCCTCGTATCCAATGAATACGAAAACTCCATCGAGTTTCAAATCATAAACTTCGTGAGTCATAAGATTCTCTATACTGATCGATTCCACTTTTTCGTCACCATTAAAGGCCTTGATACGTGATGGCATTATGATCTCGATTTTAGGATTTTGTCTGGCTTCTTCGATGGCATGTGCAAAGGCCTGAAAATGATCGAGCATGTGAATAAGGGTCACTTTGCTTGCATATTTAGTTAAAGAAACTGCTTCTTCAAGTGCAGTGTTTCCACCTCCGACCACTGCAATTTCCTTATCCTGAAAAAAATCGCCATCACAGGTGGCACAATAAGAGATGCCACGACCCTTAAACTTTTCTTCACCTTCAACACCCAATGTACGCGAACGTCCACCTGTTGCCAGGATAACTGTATCAGAAGTAAAGTGTTTGTTGTTTGACAGTTTGATCGATTTTTTCTCTGATTCAAAATCAATATCCCTAATCGAAATACCCGATTGTATTTCGCAACCAAACGCCAGAGCTTGTTTACGCATATTGTTACTGAGTTCATATCCTGATATTTTCTCAACACCCGGATAATTAGCTATTTCATGGGTAAGAATTAGCTGTCCTCCTGCAATACCTGAGTCGAGAATCAGGGTCTTCATTTTTGCCCGTGATAAATAGATCCCTGCTGTGAGTCCTGCCGGTCCGGCTCCAACGATGATCGTATTATAGTGATTTGCTTCCATGTAAAAAGTAATGTGTTGAATACATATAAGTTGCAATGTAAAAAAAAATCAATGCGTGTCAGTAATCACTCACACGCATTAACCAGTCTATTGCTTTCCATTTAGAAAATGTTCATCCAGAATAGCTGTGATCTGATCCCTGTTTTGAATGCTGCTAGTGGCCTCAACCACTTTTCCATTTTTATAATAAATGGTAAACGGTAAACCCATGAAATTGCTTGCTTCGGGCAAGTTGCGGATAATATGAGCTTCGGGTGAATCAAATGCCATATCCCTAAATGCCACATGTTTATACTCATCTCTTAGCTCTTCCATAACGCCATAAACAGGTATACACATAGGCCCCATTCGGCCGCAGCATACCATTACGTTTTCATTTTCATTGATTGTTTTAGTCAATTCATCCGCCGTAGCGATGTGTTCTAAGTTTGTTGGCAATACCATAGTTCAATTCAATTTAAGTTATTAATATTAATCTTTGCGAATGCAAAGATCATAAATTATGCCAAATAGTGATACTAAAGCGATTTATTTTTGAATGAAATACCAAAATTAACTGGAAAAAAATCGGGGATTAGTTGTAGATGAGCGTTTTAAATGATACGTTTAATCAGGCGTAAACGATGAGTATAGGTTTGCTCCTCCAAGTTAAAAATGCCCTGGTGATCAATGTTGTCAATACGTACATGGCCGGAAGCATGAATGATTTTTCCAGGCTCAATGATAATACCTGCATGTACGATCTCAGCTTCAGCATTATCGAAGAATGCAAGGTCACCAGTTTTGGATTCTTCAATGAAATCAATGGTTTTTCCTTGGGTAGCTTGTTGGCCGGCATCACGAAATAATTTGATCCCTGCTGCTTTAAATACCATTTGGTTCAGTCCTGAACAATCAATTCCAAATACAGTGCGGCCACCCCAAAGGTAAGGCACTTGCAGAAACTGCATGGCATATTGTCCGATTCTGTCAGGTTTTGGCAGATCGTTCTGAGCATAAGTCCCAATAAAATCACTTGCACCGTGCTCCAATATGATCTTATCCTCCAAAATATTCCATAGCGTACTGCCAAACGTAAGAAGCATTATTCTTTGATTCTCCTGTCGAACTTCACTAATGACAGAAGTAGTCACAAAACTGTTGTTATAATCCAGCTGTGAATAATCTGCAGCTGATAAGTTGTTATTCATCTTCTGATCGATCCAGCCCTCATATTCATCATAGCAAAGGCGGACCAACAGCCAGTTAGGTTTCGAATCCAGAATCGTATAAGTTTCTCCAAACAGAATCTGCGATACCATCTCAGCCTTTTCAGAAGGGGTATTTCTTACAGGGATAACGCTTAATCTGCATATGCCATATTGATCGTTGCTATTCATATTGTTCAATCTATAGGAAACAAAAGTAAAGAATAATAGCAGTTAACAAGAAGAAACCCATCAAGTAAGTTTATTATTTGGGGACCTGGATGCCAAATAAACAATTTTAAAATCGGCATATGATAGGACACTTCATGGCTTAGGTTAAAGATGTAATAGAATAGACGTATGGTATTAGTTATCTGCTTATTACATCTTCAGGATTGAAGCTCAACCTTCGGTTATCACGGAAATCGAATAAAGTCAAGCGCCTCAGATCATAATAGTTGGTCCAATAGGTTTTCAATGCGTTGTAATAACCCTTTTTGGCATTGTCGTTATCAATTTGTGCATTGTTCAATTCCAGAACATCATTGACGCTTCCGATCATATATCGTTTTTGAGTTACATCAAAACGCTTCTGTGCAACAGTATCTGCTTTAGCAGCAATCATCAGCTGGTTTTGCTGCATATTGAACTGCATCACTTTTAAGAAAATGGAATGCTCAAAATCCAAGCGTTCCTGACCTATGGATTCACGCACCAGATCCAGGTTGGATTCTGCCATTCTTATTCGACCTTTGGCCTGGCCCCAATCCAATATAGGTATCACAATTCCCAGGGTTACACGCTCTTCATCCAGTGGGTTCTTATAAACTTCGTCAAACCTGTTTGAGGTTTGTGTTAATCCAAAAGTTGCATACAGTTCCGCATCAAACCGGCTTCCGGACCTGGCTTGGCTGATCTGACTTTCGGCCTCCAGCAGCCGCCGGTCAAATGCAAGACCTGCCGAAGTGTTCGTTTGTGCCTGAGTGAGGGCATCGTTAACTTCGACGGTAAAAAATTCAGTCGTTGAAGGTGGTATAAGTACAATGGGACTTGTGGTTTGCAAGCGTAAATATGACTTGAATGTAAATAGCATATTCTGATACTCAAGATCAGCCATTTCCACTGCTGCATCAGCTCTGAGCAGATTCAGTTCCAATTGCAATAGTTCATTTTCAGCAATACGCCCGAGTACAAATCTGCCTTTTGCAATATTGAACAAAGTGTCATAGTTGGCTTTGTTTTTACGTTGTATTTCCCGCTCAATTTGTGCCATCAGCAAATTAAAAAAATGTCCCACAGCGGTGATTGCGATCAATTCCGTATTTTCCAGGTATTGACGTCGCGCTTCTTCATAGCGAATAGGTTCGATCTGTTTATCCCATTTGTAGGCATTGTAGCCAAAAATTGGTTGCCTGAAACCAATATTAACAGGGCTGGATAAAAATTGTCTGGTTGTAGTATCAGAAAAATAATTATCGAGTCGTTGCAGTCCAGAACTAAGAAACACTTCACCTCCGGTAAGTCCAATGCGCTGATTGAGTGATAGATTGGTTGAGTAGCGAGCCAAAGTACGTTCGCGGTAACTTTCGCTACCATCAGCCTGGGTAATGGGATCAATTGTACGATTAAAGTTTGGCAAAGTAGCATCCAGCCTGATATTTGGCAAATAGCCAGCTCTGAAGCTTCGAAATTCCCAATAGCTTCGTCGAAACCTGTGCTTTGCAATTAAGGCATCTGGTGATTGCTCGCGGGCAAGGAAAACAACTTCACTTAGTGACAGATATATAGGATTTTCGGAGACATCGAACCTGAATTCATCTGATGCTCTATTCTGGCCTATTCCAGCAAATGCAGTGGTAAAAATAAATATGAACAGCAGTGTATACCTCATAATTGTTAGCAAAGTTTTGCGGATTCTCCAATAATAATTTTAGTCATGTCTCAATGATGTAACTGGGTCTTGCTCTGCCGCCCTTCGGGCCGGAAGGTAACCAAACACAATACCAACAAAGGCAGCTACTCCAAAAGAAACAATGATGGATAAAGGTGATACAATGGTCAGTATCTGTGTGGTTTGTGTGATAAAATGTGCCATAACCAATCCCAATATGATACCGATCAATCCACCACTGATGCTAATCAATGTGGCTTCAGCAAGAAATTGAAAAATAATATCGCTGCGCCTGGCACCTATTGAGCGGCGAACACCTATTTCACGAATACGTTCAAGTACCGAAGCCAGCATGATGTTCATTATGCCAATGCCACCAACAAGAAGAGAGATGCCGGCAATGGCTCCAAGTACAATGTTAAAAATATCTTTGGTCCTCTGTTCCTGTTTAAGCAGCATTTCAGGCACAGTGATCTCAAAATCCTCGACCTCCTGGTGGCGGCGTTTCAACATTTGATTCAACACTTTTGTGGTGGCTGCGAGGTTTTCACTGTCATCTACCTGCACAATAATACGATCCAGTTGATGATAATTCTGTTCATCGGATGCACCGCTACTGCTTGAAAAGTTGACAACGCCACCGCCTGAATATATTGTTGTGGAACTACCTCCGCTTCTAAGTGAACTTTCGCTGATGCGTGAACGGTCCTTAAAACGCAACAGCACAGTCTGTAAGGGTGCATATACATCATTGCTGTAATCAGTAATACCAAGATCTTCCAATGATTCATCCTTTATTTGTCTGTTCTCGAGCACACCAATGACACGCAACCATATATTTCCACACTTGATCAACTTACCAATGGGGTCTTCAAGCGGAAAAAAACGTGACTTAATAGATGGTCCAATTATACAAACCGGGCTTCCTTCTTCAAGTTGCTGCTGATTGAACATATTACCTGCTTGCAAATTCATATTGAATACTGCAAAATACTCCGGTGTAACCCCATTAATGCGAGCTTGCACACGTGTTCCTCCTTTGATCACATGTGTTTCGTAAATTACTTCCGGACTTACGGCACGCACCGTTGGTATCAGTTTTTGAATACTTTGGGCATCTAGCAGCGTAAGACCAGGAGAAAATTGTTTTCTAACATTCTGTCCTTCTGCTTCTTCATCGTCATTACCCGGAATTTCAGAATCAAGTCTGGCATTGATAATGATATTGTTTACACCGACTAATTTGATCTGATCAAGGATCTCCTGCCTAGCGCCGTTTCCAATGGCCATCATGGCAATAACTGCTGCCACACCAAAGATAATACCTAAAGCTGTCAGAACGGAGCGGGATCGGTTTGCAAAAACAGCCTCCAGCGCAACTTGTAATATTTCCCAGTATCTCTGCATGATTATGGCTTACTGTTGCCTAATTCCCTTGATTTCGAACCTCTTTTAAGGCCTGTTGCGGGATATTGTCATTCTTGTATTTGTCAATGATATCAGCGGGCAACAACACCAACCGGTAGGAGTCAGGATTATCCGGCGGTACAAGCCTCACTTTGTCGTTTTGGTTTAAGCCTTCATACACAATAATCTCATTTTCATTTGCTTTTCCGGCAATGATCTGTTGTCTTTTGTTTCCAGAAAATACAAAGGAAAGTGTGTCATAAGAATGAACAGCCTCAAGGGGGACAAAAAGAACACTATCTATCACTTCTGTTATGATTATATTCTTAGTGGTCATAGCTGGCCTGAGTACAGAATCAAATTCATTCACCTCTATTTTTACTTCAAAGACCTTGGCACTTGAGTTACGCATTTGTTCACCTATATTGGCTACTTCTATTACCTGTCCGGTAAATTTCTTTTCCGGGAAGGCATCCACACCTATCTCAACATCTTGACCAACACGGACTTTTGAGATGTCGATCTCATTAACAAAGGTTTTCGTAATCATTTCATTCAGGTTGGGTAAGGTTGCCACTACATTTTCCCAGGTACTGATGTTGGAACCTATACCTCGTTTCCGTCCGTCCCAATCTCGTTGATACACGACCATTCCTGATTTGGGAGCTTTTATTATAAATTGATTAGCCAGGTCTTGCAAGTCCGTAAACTTATTCTGCGCCTTACGAAGTGCTGTGGTCACCTCAGACATATTGGCAACTGCTTTTTCATATTGTAGGGAGTAGTTGCGTTCTGCTTGTTCATAGGAGCGTTGTGCCCTGTCGAGTTCTATCTGAGCTTGTCGCTGTGTAGCGGGTGGCTCATAGATGGATTGGTCAACGGTAATTTGGGCTTCCTCTAAAGCAAACTGAAGATTTACCAGATCATTGCGTGCTGCACGCAAGGTCATCGTAGTGTCAAGTTGTGTACGTGTAAAATTATTTTGCAATTGCTCCAGTTCAAGCTCCTGATCCTTGAATTTATTGGTTAGCTCAGTACGGTCCAGGGTAGCAACGTAGTCGCCTGAATCTACTATTGTCCCATCAGGAATGATGTCGTCAATACGCAGCTGCCAAATTCGGGCTTCCCTTAAACTTGTTGGAGAGGGTCCGAAAATTTTTTCAGAACTACGTGCCTCAAGCTCACCGGTGGTTGTAACACTGATCACAAACCGGCCAAACGAAACAGGTACTTCAAGGGTTGTTCCGGTGCTTTCTGATGTTCGGGTAAAATACCATAAAGCAAAAATTAGAAGTACTGCTGAGCCAACAATTAAATAAATATTTCGTTTCATCTCAAAAGCATTTGAGGGTTACATTAATTCTCTGATAATATCCGCTATGCCAATGCCTTCAGCTTCTGCTGTATAATTCCTTACAACACGATGTCTAAGAATTGGAAGCGCCACAGCGCGCACATCTTCGATATCAGGCGAATATTTACCGTTTAAAGCGGCATGACACTTGGCACCAATTATTAAGTACTGAGATGCCCGTGGACCGGCACCCCAATTGATATATTTATTAGACCAATCATGTGCAAGTTTGGTGTTGGGGCGTGTTTTGGAAGCCAGGTTAACAGCATATTCAAATACATTGTTGGGTACCGGGATCTTACGAACCAATTGCTGATAAAATAGTATTTCCTCGGCACTGAGCACCTCACCCGGATTGGCCTCAATGCCGGCTGTGGTGTTTTTCACTACATCAATCTCCTGATTGAAAGTTGGGTAATCAAGCCAGAGGTTGAACATGAATCTGTCAAGCTGGGCCTCCGGCAATGGATAAGTTCCTTCCTGTTCAATCGGGTTCTGGGTTGCCAGCACAAAAAAGGGTTCCTGCAAGAGGTGGGTTTGTCCGGCAACAGTAATGGCTTTCTCCTGCATGGCCTCAAGCAAGGCAGCCTGTGTTTTTGGTGGTGTGCGATTGATTTCATCTGCCAAAATAACATTGGCAAATACGGGACCTTTTATAAATTTAAACCTACGGTTTTCATCCAGAATTTCTGTACCAATTATATCTGATGGCATCAAATCAGGCGTAAACTGAATACGGCTGTATGACAGCCCCAGCACTTTACCTATTGTATTCACGAGTAAGGTCTTGGCCAATCCTGGCACACCAACCAACAAAACATGTCCTTTGCTAAGAATAGATATTAGGGTATTGTTGACAATTTCTTCCTGTCCGACAATTACTTTCCCGATTTCCAGTTTCAGCGCATTGTATTTCTCAACCAAAGCATCAATAGCTTCAACGTCGGAGTTAAATTTAGTCATAGTGTATCAAAATTAAATATTGTAGAAATAAGTAAATTTTAGCATGCGGGAAGACTTACAGTTCGTCCTTCCAGTTGAATTGATAATTACAACCTTTAAATTCGTCAATAATATTGACGAAGGCCGACCTGGTTTTGTTTTCAATCCATTTGTTAATGGCTTGTTGTCTTTTTTCAGCCAGGGCCCAACCTTGAATTCGATTATAATCCTCGCGCATATTGGCAATATGAGGAGTAGTTTTATGTTTAATCTTCAAAAGCCTGAATGCATCCTTACCATCCTGTGTTTTCATAGGTACAGGATCGCTGAGTTCACCAACTTCAAGCTTATCAACAACAAAAGAAACCTGCGGGTCAAGCTGTTCAGCCTCGAAGCGTACCCCTCCGGTATAAGGGTTCAACAACAAACCGCCATCGGTTTTATTTTCTTCGTCTGAAAATTTAACAACTGCTTCATCAAATGTAATTTCGCCACTCCTGATCAATGTTGCAATTGAATCAAGTTCATTATGTGCAGCTTCCAGGGCTTCAGGAGTTGGCTTTGCTGTAAGTAAAATATGTCGCACATTTACATATTCTCCCCTTCTTTCGATGAGTTGAAGAATGTGGAACCCTGCTTCGGTTTCGACAACTTCAGATATTTCGCCCTCTTTTAGTCTGAAAGCGACAGCTTCAAATTCCGGATAAAGCTCACCTCTCCCATACAGTCCGAGTTCGCCTCCTTTTCTGGCAGAACCTGGATCTTCAGAATAGAGTATTGCCATGGTGGAGAAGCGCTCGCCGGCTAAAATGCGTTGACGTAATTCATGCAACCTATTTCTGATAGCCAACTTTTCATCAATGCTTATGGGTGGCTTCTTTACAATGTGTGCTATTTCATATTCGGCTGGCACCATGGGTATGCTGTCTTTGGGTATGGAGCGGAAAAAAGAACGAACCTCAGAAGGTGTAACCTGAACCTTGGCCATGATTTCACGCTGCACTTGCTCAACCAACATCTGATCTTCAACAAGCCTTCGCAGTTCATCTTTAATTTCGTTTACGCTCTTGTTGTAATATTGTTCAAGACGTTCCTGTGAACCCAGCTCATTAATAAAATAACGCAGCCTGCTTTCCATCTCCATTTCAACCTGAACTGAGGTGACTGTAATACTGTCCACTTCGGCCTGGTTAAGCATCAGTTTTTGAAAAAGGAGGTCCTCAAGAATCTGGCACCTGATTTCTTCAGCTGTCCCGCTAATGCCGCGCTGCAGACGAAATTGAATATATTGGTTTTCGATATCAGATTGCAAAATAATATTTCTTCCGACTACTGCTACCACCTGATCGATGATCATGGCTTCCTGTGCATTAATGCGGGGTTGAAACAGGCTTGCAATAAGCAAAACAACAAATATTTCAATTTTACTCTTAATTATCATACAGCTTAATCATTAGGTTCATTGGTAGATTTCAAATACATTATCGCGCATAGCCTGTTCATAAAGGTCATGTTCCATCTGCCTTACCAGTTGCCGTTTGCGTTTGTTCAATAAGATGTTTTTTATATCATTTTGAACAAGCTCAAGCGGAGAAGTACTCTCACTGACCATATAATCCCTGAAAAGAACGAGGTAGCTGAAGGGATCTTCATCTATCTCCAGATATCTGGTATTCTTCAGGTACAATTCCTGATTATAGGCATCGATAGGAATCAAGCTTGCCAACTGATTAAAGCCGAGCCACTCTTCGTCATTGAGATGATAAGCAAGGGCATACTGACGGGCATAATAATCGATCGAATCAAGCATGAGTTCATCATCAGTTTGGAACAGGTTTCTGAATATTTCGGTTTCCTGCGATTGGTATGGTAGGATAACATAAATGACCTTCACAATGTTGTGCTTTAGCTCAAAATTTTGTAAGTTATCATAATAGTACTGTTCAATTTCGCTTTCACTTACAACAGTATCGAGCATTTGTTTGATCAGTTCCGATTCATATGCATAAATGACAAGCGAATTACGATAATCTTCCAATTTTTTACTGAAATCTAATTGTCGTGGAGTTAGATTACGTTCTGCCTGCCGTATCAATAGCCTGCTCTTTATCCAATTTTCAATAAAGCTTTTGGCAAGGAAAATACTATCGCGCGCCGGTGTGCCATATGGAATCACCCCTTCCATATCTGCTTCATACAAATAATACCCTTCAACCTTGGCAAGTATTTGTCCTCTATCTTTTGCCGGAGGCGGTTCACATCCAATCACAGATGCCAGTATCAATATCAGCAGAAATAGTCTCAATTAGTCTAATTTACGGTATAATGGTCTTTTACCTGATCCAAAACTTTTTGATTTACAACAACAGGATACTTAGTATGGAGCTCATCCATCCATTTCTTCTCGAGATAATTCTGATAATCAGATGTGATCAAACCGCGTGCTTCATTTAAAGCTTTTGGCATAGGTGGTAATATTTCCCGAATGCGCACAAAGACCATAAATCGATCCACCTCCGAACTTAATGGACCAGCGATTCCTTCCTTCCATTCAATCATATCAATATAATTATTGTCGCCTCGCTCAAACTTTCCGGCCTGAATTCGAACGCCACCAATACTATCTGCATCAATGGCCTCACGTAAGGCTTTATCATGATCAATTTTGTTGATCAATTGACGGACTTTTTCCACATCTTCTGTGTGAGGCACACTATAAATGGATGCACTTACACGATTATCCCACATATATTTATCCCTGTTGGCCGTGTGAAATTCCTGCAAGCCTGTAGTATCGCGAACTGCTTTGGACCAGACCATATTATCCATCAGGTCAAACAACAATATGCCATCACGATATTCCTTCATTAGCATATCAAACTCAGGATGCTTTTCTTGCAATAAAGCATCTTCATATTCAATTGCACTTTCATTTACAAAATTTTCATACAGCTGACGGGCATAGGCTTGAGGCTTTATATTTTCCTGTCTGCTCTGGTTTGACTGAGCGAACCTGGCAAAGTCAGCATCTGTATAATATTGTTTTCCAAGCCGGAAAAGTCTGTTATTGTTGCTTAGATAAGCCGTAGCATCAAATTTACCTAAGGTTAGCGTACTATCAACACTGTCGATAAACGCATTCAGGTTTTTATCATATTGCCTGAACTTAGCATCCTTTTTGATTTTATTAATTACAGCTTGTTCACTCTTATGGGCCCGCACATCACGATTTAAGCGATCGCGCAGGTTTTTTTCTTCCTGTTGGAAAGTACCAGGTTTCTCAAGATCAATTAGTTTGATTATGTGAAAACCATACATGGTTTTTACCGGAGGAGCTACCTCACCTGGTTCTATCTTTTTTACGGTTTCGATGAATTCAGGAACTATTCGGTTAACTACAAATTTGTTCAATACACCGCGGTTAGCAGCTGTTGCACGGTCTTCAGAATATTGGCGGGCAGCTTCTTCAAAGCTCATCCCCTCCTGAATCTTTTGATAAATATTATCTATTTTTTCTTTCTTTTCCTTAATCTCTTCTTCATCAGCACCCGGCTGAAGCGCTACATAAATATGTGCAGCCTCAACAACACCAACAGCATCACTTCTATCTGTCACTTTGATCAGGTGATATCCAAAATCTGATCTTATAGGCATCGAAAGTTCCCCTACAGGGGTATTATATGCCCCGTTTTCAAAAGGATAAACCATATCAAATACCGAAAAATAACCCAGGTCACCTTTATTGCCAGGCCTGAACGGCTGCTGGTTGGGTATGGCTTCACGGTCACGTGCTGACGGATCTTCTGATACCTCAGCAGCCACCACTGCAAAGTCCTCCCCATTGAGAATTCTTTTACGGATTTGCATGATCTTGTTCCAGGCTTCGAGCGTATCAGCCGGGCTGGCGTTTTTATCGA
Organism: uncultured Bacteroidales bacterium; assembly: GCA_937926515.1. Classification (GTDB taxonomy): domain Bacteria; phylum Bacteroidota; class Bacteroidia; order Bacteroidales; family F082; genus CALAZZ01. The sequence continues at coordinate 19,983 of CALAZZ010000251.1, read as the reverse complement.
GCATGATTAGGATATGACTGGCCCTGACATCTTTCAATCGTCTATTATAGGCTTCTTTAAGCAGGGCATCACTCACTGTCTCATCGTTGAAGTAAGGTTTGGCCAGTTGTTCGCGGTATCCTGCAAGTTCATTAATGAAACTTTTTGAAGTATCCATTCTGAGGTTTTCGGCCTCAACCACCTTTAGTTTAAACTTAATATAAAGATCAAGGTATTCTTCAAGTGATTTTTTGTCGATCACATCAGTATTTACATTGTTTTTCATATATACACTCATGAACTCACCGACGGTGACATCCTCAGTGCCAATTGTCATCAAAACCTTTCTTTCCAGCCTGCTCTGGGCATGCATTGTGATGGAAAATGCCAGTATTAAGACCATGGCAACTAAACTGATTGTGTTTCGCATAGCAGTATCAAATTTTTTCATCGTTTTTTATTTCATTTTGTTATGATCGATCCATGCAGGAATCTAAATTTTACGACTGTAGTTGGGAGCTTCGCTTGTGATGGTAATATCATGGGGATGGCTTTCGTAAACACCTGCAGCGGTAATTTTAACAAATTTCGCTTTTTGAAGGTCCGCTATGGTGGGCGAGCCTGTGTATCCCATCCCGGCTTTAAGCCCTCCTACCATCTGATGAATCACTTCTGACAAAGTGCCTTTATAAGGTACACGTCCTACGATCCCTTCCGGCACAAGCTTCTTAATATCATCCTCTGCATCCTGAAAATATCGATCCTTCGACCCTTCCTGCATAGCCTCAATGGAACCCATTCCCCTGTATGTTTTATACTTCCTGCCCTCGTAGATGATGGTTTCACCAGGTGACTCATCAACACCGGCGAACAATGATCCAGCCATAATGCAACTTGCACCAGCTGCTAATGCTTTCACGATATCGCCCGTAAAACGAATTCCACCATCTGCAATGACGGGCACATTTGCATCTTTCACAGCATTCGCCACCTCGTACACGGCCGTCAGTTGTGGCACACCGATACCGGCAATGACACGAGTAGTACAAATGGATCCCGGTCCAATACCTACCTTAATGCCATCAACACCAGCACCAATAAGGTCAAGTGCTGCAGCTGCTGTTGCAATGTTTCCAGCAATAAGATCAATTTCAGGAAAACTTTTTTTAATCCTTGCTGACATCTCAATCACCCCTTTAGAGTGGCCATGAGCAGTATCCACCACAATAGCATCCACACCGGCAGCAACAAGGGCTTCAATACGTTCCATCGTATTAGAGGTAACACCCACTGCTGCTGCAACACGCAATCGGCCTCGGTCATCCTTACAGGCATTTGGGCGCTCTTTTATTTTTATAATATCCTTGTATGTGATTAAACCGATCAACTTATTGTGCTTATCCACAACAGGAAGCTTCTCAATCCGGTGTTCCTGCAAGATGTCAGCTGCTTTTTCAAAATCGGTGAACTCAGTCGTAGTGATGAGGTTCTCACGGGTCATCACATCGTAAATGGGTCGATTAACACGTCGCTCAAAACGTAAATCGCGATTGGTCACAATACCAACCAGTTTATTGTCTTTATCCACCACAGGTATACCACCAATACCAAATTCCTTCATGATTTTGAGTGCATCCATCACCGTAGCATCAACACGCATGGTAATGGGATCAATGATCATACCGTTCTCAGCTCGCTTAACTTTCTTCACTTCCGAGGCTTGCTTCCCGACAGACATATTTTTGTGCAATACCCCTATCCCGCCTTCCTGGGCCATGGCGATCGCCATTGTGGCATCTGTTACAGTATCCATGGCTGCCGAAACTATTGGAATGTTGAGTTTAATATTCCTGCTAAATAGTGTTGTGAGGCTTACTTCTCTTGGCAATACTTCACTGAAAGCCGGCAGCAATAATACATCGTCGTAGGTTAAACCTTCGCCGACAAATTTTTCAGAATCAAAAGACATGGTTTTTGATATTATTAAGGTGATGCAAATGTATTAAAAATCACATTCATGGATAAACTTTGAAGCAGCTTTCAGCAACTCAAAATACATGCATTTAATGACGGGGGAATTTTGATAATACGAAATTTAAATTATAATCATTCAGGTATTTATACATCATGCTCTAAAAGAACCATTAAGGTCTGTTCAAGACCAATGATCTGGTTTAACAATTTTTAACCAACCTTCAATAGCTTTTAAAGCAAAATATATCACTTGAAGTTAAGGGTAATATCAACCACTTCAGGCCGGTTTCCAATGCGCACCGGCGGGCCCCAACTACCAATACCACTGGAAACATAAACATGGGTTTCATTAATTTTTTTGTATCCCCAACTCATGGTGAACAAGGCACTGGTAATGTAATTTAAGGGCCAGAGCTGTCCATGATGGGTATGACCGCAAAGGATCATATCGATTTCATGAGTTACAGCCTCGCTTATGGCAACAGGTTGATGGTCAAGAAGGATTACGAAGCGCTGTTCAGGCAGAACTTCCAAAATTTCAGGAAGAGGTTTACGATTAAAACCATCAAAACGGCGGCTTTCATAGTCATCTCTTCCGCCAATGAACACATGATCAAACAGCTGAATTACTGTGTCGCGCAGCATGGTGATCCCATGACTTTCGAGGTATTTGACTGCCGCCTCAGCTCCACCGATAAACTCATGGTTGCCTGTTACACCATATACGCCAAGCGGAGCATTAAGCTTGGAAAGAGTTGCGCCGAGGTTCTGTCTGATTACCGGTGCCAGATCTTCGTCAACTATATCACCCGAAAGTAATATCAGATCAGCACCAATACCATTGATCCTGTCCACAATTCGATTTAACCGGCTTTTTCCAACAATGGTACCTAAATGAATATCGGAAGCCATGGCTATTCTGATCTGTTTACTACTGGTCGCCTCCTTATCGATATCAATTTTTAACTTGGTGACACGTGGATAAATGGCATTGATATGACCCCCCAATACGATCAAGAATACCAAAACCGCCAAACTTATACTGATAAGGTGAGGTTTTAAAAAAAGCTGGGTGTGACTAAAATGATGCAGAAATGGAACCAGCTTGTCAACAAGCCTGATTAAATCGATCAGCAGAACAGCCAGGAAAAGGTAAAGCATGGCCGCCAACCAGAATGAACCGGCCCAGGTAAATAAATCACTCAAATAAGATAAATATACCTTTTCGAGAAAGCGCCCTAAAAAGAATGAAGCTGCCAGTAACCAAAATCCAGCAATATAAATCTTTCTGATCAAGCTTTCAGGCTCAAACGTCTTCAGACCCCGGCTAAAAATATAATAGTTAATCAGAAAGTGTACTGTAAGTACAATAGAAAAAAATATGATGAACTGCATTATCCGCATAATTATTTGTTCAAAAAGCATTGAACGATTACACAGGCCTATTTGTTCAGCAAAAAGCTGTTATTGGCACTTCTTATTAAATAAAATGTCGATCTGACCTGCTTAAATAAGCATTTAGTTGCCATATTCAATTAAAGTAACTGGAGACTTAAAAATCATCTTTTCGATTTGAGACCTGCCATTTGCTGTTCAATGACCTTAATACGAGCCTCAGCATCAGCCTGTTTCTTACGCTCCCGCTCCACCACCTCTACCGGTGCACCGGTAACAAATCTTTCATTATGTAGTTTCTTCACCACGCTTTCAAGAAATCCTTTGGTATATAAAAGCTCATGTGTCAGCTTTTCCAGCTCGGCTTCCACATCTATTGAATCCGATGCCGGCACAAAAAACTCAGTGGATCGGGCTACAAAACCAAAAGCACCATCGGTAGCTTCATCTACATATTTAATGGCACTTATATTACAGATACGACAAGCTAACCCATCGAAGGTTGTATCAGTTTTTTGACCATTTTTCTTGATGTGCAACTCTATCGGATCCCGATACGGCAGGTTTTTATCAGCCCTGATCTTTCTGACGGCGTTGATTACTTCGGCAGCGTAATCAAATTGTGCAAGTATTTCATCATTATAAGGCTTCGATTCGGGCATGGAAGCAATGATAATATCTTCCTTGTTCTTTCTTTCTTTAAGCAGGTGCCAAATTTCCTCGGTTATAAAAGGCATAAACGGATGCAACACCTTCATGAGGTTTTCAAAAAACTTAAAGGTATTTGCCATGGTGAGTTTGTCAACAGGTTGATTCATAGCAGGCTTAACCATTTCAAGATACCAGGAACAAAAATCATCCCAGATTAGCTTGTAGATTGCCATAAGCCCTTCAGACAGTCTATATTTGGCAAAACTATCTTCAACAACTTCAAGTGTTTGGTTAAACTTCGCCTCGAACCATTCGCCTGCTACTTGAGCTGTTTCAGGTTGTTCAAGATCTTCATCAACTGACCAGCCCTTCACCAGACGCAATGCATTCCAAATTTTATTGCTGAAATTTCGGCCTTGTTCACATAAAACAGGATCAAAAGGCAAATCATTACCGGCAGGGGCCGTTAACAACATTCCCATGCGCACACCATCGGCACCATACTCGTTGATCAGGTCGAGCGGATCCGGGGAGTTGCCCAATGTTTTTGACATTTTGCGTCCCAATTTATCACGCACAATACCGGTAAAATATACATTACTAAAAGGAATTTGGTTGCGATACTCCAATCCTGCCATAATCATCCGGGCCACCCAAAAAAAGATGATATCAGGTGCTGTAACAAGGTCATTGGTAGGATAATAGTAATTGATTTCGGGATTATCGGGTTTACGAATACCATCAAAAACGGATATCGGCCACAGCCAGGAGGAGAACCAAGTATCAACAACATCAGGATCCTGCTTAATATCAGCAGCTTCGAGCTTCAAATCAGGGAAAAGTTTGCGTGCTTTCTCCAGTGCTTCCTCAGCTGACTTGGCAACCACCATTTCCTGATTGGGTAAATAATATACAGGTATGCGTTGACCCCACCAAAGTTGCCTCGAAATACACCAATCCTTAACGTTTTCCATCCAATGCCTATAGCTATTCTTAAGCTTCAAAGGATGAAATTTTACCCGGTTATCCTCCACCACATCCAGCGCAGGCTTTACCAATTCACTCATCTTTAAAAACCACTGAAGTGATAACTTTGGTTCAATCACAGCATCGGTGCGCTCAGAATAGCCTACCTTGTTGATATAATCTTCTATTTTTTCGATATGTCCTTCTGCAGTAAGGCGCTCAACGATCAACGATCTAACCTCAAAGCGATCCTGGCCGACATAAAGTTGGGCCTGCTCACTCAAGGTTCCGTTGTCATTAAAAATGTCAACTGTTGCAAGCTTGTGCTTGAGGCCAAGGTTATAATCGTTGATGTCGTGGGCAGGTGTTACTTTGAGTGCTCCTGTTCCAAATTCCATATCCACATACTCATCAACAATAACTGGCACAGGCCTCTTTATTAATGGGACAAATACTTTTTTACCATGATATTTTTGGTAACGTGCATCCTTGGGATTTACACATAACGCTGTATCCCCTAATATGGTTTCCGGCCGGGTTGTTGCAATCGTTAAGTAACCGTCTTCATTTTCGAGGTGATATTTAATATAATACAGCTTTGAATTAACCTCCTTATAAACAACCTCTTCGTCCGAAACTGCTGTGAGCGCCTGAGGATCCCAATTAACCATCCTCACGCCCCTGTATATAAGTCCTTTATCATACAAATCAATAAATACATCTATGACCGATTCATACAGGGATTCATCCATAGTGAAAGCAGTCCGTTCCCAATCGCAACTGGCGCCAAGCTTTTTAAGTTGCTCGAGAATAATTCCACCATGTTTCTCACGCCATTCCCATGCGTGTTGCATAAACTTATCCCGTCCTATATCATATTTATCAATACCCTGGTCCCTAAGTTTATTGACGACCTTGGCTTCAGTAGCTATGGAGGCATGGTCAGTGCCTGGAACCCAGCAGGCATTCTTGCCCTGCATACGAGCTCTACGTACAAGCACATCCTGAATGGTGTTGTTGAGCATATGTCCCATGTGCAATACACCGGTAACATTGGGGGGAGGGATGACAATGGTATAGGGTTCACGATGATCAGGTTCTGAGTGAAAATAACCTTGTTGCATCCAGTGGTCATACCATTTTTGCTCTGTTAATGCAGGATTGTATTTGCTACCTATTTCCATAATTGCGGCTAAGTCGTTAAATCGTTTTTAAGGCCGCAAAATTAGGAAAAAAGATGATTGTAAGCCTGTATAAGGTTGGTGTATTCTATATGACGAGGATATAAGAAGCTACTTGCATCGCACGAAGAACTTAACACAGCAAGCATGCTAGTATCAATACTACTTTAGCCAGGCCAAGTCTTGATCTATTTCCTCATATCTTCAAAATAATACCTATTACAGTTTTTAAACTTGATTCAAGGATTGTAAAATCACTCGTTTTGGTTCAGTTTTTCGAGCTTCTCCATTCCCTGCATATTCATCGAGCGAGATATTTTACCAATGGTTTCAAGGTCAATCAGTCCACTGAAACTCATCACCACGATTTCTTTTCCATCTTCAGCTACCATGACCAACTCACTTATTTTATTACCGGGGCCGGCTTTAGTCAGAAATTTTACATTGCTACCGGGTTCCGAAATTGACATTAATTCAGTAAAATCCTTACTCTGAATACTTTGGCGTATCTCTTTTTTAAGTGCTTCGGCATCAATACTTTTCCTAGCATCGTCATATACCAGTATTTTCAGGCCCTGTAACTGATTTAGTATGTCACCCAGTTCTTCTTTGCTTGCCGGACCATTAGCAGCGCCAAGGCTTGCGGCCAGCTTGAACATTTCTGCAGAGATGTTTATTGATGTAAATCCTTCTGTTCCTGCATACTTTTCATAGATCTTATCAATGGAATGTGATTGACCCCACAGTGATACTGGCATACTAACTGCAACGACCAGTATGATCTTAATTAAATTCTTTTTCATGATTTTTGTGTTATTTGATTCATATTTAGACTTATTCAATCATTAAATAATTTTGTACTTCATTCAGCTTTGAAATTCGGGATGCCTGCTCAATGCCCTCATTAAACTCCGAAGCAGCTTTCTGAGCCGGTTTCAATCCCATATTCAACTTGTCAGATACATAGAATAGGGCTTTCTGTATTTCCTGGTAGGCTATGGCTGGATCATTAAAACTATCCTCTATCGGAACAGGTCTGTACTGCATGAACAGGACCACCGCCAAAGCCAGGCTTGCAGCTATACCGCCCAAAGAATAGACAAGCATCCTTTTTCTCTGTCTGCTTCTTTGCGTTTCTACCAGGTTGATGGCATTCAGAATTTCATTGTCAAAATCTTCTTTCAATTCATGTTGATCAGCTTCACTTGAAAAAAAATCAAACTGGGTTTTAAGTGGCAAATGGTGAGAGGGTAAGGTCTCATTACCGAACCACTTCTTCAAAAGCCTTTCTTCAGCAATTGAGGTCTCCCCATTGAAGTATTTCTCGAGCAATCGCTCAATTTCATTGATATTCATGGTGTTGGTATTTTTCTATCTTATCCCTGATTTTCTTCCTTGCTCTAGACAAGTTCACCCTGATGGCATTTGGATTAAGCCCTGTGATCAATTCTATTTCGTCTATGGTATATTGCTCTATATCGCGCAGGTGTATAATTGAGCGTTGCAATTCGGGCAACTGGTCTATCAATGATTTAATACGGGCTGTCATATCACGATCATCAAAGGAGGCTCCGGTGTTTATACTAACATCTGCCTCCAGTTCACTTAATCTGACATTCTGCCTTCGCGAAGCCTTAAGCTGATCCAGGCAGTGGTTCCTGGCCATCTTCATGGCATAGGCATCTGGGTTATCGTATATGTTCAATCTGTCTTTCATCGTCCATAGCTTAAGGTAAACCTCTTGCACAGCATCATTGGCCTCATCGTGGTCATTAAGCATTCTTAAACAATACCTGTAAAGCCTGTTCTTAAAATGCAATACTTTTATTTTGAATGCCTCCGGAGTCATATATATCTGAAAGACGATTGAAATACAAAAACATTACATCAAAGTAAATAAATTCTCAATATGCAAAAAATTACTGACCTCAAATTAATTGTATTCTCCATGGGTGATTCGGACCATCAATAGCAAAATTCCATTGGTTTACATCCTAAATTCACTATTTTTGCCCCTTTTGAATTGTGAGCAAACAATCCACATTCTAAGTAAAATAACTTTGAGAACAGCAAATTAAAAAGATCATCTATGGCGAAGAATGGTTCTGGAAACGGGGTAATAGCCCGCATGTTAACGACAATTGAAGTAGTTGGAAACAAATTGCCACATCCGGCAACTCTTTTTGCCATTTTTGCAGGTGGTACCATTTTATTATCCGGTATCGTAAGCCTTTTTGATATTGAAGTTATTCACCCGGGCACCAAGGAGGCCATAAGGCCGTTTAGCCTACTCTCCATTGAAGGGCTGCATATGATCCTTAGAAAGATGGTTACCAACTTCACCGGCTTTGCACCTCTGGGAACGGTATTGGTTGCCTTGCTTGGAATCGGCATCATGGAGTCAAGCGGGCTGATGACTACATTGTTGCGTAAACTGGTTTTGTCTGCTCCACCCAAGCTATTGACCTTTTCCATTGTGTTCGCAGGTATTTTGTCAAACATGGCCAGTGAAGTAGGGTATGTAGTTTTAGTTCCGCTTGGTGGCATGATCTTTCTTGCTGTTGGCAGAAACCCCATTGCAGGTTTGGCTGCTGCTTTTGCAGGGGTTTCGGGTGGATATAGTGCCAATTTATTATTAGGGACAATTGATCCGTTGCTTGCCGGCCTCTCCGAAGAAGCTGCACATATTATTGACCCTACCTATGAAGTAAATCCTGCTGCCAACTATTATTTCATGTTTGTTTCTACTTTTTTTATTGCAGCAGTGGGTACCTGGGTAACCGAAAAATTTGTTGTGCCCAGGCTTGGCGCCTATAAAGGGGAAGCCAAACCAGAAGAAATTGCTCAAATTTCGGAAAATGAAAAGCGAGGTTTGCGGTATACAAATTATGCTTTCTGGATTATCCTATTGCTTATGCTATGGGCAACGATGCCTATCAGTGGAGGTGTTTGGGATCATGTTTGGGGAAGTGGTTTTTTACGTGACCCGGATACCGGTGATTTGCTACGGTCTCCATTTATGTCTGGTATAGTAGCTATGATCTTTTTAATTGCTGGTATTCTTGGCATTGTGTATGGCATCGGTGCAAAAACACTAAAAGATAACAGCGATGTGATCAATGGAATGGGAAAATCCATGTCAACGTTGGGCGTTTACATTGTGTTGGTGTTTTTTGCTGCACAGTTTGTAGCGTATTTCAACTGGACCAATCTCGGCCTGATCTTTGCCATCAAGGGGGCAGACCTGATTAGCTCTATCGGTCTTGGTAATATACCGCTCATGATCGCGTTGGTGCTGATTTCAGCCGTAATTAACCTGGTTATTGGCAGTGCCTCTGCCAAATGGGCGATTATGGCACCGGTTTTTATACCCATGTTCATGCTTTTGGGCTACTCACCTGAATTCACTCAGTTGGCTTATCGTGTTGGCGACAGCGTTACCAATATTATTTCGCCTATGATGTCGTATTTTGCCCTTATTGTGGCCTTTATGGAGAAATATGACAAACGTGCAGGCATAGGCACCATCATTGCCACCATGCTGCCCTATTCGTTTGCATTCCTCATTTTCTGGCTTGCCCTGCTCATTGTATGGATATTGACCGGTCTGCCAATTGGGCCCGGAGCCGCATTGTTCTATTCATTGTAGCTGCTTTATTGCCAATGATTCCTCTTCATTTTGAGATGGAAATGTTTTTCCTCTCTTAAACCATTTTATTTCATTGAATTTAAAGTCTTGTACTCCCAGGAAATCATTCTGACTTTCAATATTATTATTATTTTGGCTCACGAACAAAATAGTACATGCTCTCTTTGAGCTCAAAATCAAAGGCTTGAAGAATTGTCATCATTCTTTGGATATTACTAAATGCAAAATGTTATGACAACAGTATTTCGAGTAATTATTACCCTTGGATGATACACCAAAAAATAACTGCCTGTGAGCAAAGCTCACAGGCAGTTATTAAATACTTAACCTACAGTTGATTTGCAGAATTATTGTATGTGATTAGCGAACGATCACTTTTTTGGTTTCCTTGTAGTCATCAACAGTAACCGTGTAGAAATAAATTCCACTCTGGTAGCTGCTTACATCAACTTTCACGCGGTTCATGCCAACACTTAAGGTACCGAGATTTTCCTGGTAAACCATTTGACCGGCAATGTTGTGAACTGCAATTTGAGCAGTATTTGATGTACGGCTCAGGTTGATATCAACATTGAAGTGATTGTCGTTTACAGGGTTTGGATAAGCAGCAGAAATATCATTGATGGGGTTGATAAAATTATTCACACCCACAATACCCGGATTCAGTTTTACGGCATACACCTGATTATCTGTGTATTCATGATCCTCATCTAAGGCGATGCCGGGGAAATTATCAGCCTGATAAATTAACCAGAAAGTATTGTCGTAAGCTTGCGCAGCTGCTGTTGGATAAATCCCATCATCAAACAAATGGATAAATCCATCCATCAAATTATCCTCTGCAATATACCAGGTTCCATAAATACCATCCTTGTATGAAGCAAAGACACTTCTATAATAATAGGTGCCATCATTGCGGCTTTCATCAATGGTTGAATAGGCCACAACAATCGTCCCAATATCATCAATGGCGATGGTGGGATAATTGGTAAGGCTTAACGCCCTGTAGGTCATCACTTCAAGGTCAAATATCGAAATCTCGCCATCACCATCAATATCAGGAACCCAGCCTACAAGCATCCCCATTTCATCCAAGTTTGCAGGATCCAGTGTCCAATGAGGATTATCGGGATGGGTGGGAATCTGACCCATGGTCTCATTCCAGTATCCAATGCCTTCAGTAATCGGCCAGTATTGATATGTAGTACCTACTTCATTATGTCCAACACGGGCTATTCCCCATACCATATGCACAACCCCATCATTGTCAATTGCAATATGGCCGGAGTTATCACATGCATAAAGGGTATCAGTAGTAATGGTTTCATTCCAGAGGAACGGGCGATAAGGGTGCTCCCAAACTGTGTGTGACTCCCACGTTTCGCCACCATCTTCAGATTTGATGTAGAACAGGTCTAACCAGGCGCTAAAGAAAGCAAGAGCAATTACGTCTCCATTTCTGGCGAAAACGTAGTCATCAGCAGAATGATTCCAGGCATGATAATCAGAATCGAGGCCCGGCATCGGGATCCAGCCATCCCAAGTTGCACCAGCATCAAGTGATCTGTTATAAAAAATTGGTATTTCTTCATTTGGATTGGCAGCATCAATTTGATCTGTTGCAACAACATGAATGACACTATTATCCGCACCTGAAGTAATCAGACGGGGCCAGGTCAATTCATATCCATCAGGATTTAGAAGCTGAATAGGTGTCCACTCACCCTGTCCCTTTGTTTCCCTGGTATAGACATAAATTCCAAATGGTGTGCCACCATGAGAGGCGAGTACCTCGCCATTCTCACCAAGTGGAGCTATGGAGGGCCAGCCAGACCGAGTAGGCTCGACACGTTCGGTTGGCAGAGCTCCCCAGCTTGTACCATCAAAAAAGTTATAAGCCGCACCACGATCTGGGAAGTTTGGAGGACTTTCGACACCCCATGTTGATGTTGCAGCTACAGTACCATCGGGCCACATATACACGCGGTTACCCAGTGCAGCATTGGTTTGAAGGTCATATTGTGTGGTCCAAACATGAGTTTCTTCATAGCTCATATTACTTTTTGTAGTTTGAACCTGTACCATGTTAGTAGGTGGTACAAAATCAGTGACTTCAACCTTAGGATCGAAGGGCTGGATATATTCCATTTCCACTGATTGATTTGCCTTTGGATGGTTCATTTTAACATATCCTTGTTGGGCAAAAGTTGCCAGCCCGAAGGACATTGCGATTGCTAAGCATAGAAATCTTTTCATTTGTAATGATTTAAGTTAATAATTTGACAAATACTTTTGAAGAAAAATACTTTCTTTTCGACAAAGATAAAAAAAATGAAAGAAACAAAATGGTCAGTTACCTAATTTGTTAAAAGTTTTTTATGAAAATAATCCATTGATCAAGGTTCCTAAAGAGACTTAATAACATTCATGCATCTTCATGAATGAATATAAATGGATTGTATACTAATTGTATTTAGCTAATCACAAACAACTTATATCTAATTCATGTTTTTCCACATATCATAATTTAAATGGACAAATGAAAAAAACTTGTATATTTCAAAGAAAATGCCTTTTTTTACTTCGAAATATTATTAACCAATTGTTTAACCAAAACTTAGATCGATGAAAAAACTTCTACTTTCTTTTGTGGCCCTTGTCATGGCTGCAGGGCTGCTTGCCCAAACCCCTTTGCAACTGCAAAAACAAGATCCTTATTACAAGCAGGTCATTGACGAGAAACCCATTCCGATGGTTGATTATCCTGCTGTTTATGCTCCGCCGAACCCTTATGTAAATGTGACACGTGATACGGAAACCTGGATAGGATTAACCCGTTTTGATTTACAATCCAACTATTCCATTGCACCCCGTATTCATCTTTTCCCTGACAATACCATAGGAGCAACATTTTCCTATGGGATGTTCGATCCAAACTTCTCTGATAGGGGTACCGGATACAATTATTTCGATGGTTCCAGTTGGGGCCCCAATCCAACTGAGCGCATCGAAACAATACGTACTGGCTGGCCATCCTATGCACCTTACGGACCCAATGGCGAAATTGTGGTTTCACACATGGCAGCAGCAGCAGAATGGTATCTCGTGATCAACAAAAGAGAAACCAAAGGCACAGGCATGTGGGAAGAAAGCACCCTCATGGGACCACCCGCTGCAGCTGGAATATTGTGGCCAAGGATGATCACAGCAGGTGAGAACAATGATATTATACATGTGATTGCCCTGACCACCCCCGTAGCTAATGGAGGTGCCGAGTACGAAGGCATGGACGGTGCATTGGTATACAGCCGCTCATCGGATGGTGGCATGACCTGGGACATCGAAAATGTTTTACTGGAAGGCATGACGGGAGAGGACTATCCCGGATTTTCTGCTGATACCTATTCATGGGCCGCTGCACAAGGAGACGTACTGGCATTTTCAGTGAGCGTTGGCCGCACTGATGGTTTTGTCATGAAATCGGAAGATGGTGGCGACACATGGACGAAAATGTTGTTTTACGAGAGCCTGGACAATTTTATGGATTTAAATGTGAACTATGGTAATTTTGGAGGTACAGACGGATTCCATTCCGTAGTCATTGACGACAATGGCATGGTGCATGTTGCTGTTGGCCGTCAGGTACATAATGTACCAGGTGATGGAAGTGGCTACTATTATCCATATTCCAATGGATTGCTATACTGGAATGAAACCATGCCGGCTATGGATACAACCATCATTGGCAGCGAAATTCTTGAGCCACAAGGAATCGTACCTGATGAATACCTACTAGCCGAATTATTTGATAATGGGGAAGAATTACTTGAGCTATTGGTTCCTAATTACTATGCCTCACTCACTTCTATGCCCTACCTGGTATTCGATCCTGTAGAAAAAATACTCTACTGTTTTTATTCTGCCATCACGCTCGGGTATGATAATGGGGAGACCAATTACCGCCACATCTGGATGCGTTTTTCTGATGATTATGGTCAAACATGGAGCCCCTATGTTGACCTGAACGACAACTTCCTGAACATGTTTAACGAAAACATCTTTCCATCAGCAACTTCAACCGTAAATGAATATGTTCATCTTGTCTATCAGTCAGATAATTTGCCAGGCTTAGCGGTGCGCCTTGAATCACACGAATACACCGACAACAATATCGTGCATCTCACCGTGGGAACAGTTGTAGGCATTAATGAACGGGAAGCTAATATTGTTGGTATGGAACAAATCTATCCCAACCCTGCCATGGATAAGGTTAATGTGGTTGTCAATGTTGACAAACCGGTGATTGCCAATATTAGCCTGGTTAATATGCTTGGGCAGGAGGTAATTAGCCGCACTCATTCATTCGGATATGCCGGAGCCCATCAGCTTGAATTCAATGTAAATGATTATAATTCAGGCATTTATTTTGTGAGGGTTCAGGCCGGAAATAATGTGGTAACCCGAAAACTTATTGTTCAATAGGAAAACTTTTCTGCCTTAAAAAAGCCGGTATAATGCCGGCTTTTTTTTATTCTATTTCAAGTTATAGTTTTTTAGGTTTTTGCAGGTCTTTACCTTGACCATCAAATAGAAAACGATAAGTAAGATGTCTTTTGCCAAATCTGGCACCTACGGCTTCATGCAATGCCTGCATTTTAGGATTGAAATCACCCACCCATGAAAGTTCAATCTCTTTGTAGTGCTTGAACTGTGGCTTTTCCATTACCTTTTGCATATGCCAAAAAATCCCCGATTCAAGTCCATATCTTTGAAACCTGGGCTTTACTCCCATGATGGTTATGCGTGCACGATCAATCCTTTTTCGCCTGTTCATCATTAAAAGCCGAAGTTTATTCAACGCATTAAGTTTCCCCTTGAACGGCTTAAGCAATTGATTTACATCCGGGAACATCACAAGGAAGGCTGCAGGCTCACCTTCATGATAGACAAACCAAATGAACTCCTTTTGAAGAAACAGTTTTGTTTGAGCCAGCTCACTCTTGATGGTATTAATTTCCAGAGGTGTAAAATTTTGATGATTTTTCCATGCTTCGTCATATACTTCCTTCAGATCATTGATAAATTTATCTGTTTGATCCGGTTCAAAATTCCGCCATTCAAATCCGGGCTTTTGCCTTACCCAATCAGCAATCTTCCAAAATCTTTCAGGGAAAGGAATTGTGAGGTCAAGGTGATTTGTAACCTGTTCGAAATAAGCCTTAAATCCATAGGCAGTGAACAATTTTTCATAATATGGATGGTTGTATGGCATACCAAAACTTGGATGTGTAAACCCTTCAACCAACAAACCCCAAAAATGGTCATTCTCACCAAAATTAATGGGTCCATCCATGGCTTTCATGCCTCTTTCCTCCAACCACGTTCGGCACCGGTCGAACAGCAGAAAAGCGGCATCCTGATCATCAATGCATTCAAAAAAACCCATCCCGCCGGTAGGCTGCTCAAAACCATATGCCTTTTTACGGTTAATAAAAGCCGCAACCCGACCTATTAAATTACCCTCATCATCCTCCAAAATCCAGCGCTGTGCTTCACCATGAGTAAAAAAAACATTTTTCCTGGGGTCAAATATTGCATTGATAACAGGATCGAGCGGACAAACCCAAACAGGGTCGTTATGATACAGCTTTCGGGCTACATCTAAAAACCTTTTTTCTAAACGACCGCTATTTACTTCTACTAATTTCATCTTAAGCTGGCTTTGTATTGGATTCGAACAATATGACCAAGTACTTCGTTTAAAAGCAGGTCTCTGCCATATTTCTTTGGTTTATACCATGTGTTTGCTAGCAAAGGTAAATCATTTTGACCACGACAAATAAATGAACTACCACAAATTAATTTCTGCCGATTGACTTTTTTAAACAACATCAGAAAAATAATCCGGACTTATTGTAACTTTATTCCCACAATAGCCGTCATAACTTCGCAGAACCAGAAAATAATACATGACCCGATCGGAATTTAACCGTTGTGTTGACAATTTTGCAGATGGTATTTACCGTTTTGTGCTCAAGAATATCAGGGACGAAGAGAAATCCAGAGATATTGTTCAGGAAACATTTACCCGGGTGTGGATGAAAGTTGACAAAGTCCCTTTTCAAAAAGGGAAATCATATTTGTTTACAACAGCGTATCACACAATGATTGACTGGATAAGAAAAGATGAGCGGCAAACACCTATAGAGGACAAGCATATGCATGTAGGTGCGAGTTTCAATTCGTACAGCGATGTGGCAGAAGTTTTGGATGAGGCCCTTAAACAACTGGCTGAGATACAACGGACTGTGGTATTGCTGCGTGATTATGAAGGCTATGCATACAACGAGATTGGTGAGATCACAGGGCTTAGCGAAACACAAGTTAAAGTCTATATTTTCAGGGCAAGGCAGTTTCTGAAACAATACATTCAAAGTCTGGATACAGTTTTGGAGGAACGTTAATGAAGGATATCAATAAACATAACTATGAAGCCTGGCTACTCGATTATATCGAAGGGCGATTGGATCAGGTATCCGTATCTGCACTGAAGGATTTTCTAAAACAAAATCCTCAATTAGGTGTATTTGAAGAGATAACAAGCGATATGCCGATTTTGAAACCGGAACAGGTAAAACTCAAAGACATTGATTCGCTTAAACAGGTTGAGGTGCATGCCGTGGGCCCAATAAATGAAAGTAATTATGACTTTCACTTTGTTTCTTTTTATGAAGGACTTCTTTCGAATGAGGATCAGCAAATCCTGCAGAAATTCCTACTTCTTAATCCATTCCTAAAAGCTGATTTCGAACAATATGGAAATACCAGGCTCCATCCTGATTTTTCAGTCACCTATCCACAAAAGCAATCTTTAAAAAGATTTGCATTAGGATTATATCCGTGGGTATACCGAACCGCAGCAGCCGCAGCAAGCATTTTATTGATAATCAGTTTATCATGGCTTTGGTTCAGGCCTGGCACCTCAATTGAATCTGAAAGGCCTCTCCATACAGAAATGAAACAGATAAAACCTGTAGCACTACCCATAACAGATCAGGTTCCACAAAACTTTGCTGTGCTATCAGCAACAGTAAAAGTAACGTTGAACACCGAAATGCCACTTCCGGTAGATACCCATGAGCCCCTTCCACTGCTTGCCATGAAAAAATTCAAATCGGATATTGAGCTTATTAAGGAGCATCCTATCCAAGATATTCAATATATGCCTTGGGGGTTGCAATTTGATTTGGATGAATTCTATGCCAGCCTTGACCTGCAGGCTGATTCAGACCAAAGAACTTTATTGGGTTCTATTTTATACAATAGCTTTGGAAGGGTAAAAGAATTATTTTCAGGCAGTGATTCTGAAAACGTCATTCCTGAAATCACATCAGGGGAGTCCAGAAACATTAATCTTTGGAACCTGGCCTCTTTAGGTGTGAAAACATATAATACCTTGACCGATAAAGATGTTGAATTCGTCACAACACAAAATAATGATGGTGAGGTTGTGGCCTATCGTTTTAATTCTGAACGCTTCCAGTTTACCCGACTGGTAGAAAGGGATTGAAAAGCAGCTTACAGTTATTAATTGAGTTCAACCTTCTCGAGGCTTAAGCCATATGTTATTTCCATTCACTGTTAACCCAAGTTTCATTCTTCTTTTATAATAAATGGTGAAAACGATGATTAAGGCAATCGTGAGCACTCTGAAAACATTGGGCAAAACTGAACCAAGTGCAGAATCACCAACATTAAAAAGCATCCAGTATAAGTTCATGAGCATATGTAGACTTACCGGCAGCCATATATTGAATTTCCATTCAGCATACACCCATGAAAACCAAGCTGATCCAAAGAAAGTTACGGTAAAGATTCCAAACATGGTAGCAGGATCATTACTTTGATTTAGATGTAACAGTCCAAAAACAATTGCCCCTAATAGTAATGAAGGGATAAACCCAAATCGTGTATACCGGAATAACATTCCAAAAAAGAATGCGCGAAAATACAATTCTTCGAAAAAAGCAGCATAAACAGCACCCTGTACGATTGTTCCCAAGCTAATGCCATGATTAAATGTATAAAACAGAGCATATCCAATTGCCATTGGTAAGGTGAAGAAAAAAGCTATGACAATGCCCTTGAGTATGCTTTGATTGAAACCAAGACTGGCGAAAAAATGCTTTTTGTGCATAATAAATACAGCAACAAAAGCGGGTAGCCCAACGATAAAATAGGCAAGCCCGTATGCAACTATTTCATACGGAATCGACTCAATTAAATAATAATAAATGGCTGAAAAATAATGCCGCATAAGTAAGGTGTAGGCAATAAAGGCCAATAGAACCAGGGCAAATACACGTATCTCTTTTTGCATAAGATTGTTTTTCAGCTAAAAGTATGATAAATTCTTTTCCACCTGAGGTAATTTGATATACGTATCAATTAACTTGTGAGATGATAAACCTTGTATAATCCTGGGCTGTAATAATATTTGACGTAAAAAAACCGGCTTTTCGCTGGAAAGGCCGGTTCATCAAAATGTCAAATCATTCTTAAACTACCTGGCATATTTAAAAGTTTTGCCGGGATATTGGGCAGCAGACCCCAGCAGTTCTTCAATGCGAATAAGCTGATTATACTTGGCAATTCTGTCAGAACGGCTTGCCGAGCCTGTTTTAATCTGACCCGTATTAAGCGCCACAGCAAGATCAGCAATTGTTGTATCCTCGGTTTCACCTGAACGATGGCTTATTACTGCAGTATATGCATGTCCATATGCCAATCTCACTGCATTAATGGTTTCAGTGATTGTACCAATTTGATTCAACTTCACCAATATTGAATTGCATATTCCCTTTTCAATGCCCATTCTGAGCCTGTCTACATTGGTCACAAAGAGGTCATCACCGACCAGCTGAATTTTTGAACCTAATTGATCAGTCATCATTTTCCAACCATCCCAATCGTCTTCAGCCATTCCATCTTCAATGGAAATGATAGGATATTTTTTTACCCAATCGGACCAATAATTCACCATTTGGGCGGGTGTGAGCTTATCACCGGTGGATTTGTGCAGATGGTACACATTCTCATCTGCAAGATAATATTCAGATGAAGCCGGGTCAAGGGAAAGGAATACATCTTCACCAGGTCTATAGCCGGCTTTCTCAATAGCCTGTAATATAACGGTTACGGCTTCTTCATTCGATTTGAGATTAGGCGCAAAACCACCCTCATCTCCTACATTGGTTGAATATCCTTTCTTCTTTAATACACTTTTGAGGTTATGAAAAACCTCCGCACCCATGCGGATTGCTTCCGAGAAGGATTGAGCCCCTACCGGCATGATCATAAATTCCTGGAAATCGATGCTGTTATCAGCGTGCGAACCACCATTTATAATATTCATCATGGGTATAGGCAGCGTTGTGGCACCAACACCCCCAATATACCTAAACAGTGGTTGTCCTGTTTCTTGTGCAGCTGCGTGCGCCACAGCCATCGAAACACCCAAGATAGCGTTTGCCCCTAAGTTGGCTTTATTAGGGGTGCCATCCAACTCGATCATGCGTTGATCAATTTCAACCTGGTCTGTGATATAATAACCATGCAATTCATCAGCGATAGCCGAATTTACGTTCTGTACTGCTTTCAAAACACCTTTTCCCAAATACGAACTGTTATCACCATCACGTAACTCCACCGCTTCATGCACCCCTGTTGATGCTCCGGAAGGAACCGCAGCCCTTCCGATTACACCATTCTCGGTTAGTACATCAACCTCTACTGTCGGATTGCCCCTGGAGTCAAGGATCTGACGGGCCTGAATGTTCAAAATATGACTCATAATATTTCTGATTTAATTTGTGAAATACAAAAATACCACTAATAGCTCTAAACTCAATAACTAAGGTGGCATTTTGTATAACTAGTCAAATAATTAATAATGTGATAGTTAAGCAATATTACTGAAAAATAACACAATACACAGTTCATATGATCTATTTGTAATAGATTTGATCAGAATGCATTAGAAGTGTTTAGTCATTGAACGTATGAAGGTCAACGGATTCAGTTCACCGGATTCACAATCGGTTGCAGTATGGGAGATGTTAGATTTTCAGTTATTTCCTGACTTCGACACTGGGACACCCTAAATATTTTTCCAAAAGTTTTCGCCGA
>CALAZZ010000250.1 GCA_937926515.1 uncultured Bacteroidales bacterium | reverse complement strand
TGGTATCGTTAAGCCAAACATCTACTGAGGCTGCTGCTGCATCTGCTGCGTTGTGAATAACCTGAACACGAGCTGTGGTTATATCCATTGCCGGTAATGCGATCAGGTCACCTCCATCAGGTAATGCTACGTAGAGACCAAAGCCTGGGCCTCCGTTATTATTTTCCGGATTTAAAAATCCGCTGGCCAGCACCACAAGTGCAACTCCATCAAGATTCAATGTTTCCAGAGGAGCGGCATATTGGGCCACCACATCTGTGCCGGCATCATTGCGGACTTGCAATGAATAATCAGCAGTAGGTAATTCAAGGTAACCGGCAAAATCACCATAAGCAAAGTTGTCAATGATGGTGCCTGCTCCAACACCTACCTCAACCACATCCACAACCGGGGCGTCAGTAGAACCGTGAAATACCAATACGTCTGTGTTGTTGGCATTTGAAGCCTCCTCGCGACCCATTGCATATACATAGATGTCGAAGGCCTGAAAGGGGATGTAATTTTGATCATCAACCAAACCATTGGCAACCAATACATACTTCTCACCACCTGCCAAAGTATAATTCTGAGACCAGATTGGATTATACGGGCTGGTGCTACCGGGTGCCTGGATCGCAATGGTGAATTCCTCTCCTGCCGGTGCATCTATGAATGGGCTTGCCGTGCGGAAAGCAAAATCAGCCAAAAGCTTGGTATCGTTAAGCCAAACATCTACTGAGGCTGCTGCAGCATCTGCTGCGTTGTGGATCACCTGCACGCGGGCTGTGTTTAAGTCAACCACAGGCAATGCAATAAGTTCACCTCCTGATGGCAGGGCTACATACAACCCAAAAGCAGGGCCAGCGTTATTCACATCTGGGTTAAGAAATCCACTGGCCAAAACAACCAAGGCAACACCATCTAATTCCAATGTTGAAAGTGGAGCAGTATAGGATGCCACAGTTACACTACCAGTTTCATCACGGACATCAAGGGTATAATCATTAATAGGTAACTCCAGGTAACCAGCAAAATCGCCATACCCAAGATCATCAATGATGGTTCCTGCACCAACTCCAACTTCTACCACGTCAACGATCGGGGCATCTGTTGCGCCATGAAAGACCAAAACATCTGTATTGCTTGATGAAGTGGCTTCTTCACGCCCCATATCGTACACATAGATGTCAAACCCTTGAAAGGGAACATAGTTTTCTTCATCAACCAGGCCATTGGCTACAAGCACATAAGTTTCATCTTCTGCCAAGGTATAATTTTGTGACCAGATTGGATTTTCTGGACTTGTGCTGCCTGGTACCTGAATGGAAATGGTAAATTCTACACCTGCAGGTGCATCAATGAACGGAGAGGCCGTGCGAAAGGCAAAGTCCTCAAGCAATTTGGTATCATCCAGCCAAACATCAACTGTTTCGGCAGCAGCATCGGCAGCATTATGGATCACCTGCACGCGCGCTATTCCTTGTTGATTGACCAGTGGCAGTGGGATTAAATCGCCACCATCAGCAAGCGCCACAAACAGTCCAAAAGCCTCACCATTGTTATTGTTAGACGGGTTCAGGAAACCTGAAGCTAACACTACTATTGCAGAATCTTGCAGTCCAAGAGTTTCTAACGGAGCAGCATAAGCAGCTAATGTAACAGTGCCGGTTTCATCGCGGACTTCAAGAACATAATCCAAGGTACTCAGTTCAAGATATCCTGCAACATTACCGTATATCAGATCGTTTACAATCTGACCTGCGCCAATACCAGTTTCATAAATATCGACAGTAGGTGCATCCGTTGAGCCATGTACGACCAGAATATCAGTGTTTCCTGACTGGGAGGCTTCCTCACGGCCAATAGGATAAACACTTAGGTTAAAATTTGGTGAAGGGGTGTAACCAGATGCGCTGGTAATGCCGTTGGCAACAATAACATAAGTTTGATCCTCAGTTAGCACAGCTTGTTTTATGCTGAATGACTGAGTCCAACTGGTGCTGTTTGGTGGAGCAATGCCAATATTGAGAAGTACACCGGCAGGCGCATCTATAAAAGGAGTAGCTGTTCTGAAGGCAAAGTTCTCTAACAACTTTGTTTCGTTCAACCATACATCAACCACCTCTGCGGCGGCATCGGCTGAATTGTGGATTACTTGCACCCTTGCTTGCGCCATCAGTACATTTGACCCCGCAAAGAGTAAGGCCATGAGGATTAAACTGTAAATTTTTAGAGTTTTCATTTTGATAATTTTAGATTAGAAATTTGTAAAAAATAATTATTAATGTTCTGATTTTTGATAGTTTCTTCGTGGTAGGGCCAGACTTAATTAACTTTACCCTATGACGATTGAAGTATTTAAGATCAATTTAACAAATTTTCATATTGTCTAACTTTTTTGTTATATTATTAAACATTTTATTATTTGATAATTTTTTTTTAATTTGGATTGTATTCACTAAGATTTTCCATCAATTTTTTCCTACTGTAGAATATTCTACTTTTGACAGTTCCTATTGTAAGATCAAGATCATCGGCAATTTCCTTATACTTGAAACCTTCATTATACATATCAAATGCTTTTCGGAAATCATTATCCAGTTTATCAATTCCCATTTGAATCTCCTTACTGCTGAGAATTACCTCAGGATTGGTATTACGATCTTCGGCGCCACTATTTAGGAAATAAAGGTTATCTGTCTGATCAACAATTGTTTTAGCTTTTTTATTCCTGCGGTAGTTATTGATAAAAATATTTTTCATTATGGTGTACACCCAAGCCTTAAAGTTGTTTTGGTTTGTATATTTATCCCTGTATGTCAACGCCTTGAGATATGTTTCCTGAAGAAGATCATTTGCATCTTCATCATTCCGGGTTAATTGTTTGGCAAAAACAAGTAGATAACTTTGAAGACTTGTTAAACTGTAGTTGAATTCAATTGCGGTCATGGTTTTTTATTATTTTTGTTTAATATTTTTTATGCAAAGTTAAACAGAATAACTAATTTGTCAAGCCTTTTGTTCAAATAATTAAACAAAAATATTTTATACGCCGTCTATATATCTGTATATATGTATGTTACGATATATTAACAAATTGTTAAATAAACTAAATGTACTGTGGAACTTAGAACAAGGAAGGAAAAACTAAAACTGCAGTTCAGGATTTGGATAACAATAAGCCGGAGAAAAACACAACCAATTTCCGTGGAACAAACCGCAGGGATAGAACAATCATTTTGTTAATCCATCCATGAACGGCAACTGCTTTACCCTTTATCATTGCCTTGTGTGCATACCTGGCTACTTCCCGGGCATTGGAAACAGGTAATATTCTGAAAAGATTACTCCCCTCCAGGTCTGCATTTTTTTGGAATTCACTATTTGTAGGTCCGGGACATAATGCCGTTACGGAAACACCATTTGCGAAAAATTCTTTATTTAACGCTTCAGAAAAATGCAGGATATAAGCCTTACTTGCAAAATAAACTGACATTGACGGACCAGGCTGAAAAGCTGCAGTTGAAGTCACATTAAGTATTCGACCACAGCCCCTTTCGATCATATCTTTTCCGAAAAGCTTGCACAAATGAGTCAAAGTTGTGATATGCAGGTTGATCATTTTCTCTTCACGTTGCCATTCAGTTTCCATAAATAAACCATGGTAACCAAAACCGGCATTATTAATCAGGTAATCAACAACCACATGATCCTTTTTGAGTTGGTCATAAAGTTCTTGTGCTGAATCTGGTTCAGACAGGTCTATTTTTATCACCATGACTGAAATGGCATATGAAAGTTCCATGTGGGATTTTATCTCATTCAATTTTATGTGATTACGAGATACCAATACCAGGTTATCACCTTTCTGTGCATGGATCATTGCAAGTTCGTATCCTATTCCGCTTGAAGCTCCTGTTATGAGTGCTGTTTTTCGCATGGAAATGTTTTGGGTTAAATAAGGTTAGCTAAGTTGGTGTAAGTTTTAGAAAAAATATGAGTGTACTGGGCTAAGCCTGGCTTGATGATATCGTCATCTGACAATTATTTCATCAATAAAAATCCATGCCTGCCCACCAGCTCCCAGATGCCAATCGGGAATGGTACCAAAACTGGTGGCCATCACTTTTATATACCGAGCTTGTTCGTTCAATTCAGTCCCCAAGTCAAGTTGGATCACCTCGTAATTGTCCACAGGCAACGGGTTTTCGATCCGGGCTACCTGTTGGTAGTAGATCCCATCATTAGAGACCGAAAATATAACATCAACAGGTATCCATATCCAGGATCGTATTTCCTGAAGAAAGCCGGCAGCAAGGTAGTTGATCTGTTTAACTGTGCCAAGGTCAACAATTGCCTCAAAATCAACACCCTGGTACCCCTGCCAGTTTCCAAGTCGAAAATTATCCATTCCTCGCAATCCATCAATCAAGGCTTCGGGGCCACCTGCATGGTAGGAAGGGTTCAATGGTGGCTTAATGGTAATGCTGCGGTCAAGGTCAATCTTTATAAATTGTGCTTCAACCGTATTACTGAAACCATAATCTTCATGCCATGACCTGGCCATCAGTGTGGTAGCATCGGATAGATAAACTGGTTCCGTATAAAGAATTGAACCCAGATCAGGGACAGTACCATCAAGTGTATAATAAATACTGCTGCCAGGCATGATGGATTTTAATTTTACTTCCATTTGCTCCTTAATCCTCACATCCTCAGATTCAACGACCGGAACAGGAACTATCAACTCCTCATTAATATGGGTTTGTGGCGCATGACCTACTCCTGTTCCCCAATTCGAATTCGGTTTGTTGCCCATTTCAAAGTGCAAATGGCCACCACTTATAATGTCTGCATGAGTCAAATATGACTTACTATAGTGATCTCCATTAAGTTTAGCAGATTGAATGTAATAATTATCCTCTGACAAGTTGCTGGCAGTAATCTTAAATATATTTCCATTTTCAAGATAAATATCCATTTCAGGAAACCAAGGCGTACCGATAGCATATTCGGGCAGGCCTGGACTTACCGGATAAAACCCCATGGCACTCATAATAAGCCAGGCCGACATCTGTCCGCAATCTTCGTTACCACTTAGCCCATCCGGCTTATCCGAGTACTGTTTGTCCATGATCTGCCGGACACGTTCCTGTGTTTTCCAAGGTTGATCCACATAATTATACAAATAAGCCATGTGATGGCTGGGTTCATTACCATGTGCGTACTGCCCGATTAGGCCAGAAATATCCTTCATGTCTCTTCCACTTATAGGGGCTTCCGTATGAAAGAGTTCATCAATTTTCAAGGCAAGGTTTTCTTTTCCGCCATGGAGTTCAATGAATCCTGTAATGTCCTGGGGCACGTAAAAGCTATATTGCCATGCATTTGCTTCAGTAAAATGCCAATCGATCCTGGTCGGATCAAAAGGGGTGAGCCAATTACCATTTAAACGTGGCCGCATAAATCCTGTCTGTGGATCGAAAATATGTTTGTAGCCCTGTGCCCTTTTCAGGTACTCAATATAGACATCATTCAGTCCCAAATCGTTAGCCATTAATGCAATACACCAGTCGTTGTAAGCATATTCCAGTGTTTTTGAAATTGATTCGTGCTCTTTATCCCCAGGAATATAGCCAAACTTCTGATAATAGTCCAATCCAAAATGATCACGGGTCGCACTGTGTATCATTGCGTTAAGTGCGTGCACTCCATCATAGTCGCGCAAGCCTTTCATCCAGGCATCTGCAATTACAGAGATGCCGTGGTTGCCTATCATACAATAGGTTTCATTGGCAGCCAGTTCCCATATGGGTAATAATCCACCTTTATCATACATGTCAAGCATAGTCCGGATAAAATCCATACTGCGTTCTTGTTCAATAATCGTCATGAGTGGGTGCCATGCCCTGTAAGTATCCCAAAGTGAGAAAACCGTATAATAGTTATAATCAGTTGTTATATGAATGCGATGATCCATACCACGATAACGGCCGTCAATATCAATGAATGTATTGGGCTGCAACATGGCATGGTATAAAGCCGTGTAGAAGACCCTCTTTTGCTCAGTTGTTCCACCATGAACAGCAATTTTGCTGACAGCTTCATTCCATCCTATAAATGCGTGATATCTTGATCTATCAAAATCCCAGCCACCTATCTCAGATTGCAAATTCCTGTGGGCGCCATCAACATCCACTGCAGATAACCCAACCTTGACCTCAATGATTTCATCAGAAGCGGTTGAAAACCCAACATAAGCTTTAATATTATTGCCATGTGCACTTAATAAGCCTTCAGACAATTCATTGTTCAACTCAATTCCAAAATTATCAAATGGCTTGGAAAATTGCATGTGAAAGAACCAAACCATATCATTGGCCCAATTACTTGACCTTCGCATTCCTCTTATTTCGGTATCACTTACAAATTCTATCCAACTCTCCACAACATGATCGCGATGCTTCAAATCGATGAGGATATTTGCCTCATCGCTTTCGGGAAATGTATACCGGTGATATCCTACTCGTGTGCTGGTGGTCATTTCAGCCAGCACTGAAGGTTTATCCAGAAAAACACGATAATAGCCGGCTTCAGCATATTCATTTTCTTTTCTGAAAGGTGAACGATACTCCAATTGACTATATACAGGTTCCCCAACAAAAGGCATTAAAAGAATATCACCATAATCACTTACTCCGGTGCCACTCAGAGCAGTATGTGCAAATCCATAAATAATACTATCGGTGTAATGATAACCTGAGCATCCATCCCATCCGTCCAGCCTTGTTTGAGGACTCAGCTGTACCATGCCAAATGGTGTTGTGGCACCGGGATAGGTGTGTCCATGCCCGTCAGTTCCGATAAAAGGGTCGATATATTGTACAGGTAAAAAAGTCTGAGGAGGCTTTTTACAGGAAATGATTAAAAATGAGATGATAATAAACAAATAGCTGAAGCTTGGTTTGATTTTCATGATGTCAATTTTGGTTTTTGGGTCCGGAACAAGCAAATTTATAAATTATGCCTGAGTGATCAGTCCATAAAACCGTGTTTACATCAGTTATTTCTAATTGGTAAACGGCTAATGAATATGCGTCAAATGATATCACGGGTTAGATGATCAGCTCGCATATAACCTTAGTGCTTTGGTAAAATCATTCGCTGTCTTGATCAAATGCAGGTTATCAGCCAGTTCAAGATCAATGTTTCCCGCCTGCATGCCAGCAACAAGCAAATGTTTGTTTGAATATTGATTGGTAAGTTCACTGATGTATTCATTCAGCTCGGTTTGGTTTATGGCTGAAACAAAAAAGGTTGCCAGAAGGTCGGGTTCCACCGTTTGCGAAACCGAAAAAAGGTCATTCATTGGTACATTCTGACCAAGATAGATCACCTTTAAACCATGTTTCTTTGCAATATAATAATAGGTCAGTAATCCGATCTCATGTAGTTCCCATTCCGGTAGGAACAGGATAATACGTTTTGCTGTATCCGTCATTACGGCAGGCAGGCTGTCAATCGCAACACAGATTTTCATACGAATCAGGTTTGAGATAAAATGCTCCTGGGCTGGATTGATCGTCCCGGTTTGCCAAAGCACCCCAATCTTTTCAAAAAATGGATAAACCAAATGATACAATGTTTCTTCAAATCCAATTTTAATGATGGAATGGTTCAATATCTTTTCGAATCGCTCTTCATTCAGTTCAATCATAGCAACCACCAAGCTCTCAATCTGACTAAGATAATCCGAGTCAGACCGGACTACCTCAATGATCTTCTGGTTTAGCTGTTGCTGGCTTAATCTGGCAATGTGCGATATTTTTATACCATGCCGGTTAAGTATTGAGACATTTAGCAATTTTTTAAGGTCTTCATCGCTATACCAACGAATGTTGGATTCGGTACGACAGGGATCTACAATTTCATAACGTTTTTCCCATATCCTGATGGTATGTGCCTTAATACCGGTAAGGCGCTCCAGATCTTTTATTGAGTAAGTTGACATTTTTGCTTTTAAAGTTTCATAGGAGTTAACAACTCTATGACTGAAATGTTTTAAGCTGATCGGGTCTTGTTTAAAATTCGATCGAAAATAGTACTTTCGTACAAAATTAAACTTTTGTGCTTCATATCCCACAATCGGTTGTACTGATAGGTACCGGCAAACTTGCCGGCCACCTTGCCTATTCATTCAAAAAGGCTGGCATTAATATTGTCCAGGTGTATGGCAGAAACAATGAAAACGCTAAGAATACAGCCAGGCTGGCAGGAGCAGATTTCACCAGCGACAGGCTTTCCATTTACAAAGAAGCCGAGTTGTATTTGTTGGCAGTTTCTGATGGTGCCATTGAGGAAGTTGCTTCCTGGTTGCCAGGCACAAAGAACATTGTAGCCCATACTTCGGGACTGGTGCATATGGAGGTGTTGGAATCAAAATTTGAAAACTGTGGTGTGTTATATCCACTTCAAACATTTACTGAAGGTCGCAAGCTTGATTACAAATCCATTCCTTTTTTAATAGAAAGCAGCAACCAACACACCGAAACTGCCTTAATTAAATTGGCAGAGATGGTTAGTTCACAAGTGATAAAAGCTGATAGCCAGTATAGAAGCAGGATTCATCTGGCTGCAGTATATGCTTGTAATTTCACAAATTATTTATATAGTGTCGCACAAGAAATCATGGAGGAAACTGGTTTATCCTTTGATATCCTTAAACCACTTATCATTGAAACAGCATCAAAAGCAACCGACCTATTACCTAATGCGGCTCAAACCGGTCCAGCCATTAGAAATGACAGATTTACAATCGAAGCACATTTAAAACTGCTTGATCAGATGGGAAAACATCAGGATGTGTATACCCTGCTGACAAAAAGAATAATTGAAAAATTCAATACCTGAACTTTATATGAATTATAAGTCACTGCTAAAAAAGATCAATACTTTCATTTTTGATTATGATGGGGTTATGACCAATGGTGTTATTGTACTCAATAATGAAGGTGAACCACTTAGAACGGCCAATGTAAAAGATGGTTACGCGCTTCAGTTGGCCAATAAACTGGGTTATAACATCGCTATTATTTCGGGAGGGTTTTCGCAATCAATGCATACACGTTTCAAAGCTTTGAAAATTGATGATGTTTTTCTGGGTGTTCCCGACAAACTAGAGGTTTATAAGAATTATATGGCTGAGAAACAAATTGAACCGGAAGAGATAATCTATATGGGAGATGATATTCCTGATTATCATGTGATGAAAGCTGTTGGAGTTCCGGTTTGCCCTGCAGATGCCAGCGATGAAATAAAGAAGATCAGCTTATACATCTCACATTATAAAGGTGGTGAAGGCTGTGTGCGTGATATCATTGAACAGGTATTGAAAGTGCAGGGCAAATGGATGATTAACGAATCTTTCCATTGGTAAAATTTTTTAATATGAATAAGATATTTCGTCTGGTACGCTGGCACAATCTGCTTATCATGATTCTGATCATGGTATTGGTTCGCTACTTTCTGATTGCATTGCCCCTTGACACAGCCCATGTAGAGCTTCCTCAATCATCATTTCATTTTGCATTGCTTGTTATTGCAATGGTTTTGATCGTAGCTGCCGGGTATGTGATCAACGATTATTTTGATATGGATGTTGATGGCTTTAACAAGCCTGAACGACAGCTTGCCGGCAAAATTATTCCTGCTGACAGTATCAAACGTCTTTATTGGATACTTAATCTTTCAGGCCTGGTCATTGCCTTTGTTCTGAGTTATCTTATTCAAAGCTACCGGCTGGCACTTATCATGATTATGATTTCAGGACTGTTATATTTTTATTCCTCCCGATACAAACGAATGGTGCTTGTTGGCAATCTGGTCATTGCCTTTGTGGCAGCTGCCGGTATCATTATAGTTTGGTTTTTTGAACTCACGGCGCTGTTGGATGACCAATACGCCTTCGTTGATGCCACACGCGCAATGCCTGTTATCACAGGTTTTGTATTCGCCTATGCACTTTTTGCATTTCTTTCCACATTTATACGTGAGTTCATTAAAGATATTGAAGATCATGCCGGAGATGAAAGATGCGGGTGTCGTACATTTGCCGTCGTTTATGGCGTAACCGTATCACGCAATCTGGCTCTTGGCCTCAGTGTGGTCCTTGTGTCGATGATTGGATTTTGGCAGTATATCCTGTATTACAGAGATATGCACCATGCCATGTACTTTCTTTTCATATGTGACCTCATTGGGCTTGCGATCTTCTTTAGGCTGTACACAGCCAGCATCAAGGCGCATTACAACCAGGCTTCAGTTTTGCTGAAAGCACTAATGATGTCAGGCACCTTATCCATACCCTTACTTTATTTGTAACAAAATGTTGATAGACTCCCTTCGATCATATCACATAGTGCTGGCATCAAAATCGCCTAGAAGACATGAGCTGCTCAGAGGCATGGGAATTGAGTTCAGCATCATCACAAAGGAAGTGGATGAATCCTTTCCGGATCATCTATCGCCTGATGAAATTGCGGATTTTTTATGCCGTCAAAAGGCAAAAGCGTTCAATAGTGATATTTTACCTCCCGATTATTTGTTGATCACAGCCGACACCATTGTTGTAGTGGGTGATCTTGTGTTGAACAAGGCTGCAAACCGGCAAGAGGCTATAAGCATGCTTGAGCTCCTCTCTGGTAAAACCCACCAGGTAATTACCGGAATATGCCTTAAGCATAAGGTTCATCAATCCAGTTTCACTGAAATGTCTGAAGTAAGTTTTGGTCGTTTAAGCCGGGACGAAATTTGTTGGTATGTTGATCGTTATCAGCCTTATGACAAGGCCGGTGCTTATGGCATACAGGAGTGGATTGGTTATATAGGCATTGAAAAGGTAAATGGCTCCTATTTTAACGTAGTAGGCCTGCCCACTTTCAGACTTTTCAATGAATTGAAGAAATTCGTAAATGAAATCAAACAAACAAAGTAAGATGTATAAAAACTCCATTGTAAGAAAGTTTATTTATTTCTTTTTCCAGGGGTTGTTGTTTTTAGCCCCGGTAACTTTAACGATATGGGCACTGGTCATCACGTTTAATTACATTGACGGACTGCTGATCGCTTACCTTGACGAATTGCTGGGGGTGCATATCCCAGGGCTAGGCTTACTCGTATTGATAGTCATAATCACACTCGTTGGTTTACTGGGTTCAACCATTATTTTCAAGCCACTTTGGAATTACTTTGACCGGTTTTTATCGGCAGCACCTTTGATAAAAATCATCTACACTTCTGTTAAAGACTTGGTTTCAGCCTTTGTTGGCCAGAAGAAAAGATTCAATCAGCCGGTATTGGTAAAAGTAGGGAAAGGTGCTGATTTAGAAAAGATTGGGTTTATTACAAATAAAGATCTAGCCTTTTTAGGCATTCCCGAAACAAAGGTTGCCGTATATTTGCCTCATTCATATGCCTGGTCGGGTAATCTATTTATCGTACCGGTTGAGAATATTAAACCAATAGATGCCTCAGCCACCGAAGTGATGAAATTTATTATATCAGCAGGCGTTACTAATCTGGAGCCTACACAGGAAGAAATAAAAAATGATGCAGAGTAAACCTACCATATTGATTACTAATGATGATGGCTATTATGCCCCGGGCTTGCGAAAACTGATCCGGTTGATGAGACCTGTCGGGAAGGTGATTGTTGTTGCGGGGGAACAGTCTATGTCAGGCATGGGACACGCAATCACCATTAAAACACCATTGCGTGTTAAAACCGTAATCAAAGAAGTTGATTATGAAGAATATATTTGCAATGGCACTCCTGTTGACTGTGTAAAGCTGGGCGAGCAGGTGGTTTTGGGCGGTAAGCCCGACCTATTGGTTTCGGGTATCAATCATGGGTCCAATGCATCCATCAATGTGATCTATTCAGGCACCATGGCAGCTGTGCTGGAAGCATGCATTGATGGCATACCGGCTATAGGGTTTAGTTTATGTGACTATAGTCACGATGCCGATTTCAACCATGTGGATGAATATGTACAGACCATAGCTCGAAATGTACTCGAAAAGGGATTGCCAGAAAATGTGTGTTTGAATGTTAATTTTCCGATTAATAATGAGCTAGGCATACAAGGCCTAAAAGTATGCAGGCAGGCAAGTGCTCGATGGGTTGAGGAGTTCGACTCGCGTCGCGATCCGCGTGGAGTAGATTACCACTGGCTTACCGGCAGATTTGAGAATGGTGATAAATCAACCGATACAGATCAATGGGCATTGGACAACAATTTTGTTTCAGTGGTACCTGTGCACTTTGACATGACTGCCCATCATGCTCTTGAATACATCAAACAATGGGAGCTGACAAAACAATTCAGTAAAACATGAAAACTATATATCGTCTTAACAAACTGCTTTACGGACTATTGATAGGCTTACTTCTTGCTATGCTGACCTTTATGCTGGTTTTCTTCATGGTAGAGTACGTTCCTTTCTTTAAAAAACATTTGCAAGATCCACGAATTCCATTTTTGCTGGCATTTATCCCTAATCTCCTGGTCATGCGCTATTATTTTGTAAATTTAAAAATGGAGAAAACAGCCAAAGGAATATTGTTGATCACATTCATTGGAGTTGTATTGGTCTTTTTCTTTATTTAGCATGCTAAATCCCTAATTCAGCCATTGAAGTATTACATCATAGCCGGCGAAGCTTCGGGCGATCTTCACGCCTCCAACCTGATCAGGGAAATTAAAAAACTTGACCCCAAGGCTCTTTTCCGGGCCTGGGGTGGTGACCTAATGGCCAATCAAGGTGCTGAGATAGTCAAACATTATCGCGATCTGGCATTTATGGGTTTTGTGGAAGTGTTGTTCAACATCAGGACCATACTCCGAAACATTTCACTATGCAAAGCTGATATTCTAGACTTTAAACCTGATGTACTCATATTGGTGGATTATCCCGGTTTCAACCTGCCCATCGCCAAATTTGCTCATCGCAACAGCATTAAGGTCCACTATTATATCTCGCCACAAGTTTGGGCATGGAAAAAAGGCAGGGTACATACTATCAGAAAAGTGGTTGATAAGATGATGGTTATTCTGCCTTTTGAAAAGGCATTTTATGCTGAATACGGGATCGAGGTTGAATTTGTCGGCCACCCGCTTTTGGATGCCATCGACCAGGCACATCATGTTAGCGATGAATTTCGACAAAGGCACAAGATTTCTGATAAGCCAATCATTGCATTACTTCCAGGCAGCCGCAAGCAGGAAATCAAACGTATGTTGAAGATCATGTTAAAAATGGTAGATGAATTTCCTGATTACCAGTTTGTAATTGCAGCAGCCCCATCGATTGAGACCTCATTCTATCACAAATTCGATACGCCAGGCCGGGTATCGATCGTGCAAAATGAAACCTATAATTTGCTTCAGCATGCCAGTGCTGCGCTCGTTACTTCGGGCACTGCTACCCTCGAAACAGCATTGTTTGGCGTACCCGAAGTGGTATGTTACAGAGGGAACCGCTTGTCGTTTGAAATTGCTCGACGCATTGTGGATGTGAAATACATTTCACTGGTCAACCTGATCATGGATCGTGTGGTGGTCACCGAACTTATTCAATATGATCTGAATGCAAAACGCCTGAAAAAAGAACTGACACGCCTGCTTTTCGATGAAAAATATTTAAAACAATTATACATCGATTACGATGAACTCAGGCAGAAATTGGGCGGATCAGGAGCTTCAGCTAAAGCAGCCCAACTTATATTAGATGACTTGAACAAAATAGTTTAATCCTTTTCAAGTTACAGGTCGTCAAAGTGCCACGTTTCACTATTCCAACATCATTTACTTTGAAGACTTTCCAAAAAAAATAATTACATTGCGTGAGTTAGACCATTAATGCTTTGCATATCATGCCTAACTTATACAAATACCCATTTCTCCGACTATTGATTCCTTTTATATTGGGCATTTGGATCAGGCTGAATCTGCCCGACCTGAGCGTTTCGAACGGGTGGGCATGGTATTTACTCGGAGTAGCCTTAATGACCATGTTGCTAGCACGCTGGTTGATCCGAACCTATAGCCTGCGATGGGTTTTTGGAATGGGCTTAACTCTTTTTTGTTTTGTTTTCGGAAGCCTTTACACTACCTACCGCACCCCTTCAAGCAGACCCAATCATATTATCCGAACAGATGAAGCTTTACCTTTCTACATGAGCCGCATCAT
The DNA here is from genome assembly GCA_937926515.1 of uncultured Bacteroidales bacterium. Taxonomy (GTDB): domain Bacteria; phylum Bacteroidota; class Bacteroidia; order Bacteroidales; family F082; genus CALAZZ01. Next base: position 34,923 of record CALAZZ010000250.1, on the reverse strand, counting down.
TGAACCACCTGAAGTGCGCGAAACAACTATTAAATTGATATCCAATATGCAATTTGGCAAGGATAGTGTTGCAAGCAGGCCTTTTTCCGGAAAGGTCATCATGTATGCACAACGCAATCAGGAAGCGGAAAACTTGCAATATGGCGATCTGATCTTCATTGCCAAAGCACCGGTTGAAGTACCTGTGCCAAAAAATCCTAACCAGTTCAACTACAAAAAGCATCTGGCATCAAAAGGCATTTACCATCAGGTTTTTCTTAAGGAAGATGAATGGAAATATGCTGGCAAAGGTTATAGCAATCCCTTGTACAGAAGTGCCTACCAAATGCGTGATTATCTTTTGAATACATTAAGTAAAAATGGACTTGACGGTGATGAGTTTGCCGTTGCCTCAGCTATTTTATTGGGCTATGATGAAAACTTACCACATTACCTAAGAAAAGGTTATGCTGCTGCAGGCGCCATGCATGTTTTATGCGTGTCCGGATTGCATGTTGGAATCATCTTCCTGATATTCAATTTCTTGTTAAGGTTTTTCAACAAAAGCCCAACACAGCAAAGTATTAAAACCCTTATACTGATTATCCTGATCTGGTTCTATGCCATGATCACCGGCTTGTCGCCATCTGTGAACCGTGCATCAGTTATGATCACCATAGTGCTCATGGCCAAACTTTTTAACCGCAAAGGCAATATCATCAATTCATTGTCAGCCTCTGCCCTGTTATTGTTACTGATCAATCCATATAATTTGCTTCACATCGGATTTCAGTTATCCTATTCTGCTGTACTTGGCATTGTTCTTTTTCAAAAGCCCATACACAACCTCATCTACATCAAAAACAAACATTTGGATTATGCATGGGAGATTACAGCACTTTCTTTTGCCGCACAACTGGGGACCACACCTTTGGCAATCTATTACTTCAATCAGTTTCCGGTTTATTTCTGGCTTAGCAATTTATTTCTCGTACCCTTGTCATTCATTGTAATCACAGCCGGGATGGGCTTGTTGCTGCTGTCGTTCGTACCCTATCTGTCACATCTGCTTGGACTTGTAACCAGTAGCCTGCTGTTCGTATTAAACTTGATTATTCAGTGGATTGAAAGCTTGCCAATGTCAACACTCCAGGGGCTATATATAAACCCGATCGAAACTTTTCTGCTATACATTTTTATAGGAATGATATTGTTAAGCATGAATTACAAGCCGAAAAGACTACTAATACCTACACTTTCAGTTTTGCTCATTTTGTTTGGTTCATTCGCAAAAAGAACCTTGGAAAACAATAAGGCTCATCAAATGATCATTTACAGCATTCCCAACCAGCAAGTCTATGGATTTATAAACAGCAGGGAACATCTGGTTATTGCTGATAGTGCTGTCATCAATAATGAAGCAATAACCGGATTCAATCTCGAAGGATACTGGACAAAAGCTGGATTGACCAAGGAGCCAATACATTTCAACTTGAATGATGATATTGTCAACCATCAATATTTGTATAAAAACGGACATCTGATTGGATTTGGCAACAAGCAGATTGCTGTGTGGCCAGCGATGATACCTTGTGGGTTGTATGAGGAAAAGCCATTTCCGGTAGATCTGGTCATCATTACAGGAAATCAAGGTGAAAACCTGCCTGAGCTGCTGAACTGCTTTCAGGTTAGCGAAATCGTAATTGATCCATCAGTGCCGGTTTGGCACCTGAACGATTGGCAAAGAGCTTTGGAACAAGAGTCATTAAAATATCACAATATACGTGAACATGGGGCTTATATTTGGGACCTGCACGCAGATGCCAAGAAGCAAAGTTCAAATTAACGACTCTTATAGAAAATATATTGGAAATATTTTATGGCCTATTTATCTGTTTTTCATTCCATTATCAAATATATATGAAATTATTTTATAAAATATAGTACTAGGTATTGCATAGTTCTATAATTTTGTAGTATATTTGCCGCATGAATACAGATAAAACAATTTCACAAATGCGGAAAGGGGTGCTGGAGTTTTGCATACTTTCTATTATCTCTGCAGAAGATGAGGTCTATGCTTCCGACATACTTTCCAGGCTTAAACAAGCGGAGCTCATCGTGGTGGAAGGTACCCTCTACCCCTTGCTTACACGCCTTAAGAATGACGGCGCACTGAGTTACCGGTGGGAGGAATCAAAATCAGGACCACCGCGAAAATACTATAAACTAACTCCGGAAGGAAACAGCATGCTGAGCACTATTCAAAAAGGCTGGTCACAACTGCTTGACTCCGTTCATATGATCACGAATACCAAAACAACTTAATAATTTAAAGATGAAAAAGACCTTAACCATCAACATAAGTGGAATCATATTTCACATTGACGAGGATGCTTTTGAACAATTGAATGCCTACATCACCAGTATAAAAAATCATTTTAGCGATGAAGATGGCCGTGATGAGATCATTGCCGATATTGAAAGCCGGATAGCTGAACTGCTACAAACCAAAATAGATGAATCCAAGCAGGTGATAACCTTGGTGGACATTCAGGAAGTGATTAAGATGATGGGCCAGCCTTTTGAGATGGATAACGAAGAAGCCGGTGATCAACAATCTAAAACAAAAGAGAGCCACATTAGATACAGGCGTTTGTATCGCGATCCTGACAGGAAGATTATCGCAGGTGTGTGTTCAGGCATTGCGGCCTATCTGAAAACAGATCCACTGATCATCCGGATATTATTTTTGGTGGCTTTTCTGGCTTCAGGAGTTGGCCTCTTGGTTTATATAATCATGTGGATTGCCCTGCCCGAAGCACTGACAACAGCAGATAAACTTCATATGCATGGCAAACCTATTAATATTGAAACCATTGAAAAAAGCATTAAGGCAGAATTTGAAACAGTTAAAACCAAATTCAATCAGTATGCTGAAGATGCAAAAGTAGGATTTGAAAAACAAAAATACCACACCAAAAAAACTGCTGATAAGATCGTAGAAATACTTTTTCGCATCGTCATGGTATTTGCCCGTATACTGGGCATCATCATAGGGATAGTCCTGCTAGCCATGGGGGTTGGCCTGGTAATATCATTTGGCGCCCTTTTCCTTGGTTGGGAAAGCTTTTCATTTATTGATGGCAGCGACTCAATATACTTCTCTTTTGCAGACTTCTTTAGTTGGCTTTTAGCAAGCCAGATGGCCGTCTCCATGGCTCCGGTTGTGCTTACCCTATTTATTGGTATTCCATTGATCATGCTGATTTATCTGAGTCTTCGCCTGATCATTGGCCGTCAATTAAGGATTCCTAATTTTGGTAGCAGCCTGGGAATGCTCTGGGTGGTTAGCCTAATAGGTATTATTTTTATTGTAATCGACACCGTTGTTGATTTCAAAAATCGTTCATCGCTTGATTTCACTACAGAGATTGTTGCATCAGGGCCGGGACAGGTACTTCATATTAAGGCTGAAGAAATAATGAAGAATAATAAACTTCCAACCTTAAATATCTTCGATAATAAATTTAAAGTTGAATATTCACCCCAGGGCGAAAGACTTTATGCCTATCCAAGACTAAACATCAGCAGAACTACAGATGAATTAATCCGCATCAGTGCAATTCATATGGCTTCAGGCTATTCCCCCGAGGAAGCTGCCATGCGTGCCGAAACGATCCAATACAACATATCAGCATCTGACAGTCTGCTTATGCTTCCTAGTTATTATCACTTCATGGCATCGGACAAATTGCGCAGTCAGGAAGTACGGATAAGTATTAAACTTTCTGAAGGCCAGATTGTTTATTTTGATGAAAACATGAAGGAACTTTTACATAACAATCCACACCGCTATTGGAGAGGACTGGACTTTGCAGGTGAATACTGGATTATGACTGACAGGGGCCTGAAAGCATACCAGGCAAACTGAGCATACACAATCTCTATTCTGTAATAAGATCAGCAATAGTTTAAAACTCCATCATCCCTTCATCCATCATATCACCATTTTGCTGGCCGCGTCTGTCTTGTTGACGCCTTTGCTGCTGATTGATCCTATAGTTGAAGTTGATGGAAATAGTTGTTGGACTCCAACGAAACTCAGAATCAGCATAATAATCTAATCCAAATGTCTCAAAAGCCCATTTCCGGGTGTTGAACACATCCCGGACATTCACTGATAATGTTCCGTTTCCTTTAAGAACTTCTTTACTCAAACCAGCATCCACCGACCAGTTGGCCTTGCGTTTTCCCTGGGGCATTTCACGAGGCCCGCGGAAATTACCGGACAGCTGAAAATCAAATCCACGCTGAATGGTGAACCGGTTGCTGACACGTCCGGACCAGCTGTAGGCATCTGTTTTGAATTCCTGTTCCGCTGTGCTGCCTTCCGTGATGGATCTGAAAAAATTTGCACTTCCATTCACAGACCACCACTGCTGCACATTAGCCGATCCAATCAATTCAAGCCCGAATGACTGGTTAGTCGCAAAATTTTCCGGTCTTATATATATAATGCCCAATGAATCAATACTTTCCAAACGTTGAAATACGTTTTTACTATCGCGGAAATATACACTACCATTGAAGCTGGCCCTATTCCAGAATTTAAGATAACCCAGCTCGTAGGAATTTGTATAGACCGGTTGCAAGTTGGGGTTTCCAGACCAAATATTACGGTTATCCGCAAAGCTGCGGAAAGGATTCAACTGGCGAAACCAAGGCCGACGAATACGCCTGCTGTAACTCAGTTGCAAATGCTGTGTTTCAGTTAGTTTATATGTGAAGTGGGCTGATGGGAAGAAATCAAAATAGGTATTGTGATTGTCTTCATTTGTTTCGATCAGTCGCGTACGTATATCAGAATATTCTGTTCGCAAACCAAGTTGATAGGAATAAGTCCCCACATCATTGCCAAATAAGGCATAGGCTGCATAAATATTTTCATTGTAAATGAAATGGTTGGTGAATTCAGGCATATTTACCCACTCCTGGTCTTCGTTTTGATCCTCAACGATATAATCATTGTCAATTTCGCGTATTTGGGCTTTAAAACCAGTCTCGATCTTAGCATCATCACCAAATGGATGAAAATAATCAAGCTGAAATTCAATGTTTCTTTGAATTTCATCATTACTGGTACGTTGATAAACAGGATCAAAGTATTCACCGGAAATGTCGAAGAGCATCTCCTCACTAATCGTAGCTACTTCATCATCCCGATTATCCATAAAGCTTATGCTGGCTGTCAAGAGCTGATTTTCCCTTCTGAATTGCTTACGATAGAGTAAATTATATTCCATTACCGGAGAATACTCCTCTTCTTTTTCAAGCCGTTTGATTTGGTTGATTAATACAGCGGCCGGAAAAAAATCATCATATCTATTCACTGATCGTGAATAATTATCTGAAAACCGATATAAGCCACTTAGGGTCAGCGAACTATTTGGGTTGATATTGTATTCAGCACCAATACGGAATGTATTGCTAAGGCTGTAGCGGTTTCGTTCACGATTTTGATCGGTAATAAATGTGCCTTCAGCACGGTAAAACTCTCGGTAGTTGGTTCCGCTGCCGGGTCTTTCTCTGTAGTTCAGAGAATAGTTAGCAAAGAAATTGACTTTTGGAAGTCTGTAATTGACATTTCCACTTAATCCAGCCTGAAAAGGTAAGCCGGTGGAAATATCAAACGAACCATTGAATCCGCGTCGACGGTCTTTTTTCAGTACGATATTCAAAATGCCTGACGAGCCTTCGGCATCATAACGTACAGATGGATTAGTAACGATCTCTATGCGTTCGATCATATCTGCCGGAAGACTTCTCAAAGCATCACGGTTACTTACACCGGCCAGTCCCGACATCTTTCCATCTATTAGGATTCGAACGCCATCATCACCACGCAGGCTTACATTTCCTTCCACATCAACAGTTACAGATGGTATGTTCTCCAGCACATCAATGGCGTTGGTGGATATTGCGGTGATATCTCTGCCAATGTTAATCACTCTTTTATCTAGGCTCATTTCAACCTGGCTTCGTTCAGCAATCACCTCCACTTCATCGAGTAATCCTGTGTCTGGTGAAAGCAATAACTCACCAATATCATAGTTGCTCCTTCCCCTATCCACCAAGATATCGTTCAATGTGATTGTGTTATAGGCTATAAATTGTACCACTGCATAATAACGTCCCGGTTTCAAACTAATGTCAAAAGCGCCATTCGGTCCGGTGATGCCACCATCAACAAAACTTGAGTCAGTGGCACTATAAACCATCACAGTGGCATATTCAAGTCCATTTCCTGTGTCACGATCCTTGATAACACCTTTTATGCCGGCATTAATATCAGTTTCATTTAAAGCCTTGGATTGGGTTTCGGAAAATGGCAGAATGAGTAGAATTAGTAAGCTGATAGCAAATGACTTCATAAAAGACTAAACAGATTTGTAAATTAATTATTTTGCAGAAAACAAGGCTGTTATCTGAACTAATTGATTAAACAAAATAAACTACAAAAGTATTCCCTTTTTAAGTATAAAAAGCTGTTAATAAACGTTAAGAGGCTTTTAAGTCCTGACTTACCTATATTCTTCCTTAAGCCTTTAATTTGGAATGTAACCGCTTATTCCATCATTCATGATGCCGGGAACGGTCTGATATTTAGGGCTTAGGAGAACCAAACCGCTTCAGGCTTACCGAAATATTAATTCTTCAACATGTGTAGCCGGATTTAATCTTTATATAAGCAACCATAATACTTACCTTTGTCAGAATGAAGCAAATCATGATTACAATCATATTTAATTAAAAGCATTTTATGCCAACAAAGAAAAAGTCCCGGTCAGGAAAGAAAAACACCTTTGCCAATACCATACTCAGCATTTTTGGTGACAACCCCTTCAAGCCATATAATTACAAACAGATTTCCAAACTCCTTGGCATCAAAGATAAGGCTAGTAAAGACCTTGTAAACAGTATCTTAAGTGATCTTGCCGCAGATGGCAAGCTGGTTGAAGAACGTCCTTTTCGCTATATGCTCAATCCAAAGATGTTGAGTGACTTTGCCAACAAAAAGAAGTTCATCCGGGGCAAGGTTGACATGAAGAGCACCGGTAAGGCATATGTAATCTCAGAAGAAGGAGGTGATGATATTTATGTTGCATCCAACAACACCGGCCAGGCACTTCATGGCGATATCGTGAATGTACACATCCTCCCAAAACGAAAAGACCGGAAGACCGAAGGGCGTATCATCGAAATCATAAAACGAAGCAAGACAGATTATGTTGGCGTGTTGGAAATATCAAAGGAGTTTGGCTTTCTGATACCCGATAGCAACACCATGCCTGTTGATATTTTTATCCCAAAAGAGGCTTTCAATCAGGCAAAACATGGCGACAAGGTGATCGTTCGCATTACTGACTGGCCCGAACATGCACGAAATCCTTTTGGTGAAGTATTGCAGGTACTTGGACGCCCTGGAGAACATGAAGTTGAGATGCAATCAATTTTAGCTGAATATAATTTCCCGTTGTCATTCCCGAAAGAGGTTGAAAAACAAGCTTCTCGAATAGAACATGGTATTAACCCAAATGAAATTGCATCGCGCCGTGATGTGCGTGATGTATTCACCATTACCATCGACCCATTTGATGCTAAAGATTTCGATGATGCACTTTCATTGCGTAAGCTTGAGAATGGAAACTGGGAAGTGGGCGTGCACATTGCTGATGTTTCACATTACGTAAAAGAAAACTCAGCCATTGATATTGAGGCCGAACAGCGGGGCACATCGATATACCTCGTTGACCGGGTAATACCTATGCTCCCCGAGAAATTATCCAACAACATTTGTTCATTAAGGCCACATGAAGACAAATTATGCTTTTCTACCATTTTCGAGATGAACGAGAATGCAAAAGTGCTTCAGGAGTGGATTGGCAAAACCGTAATTAATTCAAATCGCAGGTACAACTACGAAGAAATACAAGACCTCATCAAAGGAGGAGAAGGTGAATACAAAGATGAGGTTTTGTTGCTTCACAGCCTGGCATCACAACTCAGGCAAAAACGTATGGATGACGGATCTATTAATTTTCATTCAGAGGAAGTTAAATTTATACTGGATGAAAAAGGAAAGCCCATTGATACCTTTATAAAGGTGCAAAATGAAAGCCACATGCTTGTGGAAGACTTTATGCTGCTTGCCAACCGCAAGGTAGCTGAGTTGATTGGCAAACCTGCAGGCCGGAAAAAGCCAAAAACTTTTGTTTACCGTGTGCATGACGAACCCAATCCTGACAAGCTTAACACCTTTGTTCAATTCTTGAGCAAACTAGGATACAGCATGAACATCAGTACACGCGCCAAATTGGTCAGCTCATATAACAGGCTTTTTGAAGCCGTTGATGGCAAAGGGGAGAAGAACCTGGTTGAAACAGTAGCCATACGCACTATGGCAAAGGCCGAATACAGCACGAAAAATATTGGACATTATGGCCTGGCATTCCCCTATTATACACATTTTACCTCGCCGATCAGGCGATACCCTGACCTAATGGTACACCGACTGCTGGAGCGATACCTTAATGGGGGTAAATCTGTAAGTGAAGAGGTCTATGAACCTATATGCCAGCATGCCTCTGACATGGAAAGGAGGGCTGTTGAGATGGAACGTGACTCGGTTAAGTACAAACAAGCAGAATATCTTTCTGATCAAATTGGCAAATTATTCGAAGGGCTCATATCAGGTGTAAGCAAATGGGGTATTTTTGTTGAACTTAAAGACAGCAAATGTGAAGGTATGGTCAGGTACAACGAGATGCCGGGCGACTATTATTACCTCGATGAAGATAATTACAGGGTTATTGGCCAAAGCTCCGGAAAAGTGTTCCGACTAGGCGATTCTGTGACCATTCGTGTAAAAAAAGTAGACCTGACCAAGAAACAGATGGATTTCGTTATCGTTGACAAGGATGCAGCCCGCAGTTTCTAACCTATACTTCAAAGCTCAGAGTGCGCTTTGTCGGGCCCATCAGGAGATGATTTGTTGAATATTCATCTCGAAATTGAATATTATTATAGATCGCATGCAACGAAAAGTAGCAACGCAACGTCCTCAATTAAAATGAAGTTGGCTTTATGTAAAAGATTTCTTTTACATTTGGTGCGATTTTTTTTGACTTCAACTACATGTTAAAGGAAGACGTCAAGCATATACTTGAAAATATCCGGCACAGGGTAATGACGCCAGGGTTGAAAAACCTTTCCATTGATAAAATTGATGGCATGGCAGGCGTACCTCATGAAATGCTTTACAAATATTTTCGTACAGATGAAGAATTGGTGGAGAAGTTACTTGAACTGGAACGTGAAAAATTCATGGAAATATTTCTCCAATATAACTTCGAAGACAAAAATGCCATTGACATCCTCATGATCGTATCGAAAGAAGTAGCTCAAAAGTTTTCAGATATTTCCCCGGTACTGACTCACCAGCTCAGGGGCATGTATCCTGAAATATATCAGGCACATTTTGATAAACGAATAGATTTTATTTCGAGTAAGATAAAGATAAACCTTCAAAAAGGCATCAGCCAGGGCATGTACAGGAGCGATCTGAGTACAGAGCTTATTTCGAGGCTCTACATCAGCCGGTTAATTGATCTGCATAATCCCGACTTTTTTCCTCCCGAAGCTTTCTCCTTTAAAACCATTTTCGATCAGATGTTTGAAAATTTCATACGAAGTGTTGCAACCCCAAAAGGCCTGACCTACTACGAAAAACAAAAAAAAATCAACAATATATCATTCTGATTTTTTTCTGATGCGATCATGACCCGATCGATGATCAAACGACTTTCCCAAAAAACTTTTCTGAATTTTAAACCCTTTTAATTATTCGTTGTCATTGCATACTATAAAAACTTCGGAAACTTTTTGAACAATTAACGTTTCCTGAATGTTGTTTGACTAATTTTGCACTTCTTTAATAGAAAATTTAAATCTCTCTGTGCTAAACGGATACATATGAAGCATAACATTAATAAACTCTTGGTGGTTTCATGGGTGGTCGGTATTATTCTCATGCAGGCTGCACACGCCCAGAATCAAATCGAAATCAGCCTTGAAGAAGCACGCAACTACGCGAATGAATACAACCACAGGCTGCGTGCCGCGGCTATAGATATTGAAGCTGCACGATACCGCGTTAAAGAGTCAACCGCCACAGGATTACCCCAGATAGATGCTACAATAAATTATCTGGATAATATCGCTTTGCCGGTTCAGCTTTTGCCTGGTGATTTTTTTGATATGCCAGGGCAAGAAGTTGCCATACAATTTGGAACCAAATATAATGCCACAGCAGGTGGAACCATTAATCAGCTATTATTCAGCGGTAGTTACATCGTTGGATTGCAAGCAGCAAAAACTTTTCTTGAAAAAACCCGCAAAGACTATATTAAAAGCCAAATTGAAGTCAACCAAAATGTTTCAGAAGCCTACTTTTTGGTGCTTGCGACTCAGGAAAGTATTGAAGTGATTGATTCAACACTTGCAATTACCAACAAGCTAGCCAATGAAACGCGCATCATAGTGCAGGAAGGATTTCTTGAAGAAACTGAGCTCGACCAGTTGGAGCTATTGATAAAGGATCTTGAGATCAATCGTGAGAACGCCCTTACCCAACTTGACATTGCCATTGGATATCTGAAATACCAAATGGGTGTCACTGACGGCACTCAACTTATTCTGACAGAAAGCCTCTTTGAACTTGTCAACCAATCAGCAATTGAGCGTTTATTATCAGAAAAATTCTCAGTTAGTAAGAATATTGATTTCCAAGTGTTGAAGACGCAGCAGGACCTTGCCCAGCTTCAACTCAAACTTGAAAAAAGCCATTATTTGCCAAGCTTATCAGCATTTTTGAATTACCAAACACAGGCACAGCGTCAGGAATGGGATTTTTTTAATAACAAGGGCAAATGGTATTCAAACTCTGCCTTTGGAGTTACCATGAATATTCCCCTTTTTAGCAGTGGCGAACGCTATTCCAAAGTCAAGCAGGCACAACTTCAGCTTGAGCAGACTCACATTGCGGAGGAGGAAGCAAGAACAAGCCTGCAACTTCAATATGAAACAGTTATGAATGAAGTTATAAATGCTTGGAACACTTATAACAATACCAATCAAAATAAGCAACTGGCCGCTAAAATATTCCATCGTACAGGTATCAAATACAGCGAAGGTATGGCAAGCAGCCTTGATTTGCTGAACACACATAACCAGTACCTAACTGCTCAATCAAGGTATATAAACGCAGCACTTAATCTGCTTAATCAATCTGTGACACTCGAAAACCTGTTACAATAATTATTTTATAAAATGGAAGAAAAAGAGATCACTATAGCTGCTGCGGAATTGTTTCTCAAATATGGTATAAAAAGTATTACCATGGATGAGTTATCAAGGCAGCTAGGTATTTCAAAGAAAACAATTTATCGCTATTTCAAGGATAAAAACGAACTGGTTGAAAAAACACTATTCGGGTTTATTAGCCAAAAACAAGCCACTATAGACGAAATTATTTACAAGGATAAAAATGCTGTTGAAGGATTATTTTCTCTTTACAATTACGCAAATAACATCATACGCGAGTACAACCCCGCAATGGAGTTCGACTTGCAAAAGTATTTCCCAAAAATCTATCGTTCCATCCGCGAAATGCACCGCACCCAAATCTATGATGCCATCTTAGAGAACCTGGTAAAAGGAAAAAAAGAAGGATTGTACCGAAAAGATATTGATGTGTCCATCATTGCTAAATTGTTTGTCATGAGGGTGGAGAACATCATGCATCATGACATGGTGACTACAGAAGAACTACATTCAAAAAAATTCTTTAAGGAAGTTTTTAAATACCACCTATATGGTGTTCTTTCGGCTGAAGGGCTCGAAATTGTAAAATCAAAATACCCGGAGTTCATTAAAAAATAGCTAAATCGAAAATCAAATGAGAAACTATCAGATCATAATTGCACTACTCATTATTGCATTGTTTCAAGCATGCAGTCAGGAAGAGAGTGTTGAGAAGCTCGAAAAAAAGCTGGAGAGTTATCGCAAAGAAGCCAAGCAAATTGAATTAAATATTAAAGAGCTCGAATCCCAAATAGAAGCGCTTTCAGATGGGGTTGACAATCGTTACCTTGAGCCCGTGGTGACTCAAACGCTTCAGCCTGTTATTTTCAAACATTTTTTCGAGGCAAGTGGCGCTATACAGCCTGTGAAAGAGGCATTTATAAGTCCCGAAATAAACGGCCAGATCAGTGAAGTATATGTTCAGGATGGTGATGTGGTTAGGCAAGGACAACTACTTGCAAAACTAAATACTGAAGTTACCGAAAAGTCTATTCAGGAAGTGGAGTCGGCGCTGGCACTTGCCCGAGATGTTTTTGCACGACAACAAAGACTTTGGGATCAGCGTATTGGGTCGGAGATCCAGTACCTTGAGGCAAAAAACAATATGGAAAACCTGGAAAAACGGCTTGCCACTTTAAAGGCACAACTGGACATGTCCACTATCACCTCGCCCCTTGATGGGTATGTGGAAAAAGTGAGCCAAAAGAAAGGTGAACTTGCCGCACCGGGTATGGTCATGATGCATCTGATCAATCTTGACGACCTCTTTGTGATTGCAGATGTTTCGGAACGTTTTCTGCCGGCAATAAACCAGGGCGATGTTGTTACCTTAAGGTTCCCATCATTCCCTGATTATATACTGCATACTGAAATCGACAGGGTTGGAAATCTGATAAACAGGACCAACCGGACTTTTGAGGTGCAATTGCGCATCAGGAACGAAAATAAAAAATTGAAGCCCAATATGGTAGCAGTAATCAACATCAATGACTATGTTCAGGACAATAGCCTGGTGGTACCCACTAAAATCATCAGGGAAGACCTGAATGGCTCCTATGTATACGTTGCCGAAAGCGCAACCGATGGCACAGCCATTGCCCGCAAACGCTATATTATGCCAGGCCGGACGTATAAAGGAGACACCCGTATTGAAACAGGTCTCCATGCAGGAGATGCCATCATCGTTGAAGGATTCAGCAAAGTAAATGACGGAAGCCTACTCCGCATTCTCTAATCACTTTTATAACCTAATGTTGCTATGAGCGAAGAAACGAAAAAAAAGGTAGTACGGAATTTTTTTCTGACTACCTGGGCACTGAACAACAAAAATTCAGTCTTTCTGTTGGCATTTATCCTGATCACCTTCGGAATCTATTCATATCGTTCACTTCCAAAAGAATTGTTTCCTGAGATAGTCATTCCTACCGTGATGGTACAAACATTGTATCCCGGGAACCCACCGATTGACATCGAAAACCTCATCACACGTGAGCTTGAGAAAGAAATTGAATCAGTGAATGGAATTAAAGTCATGACCTCATTATCAAGTCAGGATGTTTCAAACATTTTCGTTGAATTCAATCCAAATATCAACATCAAGACAGCACTGCAAGATGTGAAAGATGCAGTGGACAAGGCAAAGAAAGAGCTGCCTGATGACCTGCTTGATGAACCGATGGTGACGGATATTGACTTTTCGGAATTTCCAATAATTAACATCAACCTATCTGGCGATTACAGCATCAATGAGTTAAAAACCTATGCTGAGTACCTGGAAGACGAGATTGAGACCTTAAGTGAAATTTCACGAGTTGATATTACCGGGATAACCGACCGTGAAGTTAAAATCCATGTTGACCAGCACAAGCTTGATGCTTTTGAACTGAGTTTTACTGACATTGAGAATGCCATCACCTCAGAAAATGTGTCCATGTCGGGTGGCGACATCCGCACGGGTCGCGACAGGAGATCAGTACGTATTACGGGCGAGTTCAGCACTGTAAAAGAAATTGAGGACATCATCGTAAAGCATGAAGATATGCGTATTGTATATCTGCGAGATGTAGCCGATGTTTCGTTTGGATTTATGGAACCCGAGAGTTTCGCCAGGCTCAACAACCAGCCTGTGGTATCCTTGCAGATCATCAAAAAAGGTGGCGAAAACCTGTTGGATGCAACGAGTAAAATCTTTGATATACTTGAGCAGTCGCGCAGGGCAAATGCCATACCTAACGACCTTGTTATCACACTCACCAATGACCAGTCTGAACAAATTAAACTGCAGCTGAGCAACCTCGAGAACAGCATGATCATGGGGATCATCTTTGTTGTTTTTGTTTTGTACTTTTTCCTCGGAACACGCAATGCACTTTTTGTGGGTATCGCGATTCCGTTTTCCATGTTCATTTCATTTATGGTCATGAACATTATGGATTTTCAGGTAAATATGATTGTATTGTTTTCACTTATCCTGGCCCTTGGTATGTTGGTGGACAATGCCATTGTGGTTGTTGAAAATATTTATCGTTTCGTGGATAAGGGATATACCATTTATGAGGCTGTTCGCCAGGCAGTAGGCGAAATAGCCATGCCCATCATATCCTCTACCGCAACAACTTTGGCAGCTTTCTTTCCCCTCTTATTCTGGGATTCGATCATGGGTGAATTTATGAAATACCTCCCGATGACATTGATCATCGTATTGACATCCTCTCTTTTTACAGCTTTGGTCATCATTCCTGTCATTTCGGCAACATTCATCAAGCGTAGCGAACAAGAAAAGTCACCTTCAATCAAACGCAATATTGTGATTGCCGGAATCATGATTGCAATTGCCATCTTGTTCTATCTGATGGGTGTGAATATTCTCGGTAGTTTACTGGTTATTTTTGCCATTATAGGGATTTCACACGCATTGTTTCTGGATCGTTTTGCCAATTGGTTTCAATTTACTTTTTTGGTTTGGCTGGAAAAGAAATATCTTGCACTTCTTCAGTTCGCTTTGCGGGGCTCTAATCCCTTTTTTATGGTAAGTGGAACAGTTTTTCTGTTGATATTTACCATTGTCTTTTATGCATTAAGCAAGCCCACAGTTGAGTTTTTTCCGGAAGGTGAGCCCAAGTATATCAACATATTAGCCGAATTGCCGTTGGGAACTGATATTGAAGCCACCGACTCTGTATTACACATTATTGAAAAAGATGTTTTCAGATTGATCGAGCCCGAGCAGGAGATCGTTAAATCAGTTTTGACAAATATAGGTAAGGGTGCTTTTGGTGAAGAGGAAGGATTTACGGGCAGAGGAGGAGGTCCAAACAGGGGTTTGATCACTGTGACTTTCCTCGATTATCAGGACCGAAATGGTATATCCACACCTGCCATCATGAAGCGCTTATCGGATAGTCTTCTCGGTGTTTATCCGGGGATTGTGATGACCATTGAAATGCAAAACGAAGGCCCGCCTGTTGGTAAGCCCATCAATATTGAAATAAGTGGACGCGACTTTGATCGCTTGCTCTATCTCACTGATACGATCATCACCCTGATCAATCAGGAAAATATTCCTGGTATTGAAGGATTGCAAATTGATCTGGACATAGGCAAACCAGAACTCAATGTCGTCATTGATCGTGACCGCGCACGTCGATACGGCTTATCCACAGGCCAGATAGCTTCTACCATACGTACTGCATTGTTTGGGTCTGAAATCTCCAATTACAAAATTGGTGAAGATGAGTATCCCATTATGTTGCGTATGAAAGACGAATACCGTTATAATTTGGCATCACTCCTGAATCAACGCATCACATTCCGTGATCAGGCTTCAGGTAAAATTGTACAAGTTCCGATATCTGCGGTTGCTGATGTGTCCATCAGCTCCACCTACGGATCTGTAACACGTAAGGATCGCAACAGGGTAATTACAATCTATTCCAATGTATTACAGGGTTATAATGCCAATCAGATCAATGAACAGCTCAAAGCAATATTAGCCGATTTTGAATTTCCCGAAGCGTACCGTTATCAATTCACGGGCGAACAGCAGGAACAGGAAGAATCCATGGCTTTCCTCATGCAAGCCCTTTTGATAGCAATTTCAATAATTTTGCTAATCCTCGTCGGACAGTTCAATTCCATCGTGAAGCCGGGTATAATACTCGCAAGTGTGCTATTCAGTACGATAGGTGTATTTGGCGGCCTGGCCACATTCAATATGGATTTTATTGTGATTATGACCGGGATAGGCATCGTATCACTTGCTGGCGTTGTAGTCAATAATGGCATTGTACTTATCGACTACATCAACCTGGTGAAGCTGCGAAAAAAGAATGAATTGGACCTGCCCCCTACCGCTTCACTTCCGGTGAAAGAGGCCATTCAGTGTGTGGTTGAAGCCGGAAATACCAGGCTGCGGCCGGTGCTGTTAACTGCCATCACCACCATTTTAGGATTATTGCCGCTAGCTGTTGGCCTGAACATCGACTTCTATGGAATGCTGCACCATTTTGATCCTGACATTTATTTTGGGGGCGACAATGCTTTGTTTTGGGGGCCCATGTCGTGGACAATCATTTTTGGACTCAGCTTCGCCACGTTCCTGACTTTGGTAATCGTGCCAAGCATGTATCATATCCTCTACCTCATCAAGATTAAATCACAGCAGATACTCGGAAAATAATGTACTTTTCACTTGCATGAGATGCTTAAAGTATTCCCATTCTATCGGCAATCCAGGTCATTGTAAGCGACATCAAAAATGACAGAATGGGGGCTACGATCCAAATGATCCAGAATTTGTGAACACTTGTACGACTGAATATCTCACGCCAACCGACTTTGGCACATCCGATTGCAAGAATAGCTCCCATATTGAGCTGTACCAAGGATGCCGGTATACCTCTTACCAGGGATACTGCCAACAGCAAGCTGGCCGTAATAAAAGAGATAGCCGTTGCAGAAAGTGGACCAAATTCTACCACCTTTTTGCCGGTAGTGTGAACTACCTTATGGCCAAAAAATGAACTGCCAATACCAAATGCAGGTGCAATGACAAGTGTTGACAAAACCATGATGACTACAAAATTAGCTTCGCCGGGTACGATGTCCAATTCATTCATCACCATTGATGCAATTGGTCCACTGGCATTGGCTACATTGTTGGCTCCGATGGCAAAGGAAACATATAGCGATGATAAGATGACCATAATCTGCAAAACAGGATGACGCTTAATCCCCTCAAAATCAATTTTTGACCTTTGCTTCATGGGTGTATAAATGTATTTACCTGCAAAATAGGTTAAGAAAAATGCAATTACAGGTAAAATAAACCAGGTGGGGATGATCTCAAGAAATAACTTATCTGTTTGCAGTACATCAAAATAAACTGCAACACCTGATAGGGAAAAAATGGTTGACTGGCTTGTTGATTGTGGGATGCCAAGTAAATTTGCCAATAACAGGGAAAGGGCAACCGAAAGCAAAATTATGGAGGTGATGGTAATGGTCATGCTCTCTGCTGGTAAAACACCCTTTCCTATGGTAAGTGCAACACCCTTGCCGGCAAGTATTGCTCCGGCAAAGACCATGATACCAAAAAGTCCGGGTATCAAACTTCTGGGAATAAGATTGGCGCCATATGCAGCTGAAAATGATGGAGCTGTTCCACTTCCTCCCATATTAATTGCCAAAAACAATGCTATTAAAAACGGCAATAGTAATTGGCTATAGACCGGATCAAGCATAGGCTGATGTTTTTTAGGACTACAAAGCTACTGGTTTTAAATTCGATTCCCAAAATTTTAGCTCTGTGGCCAGAAATAAATACCGAAAGCGTGGCTTCAGCACAATAAGTATTTGGTTTAGTGGTATATTAACGAGCTTATTAAAGTGGTTTGTAACCAAACAGACGTCTTTCCTTGATTCGTTTCGCAATGAAATTAGGAACCAGCTCCTCCCATGCCGGATCTTTCTTCTGAATTCTGTCAAGCACCATATGGGAAAATATTTCCATAAACCTTGGGTTTACCAGGGGAATATCAAGTATGCACCGGTTCACAATCAGGTGCCTGAACAGGTAGTCGGTTTCCGGTGGAAATATCAATTTGTCAGTTGTGAATAATTCATTGCTTTCCTTGTCAATAGATGGGTAGATATACATCTTAACATTGGGGGGAAAGAGCTTCCCAAGAGCTTCAAGCAATCCGCCACGCAGATCATGATAATATGACTCGTCAAGCACTTTCTCGAAGGTGAGAATACCAATTGCCAACCGCAACTTAATAATCCTAAATTGTGTGAGAAAGTCCACCAGCTTATAAAATTCCCTGAAATTGGAAACCATCACATTCTGTCCGATGTCATTTAATAAGTCCACCCTGTCCAGAAAATCACGTTCATCAAAATCGCCCGATTCCAACAGATTGTTCAATGTGATTTCGCATATGGGTAAGGTTGTGAATTTGTCATAATCCTCATCTTTCTTAAATAAGCTATAGCTGGATTTAAGAATATCAACCCCGGCATAGGTTATTGGCCGAAAGCTGCCTCGGAACACAAGCACATTCTTTTTATACAACATATCGTCAGGCTCCTGTACATTGCCATACCTATCGAACATGATGGCACTTGTCATGCCGTTTTTTACAAGTTGAACTCCGAGCAGCCGGTTATCGACATACGAAAGCTCGGGGCCGCTCATATGAATCATGGTGATTTCAACCCGGTCAATAGAAAGATTATCAAGCAGCGACTGCAAAAAGCTATTGGGCCATTCCCATAAATAGAAGCAAGCATAAACCAGATTCACTCCCAAAATCCCAAGTGTGTTTTGTTGAAGAAGGGAGTCGTTCTCATGGAGCCTGACATGAATGATGATCTGGTTGGCTTCGCTTCCCTCATGCAGCTGAAATCGCACTCCCATCCAACCATGGGCAATATTATCCTTCTTAAAATTAAGCGTGGTTACTGTATCAGCAAATGTAAAGAAACGGGTACCGGATTCTTTTTTAGGACTCAATAAATTTACCAGTTCCGTATACTCGGTTTCAAGCATGAGTTCCAGACGTTCGCGTGACACATACCTCTTTGAGGGTTTGTCCGTGCAGTAAAGTTCATCACTGTAGAGCTTATCATAAGCCGAAATGGATTTGGCAATGGTTCCGGATGCACCTCCGGCCTGAAAAAAATACCGTGACACTTCCTGCCCTCCACCGATTTCAGCAAAACTGCCATAAATACTTCTATCTAAATTGATATCCAGTGCTTTGCGCTGTACTGTAAGTATGTCTCTCATGAAATAAATTCGCTGATCAAAGTCTTTTAGTTTTTACAAAAATACGACTTTAAGCTTAAAGCCTATTCTTTTGTCATTGTCTACTCTATCTCCACCAATACCAATATGAATTCCGGAATTGGAAACCTTAAAACTGCAGCGATAAATGTATATTTGCAACAACTTCGTCAGGTACTGAGAAAAATTGAAATAGAATAATATTAACATGATATCTTATGCATGAATTCATGGATACCGAACTGTTTAACTGGGTCATACTGCCTCTGCTAATCGCCATAGCACGCATATTGGATGTATCTATCGGAACCATTCGATTGATTTTCGTTTCGAGGGGATACAAATACCTGGCACCCTTACTCGGATTTGCTGAAGTCATTATTTGGCTTCTGGCCATTAGCCAGATTATGCTTCATCTGGATAACTTCATGTGTTATATTGGTTATGGAGCCGGTTTTGCAGCAGGTAACTATATTGGCATTATCATGGTTGAAAAAATGACTCTAGGCTCAGTCGTCATCCGCATAATTCCAAAGAAAGATACCACAGAGCTTATTCAAAAATTACGTGAAGAAAATTATGGGGTTACCAGTATCCAGGCTGAAGGCAAATCAGGACCGGTACAGATGATCTTTAGCATCGTGAAACGAAAGGATCTGGAGGATGCCATACGTATTGTAAATACTTATAACCCACAAGCATTCTATACCATTGAAGAAGTGCAAACCGTAAACGAAGGATATTTCAGAGTATCCAACAAGAAAGGATTTCTCAACCGTGTAAACCCGATCGTTTTCCTTAAAAAATAGCGTCTTTTTTTTTAGTTCTTTTATCGGAATAAGACAGTGCTTTTTTTAATGAACTCGTCTTTTCCAAATCAGATGTAATTACTACCTTTAATGCCAGCTAGCAATAGCTGGATATTTATTGAATACTAACCCAATCAGGTGAATTATATGGAAACGATAAAAAACGCCTCAGCCTTGTTGCAACTCAGGATTGAAGAACAACTTGCCGTTGTTAAAATCACAGGCAATGTGTACGAATTAATCACTAACCTGGATGAAAGCGATAATTTCATTGGAATCTTAACTGAAATCAATCAAAGTTCAAAGCTGAAAGCCATGCTCTTGTTGAATGATAATGAGGTTCTAAGTGAAGTACCTTATAATGCCTTTATATCAAGTATATTGGAGCCAGACTCATATGACCAACCCAGTCCTGTTATCAAAAACCAGCGTCAATTATTTCTGATGAATCAAGTTCTTAACCGGCTGATAAAAAGAATAATAGACTTTAAGAAATTGTTTGTTGTTGGGCTCAGGGGAGAAGTTGTCAGTCCGTTTTGTGGTAGCAGCATGGCTGCTGATTTCAGGTTTGGTTCACGTAAGTTTTCCTTCCTGATGACACACCAAAAATACGGCTTGCACCCGGCAGGAGCACTACCCTATTTCCTTACCAAATTTTTGCATCACAGCAAAGCCATGGAGTTATTGCTCCGTGAAACACCAATCATGGCTGCTGAGGCCTTGCAGCTGGGACTGGTAAATCAAATTCTGGAAGAACATCAGTTTGAAGAAGCTTGTATTGAACAAACCATCAAATTCCTTTCTGTTCCGGCTTGTACACTGCATTTCAGCAAAAGATTACTAAATTTTACGCGTAAAGACCTGAGCAGTTATCTTGATCATGAACTTGAACTGTTGAACCTGTAATCGCCATTGACAGCTTTGTACTGTTTTCCGGAGTTCAACATCCCGAATGGTCAATCCTCATCAAAAAACAAGTTAACGGTTTTGATGCCTGGCAGGCTTTTGATGTCGCCCACCAGGTTTTTTCCTTTAGATTCACTTTTGAGGTTGATATAATAGGAAAATTCCATCACTTCATTATCCATTTCACCGAGGGTTTTGACATTCACCAGTTTGTATTTTCGACAATAATTACTAAATATATCCACAAAAGGATTGTCCGGCAAATGGCTGGACAAAGCAGTGATTTGCAATAAAAATTCCCTGCTTTGAGGCAAGGCAAAGCTAAACTTACTCAGTATCAAATACACCCCTCCAACAATTAAAGTCCCGGAAAATGCAATCGAATAGAGTTTAACACCGGCAGCCAACCCTATTGACAATGCAAAGAAAATGAACATAATGTCAGAGGCGTCTTTTACTGCCGTACGAAAACGTATGATGGACATGGCACCCACCATGCCAAAAGCACGGGCAAGGTTATTTCCGATAACCATGATGACGATAGCGGTGATCATGGTGAGTAGAATGAGCGAAATGGTAAATGAGGCTGAGTAATTAAGTCCTTTGTAAGTATACTTATAAAGCAATGCTATGATAATTCCACAAATAAGAGCCACCAACACATTGGCTATGACCTCAACAGCTGAGATGCTGAAAACAAATATATTTTGAAAATCATCAACCATAGTTTCTACTCATGTGTTTAATAGGTAACAATTTTGCGTTTCGCACTGGCATCGAAACCCAATGTATATTTTGAGAGGGCATCGTGCCGAAGTCTGAATTCCTGCACCAATGATCTTGCCCAAACCGGCATCTGTTGCGAATAATACTTGATTTCCAGTATGAAATGCTGATCAAACAAATGACTAAAATTACCCTGGTCAAAAAGTGCATCAATTTCAGGGTAGTGGATGCTCCTAATGTTTTTATCAAAAGTTATTCGAACACCCGGATCAAATTTACCATGCCAAGCTTCACGTTCATAAACTACCAGCACACTGGGAAACAACTGGTCTTTCTTAATGTGAAATAAAAACCGCCGGGCATCATCTACCTGAGTCCTACTGTGGTTAGAGTTCAAAATAAAGTCATCTATACACCCTGTTTGCAACACATCATCAACATGCTCATATCGAAAATGACTTCTGTGTTTTTTGATCCTGTTTTCAATTTTTCTTTTTATTTCGAAAACCACCCGCTTACCGGGTTCAAATGAGTTATAACCCCTGATCCGAAACTTTCTTCGCAGTAGTAATCCTTCCCTTTTTTCGTCATAAAAGTCAAGGTTCCTGTTGTCAAAATAAATGCTTCGCACCGTATATTGCCTTATCCCGTTGCCGGTATTAAGCGTATTCATATCATGATCTACAAATGGGATTAGCCTGGATCTGATTTTATCCATTAAATCATTTGGGACCAAGTATTTACGTTCAAACCTTAGCATATTCGTTCTCAATTTGCATAAACAATTCTAAACATTCGCCTGACGTACTCAGGAATGGTGATCCAGCCGGCACTGATCGTTGCATCCAGTATCATCCCCGACAATAAGTCTTCGTTTCCTCCATCCAAGGCAGCAGTGATAAATACATTCTGACGCTGATCCACCAATTGTACAGAATTATCGATCCCAACAATCCGTGCCTTGTAACTTAACCCATATGTGTTTGATTTGAGTACAAGATCGTGGCCACTTTCAACAAATGGCAATTGATAGATCGCCACGGGCAACACCACCAGCAGTTGCGACCGGTCCGCAACAGCCAGCACAATATCCTCACCATTGATCATGGTTCGACGCCCAACAATCTGCCCATCAATGGGAGAAGTGACACAAAAGGAGGCCAGCCGTTTTTCGGCCTGTTCAATCTGCAGTTCGAGGGCATGAATAGACGCATTAATATAATCAATTTCTTCCTGCTTGGCTCCGGTTATCAGTGATTCATAATTGGCCTTGGCAACATTCATGTTTTGCCTTTTCACAACCAGATCGTTATAAGATAGTTCATATGTTTCGGCAGGGATATATTCCTCATTAAACAATACCTCTTGTCTTTCTGTCAATTGCTTTTGGGTGCTGTATTCATGTTCGGCTCTGATCATATTTTCATAAGCCATCCGCACATTTTCAGGCTTTTCACCCGAAGTATATACCTTGAGTAAACTCTGCTGAACTTGCAATTCGGCCACAAGCTCTATATACCTTCTATCTTCTTCCGTAGAACTGATCATGCCGATGGTATCACCATAAGCTATTCTACTCGAATTGAATAAGCCGTTTTTAAGCTGAAACTGCGCCAAATCACCTCTTTGAAACTCGGTAACAGTGAATTGAGTGGTGGAATTGATCAAATTGTCTTTAAATATCGAAACCAATGTACCTTTACTATCCTTTTTTAACACCCATTCTTTTCCCGGCATGATAATACCACGTGAATGAATATAATAAGGTATGCGTATGAAATGAATCAGCAGAAACAGGATTATCACGATTCCTGCAATGAGAAGAGTGCCGGTAAATAATTTCTTCATCTCAATCCATCAAAAAAACCGTCTCTTAAATCACTCATTATAAATTTATTATAAGTTATAACGATCTACAGAAACGACTTTGCAGATTATGGTTTATTCAGAGCTTAAATTTCATGTAACAGAATAATCTATAGTTAACATAAACTTAACGACAAATCTACAAAAGATTAACTTATGTGAGATCAAAAGTCTGTGCTTAAAGTTGCACCCAAACAAAAGATCAAGTAAAGCTATATCACATCATCGAAGAGGTCAACTTCAATTCCCTTATGGTTGAATTATGATCCATCCCAGAAAATACATTATGCATGAAAAGCGGCTTTATCATCATCATACAAACCACTTACAATACAAATACCTCTATTTTTTGGATGTCTCTATGAAATGTTAATAAGACTAAAAATGAACCCTGGCAGTAACTTATTAAACAGTTAATTCGTTAAATTTATATAATTTTGTTTTTTATGGAAAACGATGATTTAAAACAGAATATCGAGGAATTGTTCAGGTTGTTCAAAAAGCTGATTGATGAGCATCCCATTGAAGAAATGCCGGGTGTGAACAAGTTTCAATACGAGCAATTGAAATTGTTTTTGGAGAATTATGAGTCAATGAAAGATCAGCTGTCTGTTGAAATGATGGGACAGATGAATGAACCCATGCGGCAGATGCTTGCGATGTTCGTAAAGCAATTGCGCGAGCAACTGGGTGAAGAAGCACCTGAAACCAAAACACCTGAGCAACAAAACATGCAGCTTGATGTGGAACGTATTGATGAAATGTTGCGCAATCCCAACCTCAGCGAAGAAGACATCGACAGATTGCTGGATGAGCGGGCCAAACTGAATAAATCCTGATCTTATGCAGTTTTGATTGTCTACAACTGAAATCCCCGAATTTCCTTTTACCACTATTATGAAAGATCATTGGAACAAGCGCTTCACAGCTGATGAATACATCTATGGTATTCGACCAAATGAATTCTTTGCAGAAACACTCGCCAATCTGAAGCCAGGCAAGCTTCTACTGCCAGGCGAAGGGGAAGGACGAAATGCAGTGTGGGCAGCACAAAATGGATGGGATGTGACGGCTGTTGACTATAGCGAAGCAGGACGCAATAAGGCATTGAAGCTGGCAATCCAATCAAATGTACAGCTTTCTGAGTACATAATTTCAGACTTGAAGGATTATATTGCCAAGCCAGGCAGCTACGATGCCATCGCACTCATATACATACACATGGATCCTGTTCTGCGACAAAAAGTACACCCCATGTTAGCAAATGCACTTAAGCCCGGGGGTATCCTGATATTGGAAGCCTTCAATAAAGAGCAAATAAAACACAACTCGGGTGGCCCGAAAAATGTTGAATTGCTTTATTCAACAGATATAATTGCAAAGGACTTTGAAACGCTTAGGATCAAATATTTGGAGAATTTTTCCCATAAGCTAAGTGAGGGAATATTACACAATGGCTATGCTAAATTGGTAAGAATGATCGCAACAAAATGATTTGAGTATCGGTTAACCAATAAAATTTATTGTTGTCGTTTTTTTCGCTTTGATTTATCATTCTTCCTTGCCTTATCATACTTTTTCTTCCCTTTATATGAAGGTTCGGTACGTGGTCCGGCAGCTTCAACCCGTATCCCGATTTTGTTAAGCCGTTTATTACCGAAAGCTGAGAGCACCAGGTCAACTGAATTACTGTCAATATCCAGGAAAGAATAATTATCCATAATATCAATACGACCGATCTTTACATCGCGTGAACGGGTTACCTCATTCACCAACCCGATGAGATTCTGCGGTGCCATTTTATCCTTTCGGCCAACACTGAAAAACAAACGGCTAAATCCTTCTTCATTGCCACCCGTGCGTTTTCGTACACCTTTACGGTTTGTCCGATCTGTTTTGGACCTGCCTTCTTTATATCCTTGTTCTGCCTTGTCGAAACTTCGGCTTTCATCAACATTCAAATCCTGAGCATCCCGGTAATAATCAAGAAATCGGTTAAACTCCAATGAAACAAAACGCTTGATGATCTCCTCACGATCCATCCACTCCAGCTTACGATATATAACAGGTAAGAAAGATTCTATTTCATCATTCTTTAGGTCAACACGTTCCATACTGTCGATATGATGAAAAAGTTGTTTCTCACAAACCTGAACCCCGGTAGGAATTTTAGCCTTTGCAAAGGTTTGTCCAACCATCTTTGATATCTGCTTGATCTTTCCTTTTTCCTTTAGATTTACTATACTGATACAGGTACCACTTTTATCTGCCCTTCCGGTTCGTCCACTGCGATGAATATAAGTCTCAGCTTCATCAGGCAAATTATAATTGATGACATGGGTCAGGTCATTCACATCCAGTCCACGTGCAGCCACATCGGTTGCTACAAGCATTTGAAGGTTACGACTGCGGAAACGGTTCATCACATGATCACGCTGGGCCTGTGATAGGTCGCCATGTAATGCATCGGCATTGTAACCGTCACGAATCAGTGAATCGGCTATCTCAGCCGTTTCGCGCCGGGTACGGCAAAACACTATGGCATAGATCATGGGGTTAAAATCAGCGATACGCTTCAGTGCCAGATATCGGTCACGGGCCTGCACCAGGTAATAGATATGTTTTACATTTACTGTTCCGGTATTGCGCTCACCTATGGATTTAATAACAGGGTCGTTCATATACTTGTTCAGTATACGCTCCACCTGATCAGGCATGGTGGCAGAAAATAGTAGGGTATGCTTGTCTTTGGGCATTTCCTGCAATATGGTATCCACATCTTCCTGGAACCCCATATCAAGCATCTCATCAGCCTCATCCAAAACAGCCCATTTTACAAATGAAAGGTCTGCCTTTTTCCGTCGCAACATATCATTCATGCGGCCAGGCGTGGCAACGATAATCTGAGGCTTGTCATAAAGTTGCTTCATCTGAACCTCAATGGAGGCCCCACCGTAAATGGGTACGACTTTAATCTTTGGCATAAATTGTGAAAAACTCACAAGGTCGCGTGTGATCTGCATACATAGCTCACGTGTTGGACACAAAATAACAGCTTGAGTCTGCCTGAGTGAAGGATCAATGTATTGTAAAACAGGCAGTCCGAAAGCAGCTGTTTTGCCTGTACCTGTCTGTGCCAACCCGACAAGGTCGCTTGGCTTTTGAATTAGGGCGGGGATAACGGCAGCCTGAACGGGCATTGGGGCGGTGAATCCGAGTTCTTCCACTGCTTCTTGAAGTTCCGGAATCAAGCCAAGTTCTTGAAAATTAGGCATAAAATAATTTAGAATTGAGCCGGCAAAGGTAGTCTTTTTAATGTTGCAACAACAAAGTATTAAAAATATGTAAGGCACAAATGCTTGCAGTTTGTCCAATTATTGGGAATTTCCTATCGCCTGTGTGGGGGCAATGCAGGGATGGTATCCTGTGGGCGCCCTTCGCGTATCACTTGTTGGTTATACCATCTTCGGTTGCGTTCGAGCCTTCGCTGAATGCGAGCTGCATGATTAAACAGGTCATACAAAGCCTGAATTGGCCCTTTAACTGTCAAAGGGCGCTGCCTCACCTCGGTAAGTGAACGTTCAAGTTCGGTATTTAACCAGTCAACGCTCACCGGATCAATGGGTTTCATATTTACAAACAAATACTTGAATGTATCCCAATCATAAAATGACTTCACCACAACCTCCTCCATTCTGATCGTATCTTTATCCATTTGAAAAATAACAGGCTCCCGTGACAATAGCAGGGAGTCAGGAAGATGAACCACTTTTGTTACAAAGCCCACCGAAGAAAGCATCAGAGAGTCATCCACCATAGTTCGGATATTAAACCTGCCCTCTGGATCGCTTATGGTTCCGCGCCTGGCCAATTTACTGATCACGTGGACATTTGACATGGGAAGCAGGCTGTCTGAGGTCAAAATCTTTCCCTTCAACAAAGTTCTTTCCTGTGCCCATGTTTCGAGACATACAAACACCACAAAAGCTATGATGAAATAATAACGCAATGCTTTGGATTATTTGGCGAAGTTAAAACGAAGTTTAAAACTGCTTGTGTTTCATTCATTAAAAATTGTTAAGCCCATTGCCTGTCGGGGCAGTCTCATTATGCAAGGCCATTTTAAACCTGGCGATAAAAACTTCTGATAAAGGCACCGGCATCAGTTCGCCTAAATTAGCTTGAAAAAAGTGTACGATTTCTCCACATTTATTGCCCGATTACGCACACTTACTGTTTTAGTGTGAACACCCGTAAAAATGATCTACAAGCTCCATATTACTCACTATCTTTAATTTACAATCATTGGCATAATATATGATTTTCTGGTGGGCAGCTTAATATTGATTATCCAACGACACACAATATACCTCAAATGATCAAACTAGCAAACATTCATAAAAGTTACCCAATGGGTCAGAGCAGCCTTCATGTATTAAAAGGGATTGATCTGGAAGTTCAGTCAGGTGAAATGGTTTCAATCATGGGATCTTCCGGATCGGGTAAATCAACCCTATTGAATATTATTGGCCTGCTGGACTCTCATGATGATGGGGAATACTACCTGGACAACAAGCTGATCAAAGAAATGAATGAAACCAAAGCAGCCTTGCTCAGGAATCAATTTATTGGTTTTGTGTTTCAGTCGTTCAACTTGATCAGTTTTAAAAATGCGATGGAGAATGCAGCGTTGCCATTGTACTATAAAGGCGTTTCGCGTCGTAAGCGCAACAGCATAGCCATGGATTACCTGGAGCGTGTTGGTTTACGCGAATGGGCCAGTCATATGCCAAATGAACTATCAGGTGGACAGAAGCAGCGTCTGGCGATTGCACGGGCACTGATCTCCAAGCCCAAGGTGATCCTGGCTGATGAGCCCACGGGGGCCCTTGACAGCGTGACCTCATCAGAAGTAATGGACCTGCTGCAAGAAGTGAATCAGACAGGGATCACCATCATCATCGTCACACATGAAAACGATATTGCGGCCAAAACCAAGCGCATTATTCGCCTGCACGACGGACTTATCAATACAGATAAAAAAAATGGGGTACACAAGAACAACCCAATAGTCAATGTCGCCGTGTAGTAAAGTAAACCTGACAACAGATAACTAAGTGCATAAAACATCATAATCACCAAAAAGGCTTAAAAAATGTTTGACCTCGACAAATGGCAGGAAATCTTCAGTACCATCAGAAAGAACAAGCTTCGTACTTTCCTGACAGGATTTTCGGTAGCCTGGGGCATTTTTATGCTGATCATCCTTCAAGGTTCGGGCGTGGGATTGCAAAATGGGGTGAATACCGAATTTGAAAGTTCGGCAACCAATGCCATCTGGATCTGGAGTGGACAAACAAGCAAGCCTTATGCAGGTATTCAGCCGGGACGCTATATTCGAATGAACAATAGTGATCATGATCATGTGAAAAAAAGAATAAATGGTGTTGAAAGCATCTCGTCACGTTTTAATGTCTGGGGAAATAACATCACTTCTTACAAGAATGAATCCGGCACTTATAATATCCGTACCGTACACCCCGCTTATGCTAATATAGAGAAGCTCGAAATAATTGAAGGCAGGTTCATTAATGATTTTGACATCAAGGAGTACCGAAAATCAACTGTTATCAGCACCAAGGTTAAGGATGAGCTCTTCAAAGAAGAAGATGCCATAGGTAAATACATTAATGTAAATAATGTTCCCTTTAAGGTGGTTGGCATATTCACAGATCAAGCCAGTGGCAACAATGATAACATGCACATGATCTACCTCCCGATCAGCACGGCCCAAAAGGTATATACCGGAGGGGACAGGATCAACCTCATCGCAGTAACCGTTGGAGATGCATCTGTTTCCGAATCACAACAAATTGAAAGTGAAATCAAGAGCGCCCTGGCAAGCCGGCACAGGTTTGACCCAACTGATGAACGCGCTGTAGGATCGTGGAACTCAACAGAAGCCTATGACCAGTTCAGAAGGTTATTTAAAAGCATCAGCATGTTTGTATGGATAATCGGAATAGGTACCATCATTGCCGGTGTTGTTGGGGTAAGTAATATCATGATGATCGTGGTCAAGGACCGCACCAAGGAAATTGGGATCCGTAAAGCCATTGGAGCTACTCCCGGAAGTGTGGTGAGCCTTATCATGCAGGAGGCCATCTTGATCACAGGCTTTGCCGGTTATGTCGGGCTGGTGCTTGGTGTGGGATTGCTTGAGATGATCTCCAACAACATCGATACGCCATTTTTCCGTCATCCGCAAGTTGATATCAACGTGGCCATCGGCGCTACCTTGCTATTGATCATCGCAGGCGGCCTTGCAGGTTTTTTGCCTGCTCGCCGGGCCGCGGCTATAAAACCGATTATTGCATTACGAGATGAATAAACCAACTTAAACCATTAAAGAGATGTTTGATCGCGATAAATGGATAGAAATATGGAGCAGCATGGCCAAAAACAAGATGAGGACCGTGCTAACGGCATTTGGTGTGTTTTGGGGCATATTCATGCTCATGGTCATGCTTGGTTCAGGCAAAGGACTTGAAAATGGTGTGATGGATGGTATGGGCGACTTTGCGACAAACAGTGTTTTTATGTGGTCACGATCCACATCCGTTCCTTACCAGGGATTGCCTCGGGGTCGTTATTTCCAATTTCGCAACGATGATGCAAAAGCTTTGCGCGAAAACATTGAAGAGCTTGACATTCTTTCAGCACGCCTGGATGTGAGGTTAAGCAATGGAAATAATACTATACGTGACTTGAAATCAGGAGCATTCACGGTTTTTGGCGATTATCCTGAATGGAATGAAATCGATCCTGTGAAAATGCTCCATGGTCGTTTTATCAATAAAAATGACATCATACAAAAACGCAAAGTAGCAGTTATAGGCCAACGTGTATATGAGGTGCTCTTTGAAAAAGACGAAGACCCCATTGGTGAATACATCAGAATAAACGGAATTTATTTCCAGGTGGTTGGGGTATTTAAGCCGCTTAGTACGAACATGAACTTCGGGGGCGATAAAAACGAAAGCATCCATTTACCCTTCTCAACAGTTCAGCAAGCATTTAATTATGGTGACCGGATTTCATGGTTTGCCATGACAGCAAAGCCCGGGATATTGGCAACGGTAGTAGAAGAAAAGGCTGCGCAGCTTCTGAAAGAGCGACATAAGGTGGCTCCTGAAGACGATCGGGCCATCGGATACTTCAATCTGCATAAAGAATTCAAAAAAATGCAGGGTTTGTTTGGCGGTATCAGTGCCCTGATATGGATCGTAGGTGCTGGCACCTTATTGGCAGGTGTGATCGGTATCAGTAATATTATGCTCGTAGTGGTGAAAGAACGAACCAGGGAAATAGGCATTATGAGAGCCATTGGCGCATCCCCGGCAAAGGTAATCAGCCAGGTGGTAAGTGAGTCCGTATTGTTGACTACACTTGCCGGATATACCGGGCTGGTCATTGGCGTGGCGCTGATTGAGTTGATCAACAAAAATATACCTCAAGATGGTGGCAATCAAATGTTTTTAAATCCAAATGTAGATTTTAATGTAGCCATCACAGCCTTGGCTATCCTGATCATTTCAGGTATGATCGCCGGCCTAATTCCAGCCAGAAGGGCTGTAATAGTAAAGCCTATTGATGCTTTAAGATATGAATAAGTAATAGACTCGATTGAGAATTAAATAAAATCGTTGAAAAATAAGATTCAAATACCAAATAAACACATCAAAGTCATGAAAACAGTTCTTAAAACCTTATTAATCTTAGTGATAATCAGTATTTTCGCTGGAACAATCGTGTATCTCTATAAGAAATCCCAGGCCAAGCCGGTTGAATACACCACAACAAATCCTTTCACCACTGATATTATACGCAAAACAGTTGCTACCGGATCGGTCGTGCCACGAAAAGAAATCGATATTAAACCCAAGGTCTCAGGAATAATTGAAGAGATTTTCGTTGAGCCGGGAGATATTGTTAAAAAAGGTGACCTGATCGCCCGTGTGAAAATCATCCCTGATATGATCAACCTGAACAATGCAGAATCACGTGTGAACAGGGCTAAAATCAACCTGGAGGAGGCTCGCAAAAATTATATGCGATACAAGCAGCTATACGAACAAAACGTGGTTGCAGAAGCTGAATACCTACCTTATGATATTGCTTTTCGCAACGCGACTGAGGAGCTGGCAACAGCAGAGGACAACCTTCAGCTAATCCGCGAAGGAGCCACAAAGAAAACAGGTGATGCCACCAATACCCTAATCAGGTCAACCATTGAAGGTATGGTGCTCGTCGTGCCTGTTGAGGAGGGCAATTCCGTTATCGAAAGCAATCAGTTTAATGACGGAACAACAATTGCAACCATCGCTGATATGAGCGAGATGATCTTTGAAGGTAAAGTGGATGAGTCGGAAGTGGGTAAGATCAGCGAAGGGATGGAGCTCATCCTTTCAATCGGAGCCATCGAACAGGAGAACTTTGCAGCCTACCTGGAACGTATTTCACCTAAAGGAATTGAAGAAAACGGCGCGATACAGTTTGAGATCAGGGCGGCCGTTGAACTTAAGGATCAACAATTTATCCGTGCTGGCTACAGTGCCAACGCAGACATTGTGCTTGAACGTGTTGAGGACGTAATGGCCATCAATGAAAGTTTGCTGAAGTTTGAGGGTGATTCTGTTTATGTTGAAGTGGAAACCAGCCCACAGGAATATGAAAAAAGGTACATTAAAACAGGATTATCCGATGGTATTGTAATCGAGGTAATTGAAGGGCTGAGTATGAATGATAAAATTAAATCAGGCACTAAGTAAGAGCACACACCTATTGCTTACAGCTTAGTTAATCAAGAAACATATCAGGACATGACGTAATAGAAAATCGAGAAAAATAAAAATAAATGTGTGTTGGTTTGGTACCCGCAGTTTGGCCATTCGGCCAGCTGCGGGTTTTCCAATTTTAGAATTACCTGTAAACTATCCTTGTTTTAATGAACCACCACCTTACGCGTCAGAGTATCCCTTCCGGCTTCTACCCGGATAAAATAGATGCCTGCCTGCAGGTGACCCACATCGAATCCCAGATTATGTGCGCCTACGTAGCCTAAATTGATTTCACGGCTGATCAGTTGTTGGCCGAGCATACTCACCAAACTCACTTTGGTTAATAAGGGCTTATCAACATTGACCACCAGGTTTATTTTATCGCTGGAAGGGTTAGGATACACCTGATCGATGCTCAATAAACCACGCATAATTTCATCGAAACCCAGGTACGCCCCCACACGTAAATAAACAATATTATTATCTACATATTCGTGGTTTTGGCCACGTATGGATTCGCCGGGTAAATTATCTGACTGATACACCAGGTGAGCATACTCATTAACAGTGGGTGAGGCAGAGGGGAACACATTCTCATTAAACAAATTCAGGAAATTATCATTGAGATCATCATATCCGACCCAGGTTTGACCATAATCATTAGAATATCTCATCCAGATATGCCTGTAATTAGATTCTCCGTTATCAAACCCCAAGGTAATTGCCGAATAGAAACAGATTAAAACATTATACTCACCGAAGAAAACCAATTGTGGCATGGAAGTGAGTGATAAATAATAGTTTGGCACTTCTAACTCCATCATTTCTTCTCCATTGTCAAACACTTCGGCCAGTAGGTAACCCTCAGCAACCACCCCTTCGAGTTCAAGTATTGAGCTTCCAACCATGCTTGTATCCATAGGTGGCATGCTTTCGTTCCAATACAACAATCCGTTGGAGTAAGGATAGTAATAATATTCACCATCGCCGGGAATACTGTGAACCTGTCTGCCGAAAGCAACGTGCACCATCCCATTGTTGTCAATGGCGACTGCATGTGATCCGTCTGTGCCACCTACATCACCATAATTGTTATTTGGGTCCATGAAATTATCGAAACTCTCATAGAATACGGACTTTGTCCATGTGTCGCCACCATCTTCAGATTTCATGATAAATCCATCCGTTCTCCCAACACTTACCGAAAAAGCCAAAACATCTCCGGAAGCAGCTGCCCAGGCATATGAATCACTTGAGAAACCAGGATATTCATCTGAAGTCATACCATCAAGCAACACATTTTCAATTTCCCATGTTTCTCCCCCATCAGAAGAACGGCTGTATAGGATGGCGCCATCAAGGCCTTCATAAATAACTCCACCATTAGGAGTAGGAGTTGTAAGAGCTAATATGTGAATGATTTCATTATCCGGACCTGATGTGATCATTTTAGACCAAAGAATGCCGGATGCACCATCGGGACCCGTGAGCACTTCCTCATTCCATGGTCCACTTCCTTTGTTTTCTCGCTTTGCAATGACCAGATACCACTCTGAAGCAGCTGCCATATGCGATACGATGATCTCACCATTGGGACCGTAAGGGGCATAGTTTGGCCAACCGGTTCGCAATGTTTCGACCCGCTGCGAAGGTTGCGGCCCCCAAGAGGTGCCATCAAAATAATTGTAACCCGTTCCCCTGTCAGAAAATCCGGGATCCAATACCCCATAGGTGAAGGTTGCTCCCATGGTATTGTCTGGAAAAAGGTAAATGCGCTGTGCCGGAGCACCATTCGACTGAACATCGTAGCGGGTTAAACCAATCCATTCTTCAACCCCTCTTAATGAGGATACCGTAGGGTTTGGCTCAGTATAAACTTCAGGATACTCGATCATGGGGATTGGCTTAATCTGTTTCAAATTGCCAAAATCAGGATCCTGTTTCTGCAACTTGAAAGGCGTTTGCGCCATTAGTCCACAAAATACGAAAATAATGACAATAAAAAGTGAAAGCTTTTTCATAGGATTTGAATTATGGTTAGCTGTTGATTGATTATGAATGTAAAGTAAATCATAAAATACGGAAAAAGCAAGTCCAACAGCTTTCAAAATCAATTTGCAACCCAAACATCATGTAATACTTTCACTGCTCTGAGAATAAAAAGTTGAGTCTGCATTATTCAACAACATCTGCTTTCAATTTCGCATACAATCATATTCATGAAAAAGGAAGCCTTAACCAAAGAGGAGTTTCAAAGGTATCAATCTTCAAAATCTTTCGTGATAAAAGATTTTGGATCATTTCACCGATTAGCTTTATGTTGGGATCTACGAATACTGCTCTCTTTCTCTTCCAGCTAAAACCTTGTTAAACAGTTGGTTGGAATACCGCTTTGGGGCCTATAGCTTTTGGAATTTTGCTTGACGATTGAAAGTAGTATTACCATTCAAGCAATTTACAGTGCCATAGCCTTTAGCAAGCTCCTTGCCACACTGAATGGGATGAGGGGAATAGTATAGTTAGGTCTGTTTTTGGCAAAATTTGTTGTTTCGAACAGATTTGTAATTTTACTTTCCAATCGATG
>CALAZZ010000249.1 GCA_937926515.1 uncultured Bacteroidales bacterium | reverse complement strand
CGCCACTTTTCCATGCCGGGACGTAATTTGAATGTATCATACCGGTGGTTTTTTTAGATAATTAGAAAATGGGTGTTGGAACTATTCAGTTCAACTGCGAAAAGAAACTATAATTTTAGACTGAAAATTATGTTGTTCAACTATCATACGATGCCCAATGGACAATCGTGTCTATTGCACACTATATATCCAGGCTATGAATATGTTATAGATCATTATCAAATAAACGATCTTCACTTTAGGCATCGCATATTTTATGATTTTATTTTCTAGTGTCTTGTCAATGCTACAGTGTCGGTTAAGTTGCAGAGGTTTTTTCTCAGATAGAAAAAGAAACCCTGTGTGTAGCCTTTGCTACATAAAGGATTTATTTTGAAGATATGAGGGAAAAGATCAAGACTTGGGCCGGCAAAATTAGGGATGACATCTAGTTTTCAGTATCAGCCACAAAGTTTGTTGAGGAGTTTTTATCAACGTTGTAATGGTTAAATCTAACCTTGTTGTTAGTACATCACAAACCAGTCGCATATAATTGGTTATTCTTGAATTGCCAAACTTGTCTATTTGCTGTTAAGAAATAGATACTATTTACTGGTTTGATAAACAAGCAACTCTACTAAATAATACATGGAGAATATTATGGTTAGGATTTACCTAATTTTAAATCATTCTAAATAGTGAATTAGCTGCAACCGCTTTCAGAGTTTTCCTATTTTTGATAGTATTAAAACCATGTGTTTTTTTGCCATTACAAACCAGATTATTACATATGTTGAACATAGGTTCTTATGAAGAACAAATTAAAAAATTTAGTTGGGATATAGCTAAAAATGAGTTGGGATACAAACCAGGTGATGATATTAACATCGGATGGTACTGTACAGACCGTATCTGTCAAAAAGGTAAATCTAAAAAAATTGCTATTTTATGGGAGGGGCTCGGTGGCATAGAAAGAAGATACACCTATAATGATCTACGCCTGTGTACCAACACTATGGCATCTTTTCTTAAAGGACTTGACATTGGGCAAGGTGAGCGTGTGTGCCTATTTATGGACAAGATACCTGAGTTATATGTTGGAGTGCTTGCTGTATTGAAAATGGGAGCTGTTGTACAGCCACTTTTTTCAGCATTTGGTGATGAATCGCTTTGGGTAAGACTTGAAAATGCTGGCACATCAGCAATTATTACCCAACGTAAGCATTTGAATAAAGTGCGAAAGATAATTGATAAATTACCTGAATTGCGACATATTGTAATAGTAGACCATAATGATAAAAAAGCCTTGCAGGAAAATGAAGTGGCATTTAATATGGACGAAGCTCAACAGGTTGAATTATTTGAAGTAGCAAAGACTAAAGCTGATTCACCATCGGTATTGCACTATACATCAGGAACAACAGGCTAGCCAAAAGGTGTAAAACATGTACACTACTCTCTTTTATCTCAATACCTGACCACTAAATGGGTTCTCGACATTCAGGATGAAGACATTTATTGGTGTACTGCCGATCCGGGCTGGGTAACGGGAACCTCATATGGCATTATTGGTGCTTTTGCTGTCGGGGCAACCAATTGTATACTCGACACCGGTTTTAGTGCTGAAGCTTGGTATAAATTCATTGAAAAACATAAAATAACCATATGGTATTCAGCGCCAACAGCAATTCGTTCGCTTATGAAAGCCGGTGATAAAATCATTAGTAAGTATGACTTATCCTCACTCAGACATTTGGCCAGTGTTGGTGAACCACTTAATGCAGAAGCTGTTGTGTGGAGCGAAAAAGTGTTTGGTAAACCATTTTACGATACCTATTGGCAAACTGAAACCGGTTCCATGATGATTGTAAACGTACCAGGTCTTAAAGTCAAACCAGGCTCTATGGGAAAGCCATTTCCCGGAATTACGGCAGCCATTCTTGACGAGAAGACATTTGAACCTATTGAGCAACCCAACAAACCAGGCCTAATCGCCTTTAAGCCTGATTGGCCTGCAATCATGCGCTCCTATTGGAACAACGAACAAACATACAACAAGAAATTTAAAAATGGTTGGTACCTTTCTGGCGACAAAGCCTTCCTGGATCAGGACAACTATTTCTGGTTTATCGGACGCGATGATGATGTGATCAATACCGGAGGCCATTTGGTAAGCCCCTTTGAAGTAGAGTCAGCATTGATTGAGCATGAAGCAGTAGCCGAATCGGCTGTAGTAGCAAAACCCGATGAACTAAATATGGAAGTAGTAAAAGCATTTGTGGTACTGAATGAAGGCTATGTCCCTGATGAACTACTTGAACTCCAAATTATGAATTTTATTCGTAAAAAATTATCGCCTCTGGCAATGCCACAAGAAATTGAATACATGGACAAACTTCCAAAAACCAGAAGTGGAAAAATAATGCGCCGATTGCTTCACGCACAGGAATGGGGCCACGAAACTGGCGACATAAGTACACTGGAAGACGATTAAAATCTACAATCACCACATTTAGCTCAATTGCCTAACAATGAAATTTGCATTACTTTTTAAACCAATAATATAACAGCTAAACCCATAAGTTATGAATAACATTAAAGATGTAATTTTACAGTACGTAATTGACGAGTACCTTGAAGATCCAGATGAAGAGATCAGCTTTGATACACCGCTGATATCTGGTGGCATTGTAGATTCATTTTCCATGGTTTCACTTAAACGGTTTTTGGAAACAACTTATAAAATCCAACTTCCGGACGAAAGAGCCACACCTGAAGCTTTCGACGATGTAAACAGCATTGCTGAGTTGGTTGAAGAATTCATCGCCAGTAATTAAGTTAACAGAAGGTGGCCAATTTTTGATAATTCGGAGTCACTTTCTTTTGTTTACTTCACCTTTCATCACAAACAATCCCAAAATATGGCATACAGTAATAAAGTAAGGGGTATTTACCAAGACACCCTGAATAGCATTGAAGAAGCAGGCCTGTTCAAAACTGAGCGAATAATATTCTCCTCACAAGCCGCCAGCATCGAAGTTGAATTTCCAGTTGGAGCACCAAAGAAAAAGGTAATCAATATGTGCGCCAATAATTACCTGGGGCTTTCAAGCCACCCTGATGTAATTGCAGCTGCCCATAAGGGACTGGATACACATGGATATGGTATGTCTTCGGTACGTTTTATCTGTGGCACACAGGACATTCATAAGGAACTGGAAAAAAAAGTTACTGAGTTCCTGGGCACCGAAGACACTATTCTATTCCCATCATGCATGGATGCCAATGCCGGTGTGTTTGAGGCCATCCTCACTGATGAGGATGTGATGATCAGCGACCGTCTGGTTCATGCCTCCATTATTGATGGCATCAGGCTGGCGCCAGCCATGCGGGACACATTTAAGCACCAGAACATGGAACATTTGGAGCAGAAGCTTAAAATGCATGCCGACAAAAGGCTAAAAGTAGTAATTACTGATGGTGTTTTTTCCATGGATGGCGACACCGCCAAGCTGGACGAAATGGTGGTCCTCTGCGAAAAGTATGATGCCATGCTCTTTCTGGATGATTCCCATGCTAGTGGTTTTATTGGCAAAACTGGCCGTGGCACCCACGAAAAATGCGGTGTAATGGGTAAAATTGACATCATCACGACCACTTTTGGAAAAGCACTCGGTGGTGCTTCTGGAGGATGCGTCTCAGGACGTAAGGAAATTGTAGAAATGTGTCGACAAAAGGCTCGGCCCTATCTTTTCTCCAATACTATTGCGCCTGTGGTAGTATCCGGCGTATTAAATGTGCTGGACACTCTTTCGAAGAGCACTGAACGCCGTGATAAGCTGGAAAAAAACAGCAATTACTGGCGCAAAGGCCTGCTGGATGCCGGATTCGTTTTGCAGCCTGGTGACACACCCATTATTCCAGTGATGTTGTTCAATGCAAAATTGGCTCAAAACTTCTCACGCGATTTGTATGAAGAAGGCATCTATGCGATCGGCTTCTTTTTCCCGGTAGTGCCAAATGGCGCTGCACGTATTCGTACCCAAATTTCTGCTGCCCACGAAATCCACCATCTAGATAAAGCTTTGAAAGCATTTATCAAAATTGGCAAAAAACACAATATCCTCGGTAAAACCAAAAAGGAAATTGTTGATATGTATGGGCTTTAGATAATAATTTACATCGCATAGATCTCAGATTATAACTGCTTGAGTTAACTTTGATGAGATCCTTCTGGTTCTCAAAATCAAAGATAGATTGATTTACAATTTTAAATTTTAGATGTAAGTATGACTGCATTTATCTACCAGTGAGAAACGTCTCTTTCCATTTTTTTACTGTAAATTAGCTCCATAATTTCAAACACAACTTACTATTATGTATACTCGGATGAAAGCTTGTTTACAGGCAGAGCTTCAACAAATTAAAGACTCAGGCTTATATAAGGAAGAACGCATCTTGGTTTCGCCCCAAGCAGCCGAAATTAGGTTGGACACAGGCAAAAATGTTCTGAATTTTTGTGCCAACAATTACCTTGGGCTTGCAGATCATCCCGAATTGATCAAAGCAGCCAAAGAGGCATTTGATACGCATGGTTACGGCATGGCTTCAGTGAGGTTTATATGCGGAACTACTGATTTACACAAGGTGCTTGAACAAAAGATTGCTGACTTTTTTGGTACGGAGGATACCATATTATATGCAGCTTGTTTTGATGCCAATGGAGGAGTTTTTGAGCCTTTGCTCGACCCTAAAGATGCCATCATTTCCGATTCGCTCAACCATGCCTCAATTATCGATGGTGTAAGACTTTGCAAAGCCGAACTATATCGCTATTGCAATGCCAATATGGAACAACTTGAAGAGCGTCTGGTTATGGCTCAGGAAGCCAAATACCGAATGATTGTTACTGATGGTGTTTTCTCAATGGATGGCAATGTGGCGCCCATGGACAAAA
>CALAZZ010000248.1 GCA_937926515.1 uncultured Bacteroidales bacterium | reverse complement strand
TTCTTCTAAAATGTTTGGAGAAAAAGTAAGATTAATGAAAATAATCGAAATTAGCAGAGAAAATTATGTTGAAAAAGAATGTTCACATTCGCCAGTCTTGAAAGCAGGGGAAGAACCCTGGAGAAGCTACAGAATGCATACGCTAAACATTTATGATCTTAAAGAAGATGGAACGTTTAAAGTTATAACCGACGGTGATAATATCCAAAGTCAGTCTTATCGTTTAGTTTCCCTAAAAGACAATAAAAACTTAAAGATTAAAACACTGTAACAAGTTCGAGAACCAATTAACCCACTAAATTAATTATGAAACCCAAAGTAATTATTTTTGGTATCGGTACCAGCTTTAAATCATTTTTACAAAATTTCAACAATGAATATGAGATTATTGGTTTAAGTGACTGGGATGAATCAAAGCATGGTTTAACTATGGGTGGTTATAAAATCATCAACCCATATAAATTTGAAGAGCACGATTATGACTATATTCTGATCGTTAGCTATTATGTACGAGAAATACAAAACCAATTAAAAGAGCGAATCAATCTTGGTGATGATAAAATAATGGTGCCACCCAAATATATGATTAAACATGGAAAACCTTTTGAAGATCCAAAAACAAAAGCTTTTGCAGGTGAATTAATTATTGGCTTGACGAAAATGTGTGATAAAGCGGGTATTACTTTATATTTAGACTACGGTTCTCTTTTAGGAATTGTAAGAGATAAAAATGTTATTGAGTGGGATGATGATATAGATTTTTCTATAAATCAACAAGATGCAAAAACTTTTAATCGATTATTATTAGAAAATAAAGATAATTTACCCTATTCAGAGTTTATTAATTGGTCCGCAATCTGTCTACAGGATGATGAAGGCAACCTATGGAACTTTTCCTTGATGTTTCAAAATCGTGATAAGCAACTTTTTAATGAATTTGACATTGGTATTGGAGTTAATAAGTTTTACGAAAACAGTGCAGTCAGTATGAGAATGAGGTATTTTTCCCGTCCTTTAATTCATTTCAAAAATTTTGACATCATTGCTTATCAGGGTTATGACTTAAAAGCGCCTTACCGTCACATTGAATACCTCAATTATCTTTATCATGATTGGGTTCGTCCCAAAGTTTATAGTTTTGGCCAGAAATATGGTTCAGGTGAGAGAGTTCACATGCCTGAGTTAAAAACAAACAATTCGGAAAAGATTCTGTTTTGAAAAAAAGAAATTGGATGTTAAAATAAGCGATAAAAATTTATTCTGAAAAAAGATGCTTGTTCTTATTATAATGGTCTTTCTGCCCATAACTCATGTTTACCAAACCACGCGTAATCATTTTCGGAACTGGATGGGGATTCAATAACTATATGCTGTACTATGCTGATGAGTATGATATTTTCGGCATTACTGATTGGGGTTATAATAACCACGCCAAGGAAATCAGGGGTTTTCCTGTTTTGAACCCTACAGGATGAAGAAACATGAGTAGTTCAAAATCCTTATAATGAGCTACTATGTAGAGCAGATCAAAGAACAACTGTGTACCATCTGCCAAATCTGCGAGGTCGAAATCATTTTGCCGCAAAATTACTACAAATTTACACAGTCACTGTTTGAAGAGAAAGTGTCTTTATACAAACTTAACTAATTTATCCAAATTACCGAACAACAATTACCGGAAAGTTGGCACACAAATCCACCTATGCACGAACTGTGTTTATTCAGGTTAGGTATTCAAATTGACGAGCTTTGTTACCTGGCCGGATTTGCCAATGGTTAGAAGCACTCAACCTTTCGCGCTTTATCAGAGCTGCACACCCGTCAGATTAATAGACGCTGCAGGTTCACCGGTAACGCCGGTAGCCACAGTTAACTGAATTGTACTAAGGGTAAATCTATCTTTTTAATAAAGTTGTACTTAACCAAATGAAATATCTCCATCATGCAACCATCCAAGGAAGAAGTTAAAAAACGCATCAATGATTCCTACGAATTGCCAAACAATGTTCTAAAGGCTTTACCCGAACCACATGTTTCTGTTTGCATTGCAACGCATCAGCACATCAACTTCATTGAAGCATGTATTGAGGGCGTTTTAATGCAGGAAACAAGCTTCCAATGGGAATTACTTATTGGTGAAGACTTCAGCAAGGATGGCACCCGTGAAAAGGTGTTCGCCTATGCCCGCAAGTATCCGGAAAGGATTAAGGTAATAACGGCGGATTATAACGTTGGAATGAAAGCAAATAAGCTAAGGGTATTACTTGCAGCGCGGGCTAAGTATATTGCACCACTTGATGGAGACGATTATTGGACTGATCCGCAAAAACTGCAGAAGCAGGTAGATTTTATGGAAGTAAATCCGGAATACTTTATGTGCTATCATTCCTATGTAGTGATGGAAAATAACAAAATCTCAAATCACGTTCTACCTCAAAACGGAAAAGATTACACTGCTGATCAGCTTATTGCCACGCCGCCTGGTATAGCCGTAGCCACAAAATTGGTCAGGAACATTTATACACACCCCATTCACGACGACATCCTTGATTTTTATAATGATTATGATATGAATGCAATAATAGGCACTTTCGGGTCATGCAAGTTTCTGCCGCAAATCAAGCCATCGATCAGAAGGATTCATGATGGCGGTGATCACACCTCCAGGGATAAGAAAGAGAAATTATTTGTTGGCATCAACATTAAGATCCGGATGTATCAATATTTTCGAAGCAAAAATGATGAGCACCGCACCATGATCGCTTTAAGAGCGCTGAAATCACAATTGGAGAATAAATCAAAACAAATTGATGCA
The DNA here is from genome assembly GCA_937926515.1 of uncultured Bacteroidales bacterium. Classification (GTDB taxonomy): domain Bacteria; phylum Bacteroidota; class Bacteroidia; order Bacteroidales; family F082; genus CALAZZ01. The sequence continues at coordinate 5,593 of CALAZZ010000248.1, read as the reverse complement.
GAAACAAATATTTTCACCTTTGACTCAGCTCGTTTCCGCATCGCTTACAAAGGGGTTAAATTTGAGTTCGTTTATGCCCCAATCATTAACAAACTACGTAGTTTGTTTAGGAAACTAAAATCAAACACCAAATATCCTGACAAAACACCAAACTATTTATGGAAAACAAGCTAAATGACACTTCTCAAACAATACAGTATTGAACCGAACCCCTGCGCATAACTGAACAGCGATGGCCTTCGGATATTAAACCAGTGGTCAGCATTACTTGCATCACCTACAACCTCGAAAACTTTATACGCGATGCCATCAAAGGTTTCATGATGCAGAAAACCAATTACTGCGTGGAGATGCTTACACCTCACCCTAAGGCAATGATGATATTGTCCCAGGGGCTGACAAAAAGTTTCCAAATCTTTCTGCCTTTTTACATCAAGCTGAAAACACCTAATACAAAATCGCTTATTTGAATTATATAAATTTGTTCATTCTATAACAAACAATCATGAAAAAGAAAACAATCATCAACTTTTGCCCCACCGGCATGGTGCCCACAAAAGCAATCACACCCTTTGTACCGATTTCACCGCAGGAAATTGTAGAGCAAACGCACGAAGCATGTGAAATGGGTATCACCATTGTTCACCTGCATGCCAGGAATGACGATGAAACACCTACCTACAAAAGCTCAGTTTATCGTGATATTTTTGAAGGGGTCAGAAAACATTGTCCAGACCTGATCATTTGCGGAAGCAGTACGGGTCGCAATTGGCCTGAATTTGAAAAACGTTCGGAAGTGATTGAACTTAAGCCGGATATGTGTTCGTTGACACTTTCTTCACTTAATTTCGTAAAGCAGGCCTCCATGAATGCACCAGATATGATAGTGGGGCTGGCCGAAAAGATGAAAGCCTGGGGGGTGGTGCCTGAGCTGGAATGTTTCGATATGGGTATGATCAATTATGGACGCTATATGATCAATAAAGGAATCATCGAAGGACCATATTACTGGAATCTGCTTTTCGGTAATATTGCAGGGTTCCAGGCCAATTTTCTACAAATGGGAACAGCCATCAGCATGATACCCGAAAGCCATTATATCGGGCTGGCTGGCCTGGCAGGCGATCAACTTCCGGTAAATGCCGCTGCCATTGCAATGGGATATGGTGTAAGAGTTGGTATTGAAGACAATATTTGGTGGGATGCAAAGCGTAGCCGTCATGCAACCAATACCGAATTAATACGGCGTATTCACCGCATCATGGAATTGCACGATGCTGAACTTATGACTCCAGGAGAATTTGGCAAAATGGGTTTTTATAACAGAAAAAAATGAGTACAATCTCCATTTTAGGATGTTCGGCTGATTCCCTGGCTGTTTTAATGGATATCTTACACGAAAGCAAGGGAATTAAAAAATTTAATATTTATAGGAATATTGAATCACTGATTATTCCAAACCTGCCATTAGCTAACTACAAATATCAGATCTTTGAACCTGGTTTGTTTCCTTCATCGTCAGATGATGTGGTTTTTGGAGTAGCCGGCCCTTTTAATAAATGGAGTGTTTTTCAATATTATAAATCTCATGCCGGAATTTTGGAAAAAAGATATATCACAACAATTCATAAATTGGCCTATGTAGCTTCAAGCTCAATGGTTGATTCAGGTGCAATACTGGAACCGGGTGTTGTGGTTAGTTCACAATCTTCAATTGGGTTTGGCTCGTGGATCAAACGAGGTGTCCTGGTGGGTCATCACAACCAGATTGGCGCTTTCACCGATATCAACCCAGGGGCTACTATATCAGGTAAGGTTAGTATTGGCAGAGGTTGCATCATTGGTTCAGGAGCTGTTATCAATGACAACATTAGCATAGGTGAAAACTGTCTGATCGGCTCTGGAAGTGTTGTAACCAAAGATATACCAAGCGGTGTAATTGCCTATGGTTCACCCTGTAGGGTAGTAAGAGAAAACTCAAAGTGGAAAATATAGTTTTTCTTTAATCACTTGCTTTATGAACAATACGCGTTATCCCTTTCTTTCCGACCCTGTTGCTCAATCATTTCATCAATGGAATAACAACACTCAACCTCTGGTGAGTATCGTGTGTAATACTTACAATCACCACAAATACATACAAGATGCCCTGGAGGGATTTCTGATGCAAAAGACTACCTTTAAGGTTGAAATGCTTGTACATGACGATGCATCTACTGATGGGACGGCAGACATTGTTAGGGAATATGAAAATAAATACCCTGACCTAATACTTCCTGTTTATCAGACCGAAAACCAATACTCAAAAGGAATAAGGCCTGGCCCCGTGTATCAGTATCCTCGCGCACGCGGCAAATACATCGCCCTCTGCGAAGGTGATGATTACTGGACAGATTCGCTGAAGTTGCAGAAACAATACGAATTTATGGAATTACACCCAGAGTTTGTGATGTGTTATCATAGCCGTATCGAAAAAATGCCTGATGAAACAGAAAAGATTTTTGAAAATGGTAAGGATTTTAAGGCTGACGAATTAATTGCAACACCGAGTGGTATAGCCACTGCTGCCAAATTTTTCAAGAATGTATTCAAAACAGAAGAACAAAAAGATATTTCATGGTATAAAGGGGATTATTATTTAAATGCATTTCTTGGTATGTATGGCGATTGTAAATTTATTCCAAACATCAACCCTTCCGTACACCGTTGGCACGATGGAGGTGTATGGACTTCCAAAAAAAAAATCTATAGGACATATGGATTAATTAATACCAAAATAAATATTTTCCATCTCTTTTTGCATCAAAATGATATGAGGCGAACAAAGATATGCCTGGTTGCTTTAAGAGATGCCATTAATAAGCAACTTCCAAAACTAGATCATAGAAAAAGAATACTCACCATTAATTCATCTGAAACACGATTTTATTATAAAGGTATGGAACTTTACCTTCATTACAAGCCAGCCATCAAATGGTTTAAAAGAAAATTAAGAATTGGAAAATCCGATCAATGATAAAATAAATTTAACTGTTAACTGAATGTTAGTTAAAGATCCAACAATCCTGACCTCACAAGTATGGAACGATAACACAATTCCAATGGTCAGTATCTCCTGCAGAACATACAATCACGAAAATTTTATCCGCGAGGCCATCGAAGGCTTCCTAATGCAGAAAACCACTTTCAGGGTGGAAATTCTGATACATGATGATGCTTCAACGGATCGTACGTCAGAAATAGTAAGGGAATATGAAAATAAATACCCTCAATTGTTCAAATGTTTTTACCAACACATTAACACCTATTCGTTAGAGGATAAAGCCGAAAAAAAAAGGTTGACAAGACCGTTTAAGGAGGCCCGCCGTGGTAAATACATCGCCCTCTGCGAAGGCGATGACTACTGGACTGATCCGCTGAAGCTGCAGAAGCAGGTGGAGTTTTTGGAGGCAAATTCGGACTATAGCGGCTGTTTTACGAATGCAACTTTTCTCAATGAAATTGAAAATACATCCAGGAAATACGTTACAAATTTAAAACAGGGTGATGTAAATATAAAAGACATCATTCTTATTGGTGGTTATATATACCCAACAGCATCAATTGTTTATAAGCAAGATCAAATTAATGGCAATCAGTTTATGGCAATACCTCAAATGGCTGGAGACACTAATCTAATCTTAAACCTGGCAATTATAGGTAAGGTATATTTCATTGATGAAATTACATGCACATACAGAAGATGGAGTGGAGGGATGTATTCCAGTATTAAGCATTCAAAATCAAAAATTGCAGATTGGAAGAGACAAAGAATTGAAGGATATATTAAATTCAATCAATACACAAACTACAAATATCGTAAGCATATTAATATTAAGATATCAAGCGAATGCCTCTACGTTCTGCGCTATGGAATAGGTTTTAAACGATACATCCTTATCAGACATATGAATATTAAGGATATTATTAAATTTGTCATAAAGAGGTAACTTTACCTCTGAAAATTATTAGATGTTACACATATCCGTCATTATCCCCGCTTACAAAGACTGGCCCCGCCTTAAGCTATGCCTTGAAGCCCTGGCAAAGCAAACCTATCCGGCTGATAAATTTGAGGTGATTGTTGTAAATAACGACCAGGAGGAGTCCTGCCCTTACGAATTGCCGGCTGCCAATATGAAAATCATCACCGAAGACAAACCGGGTTCTTATGCTGCGAGAAATGCAGGAATAAAAATAGCAAATGGTGAGCTTTTGGCTTTTACGGATTCGGATTGTATACCTGATATTGACTGGATTAGAAATGCATTAGAAGTTTTTACCGTTGAACCAGCACTTGACAGGATTGCAGGCAAAATTGAGACCTTCAGAGTTAAGGGCACTTCAGATTTAATCTTTAAATATCAGCAACTGTTTTCAATGAACCAGGAAAGCTATGTTCAAAATCTGGGTTCTGGGATCACAGCAAATATGTTTAGCCGGCGCTATGTATTTGAAAAAGTTGGATTGTTCAGAGAAGATTTGTATTCCGGTGGTGATAACGAATGGGGTATGCGGGCTTTTCAGAAAGACTGCTCAATAAAATATCTTGATGATGTTGTAGTCAATCACCCCTCACGAAAATCGTTCAGGGAGTTAATGAGGAAAAAACGTCGCACCACAGGCGGATTGTACCAATTACGTTTTAAGCATGCAAGCTTTTTTACAAAATCTAAAATCTTATTTCGTCAACTTTTACCTCCGGTTAGTGGCATTCGTAAGTTAGAAAGGCGAGATGGATTAATTACAAACCTGATCCTTTTTTCAATCTTATGGTTGAACAAACTCACAGGATTTACCGAATTATTTAAGCTGTCTTTTTTTGGTAAAAAGAGGAGGCGTAGTTAGTATTACAAGATTCTATAGTCTTGATCACCTATAATTAGTTGCCTACATACCCATAATGAAATAGACAATGCTTTTCAATTCACTTGATTTTGCAATTTTCCTGCCAGTAATATTTATTTTATACTGGTTTGTAACCAACAAAAGCCTTGGTTTGCAAAATCTATTGGTTGTTGTAGCAAGCTATGTTTTTTACGGATGGTGGGACTGGCGCTTTCTATCGCTCATCTTAATCAGCACATTGGTTGATTATTTTGTTGGACTTGGCTTAGCTTCATCGCAAACCAAAAACCTGCGTAAACTTTTGCTGTGGACAAGCATTATTGTTAATCTTGGTTTTCTGGGTTTCTTTAAGTATTACAATTTCTTCCTGGAAAATTTCGTAACAGCCTTTTCCTTTTTCGGATCCAATATAAATGCGAATACCTTAAACATCATTCTTCCAGTTGGGATTAGTTTCTACACTTTTCAAACATTAAGTTATACGATAGATATTTACAGGCGCAAGCTTGAACCTACAAGTGACTTTATTGCCTTCGCAGCTTTTGTTAGTTTTTTCCCTCAATTGGTTGCCGGGCCTATTGAACGTGCATCTAACCTATTGCCCCAATTTTTTAAAAAACGAAAATTTGAATACAATGCTGCTGTAGATGGGTTGCGGCAAATATTATGGGGCTTGTTTAAAAAAATGGTCATAGCGGATAATTGC
>CALAZZ010000247.1 GCA_937926515.1 uncultured Bacteroidales bacterium | reverse complement strand
GGAAAAAATTGAAGCTTGAGCTTCGGATCTTTTCTATTGAAAAACTGACATAATCATTCCGTGTGCCAGCGCTTTTGCTGCTACCCTTTGTGTAATAGCTTAACGCTAAAGACACCAGAAAAAAAAACCCTTTGTGCTCCTTTGTGCCACTTCGGCTTTGCTCAGCGCATCGCTTAGTGGGACAAAAAAAGGGCTGGGAATATAATCAGGAACTTGATTTAAATATCATTTCCCACAATGGCACGAAGAGCACAAAGAATAGGCTGGGATTAGTGATACATAAAAAACCTCTGCAACTCTGTGGCTCCTTTGTGCCCCTTTGTGTAATAGCTTAACGCTAAAGACACCAAAAAAAACCCTTTGTGCACCGCTGTAACTCCTTTGTGGAACAACCCCTCAAGACTATACCATAGAAGACACAAAGAAAGGAATTTTAAATAAAAAAGGTGTATATTTGCATTCATAATTCAAATTTGTACCATTATTTGGCATTCCTTTTTATGATTGAAAGAACACTACAAAAAGAAATCCTTAGGCTGGCTTCCAAATTTCCAGTTGTATCGGTAACCGGCCCAAGACAATCAGGAAAAACTACCCTGATCAGGCATACATTTCCTGATTACACCTATACTTCACTTGAAGATCCTGACATCAGGCTATTTGCCGAAACAGATCCCCGTGGCTTCCTTTCAGCTGATAAACCTATGGTGATTGACGAAATACAACGCGTGCCTCAATTGTTTTCCTATTTACAAACCATCACAGACCAACAAAAATCCAATGGTCAGTTCATTATTTCAGGATCACAGAGTTTTTTATTGAACGAGCGTATTTCACAATCACTTGCCGGCAGGGTGGCTATTTTACATTTGTTGCCTTTATCATATAATGAATTAAAGCGTTATGGCATAGTTTTCTCAAGCCATAACGACCTTATCTTTAAGGGTTTTTTTCCGCGTGTGTACGACCATGATATAGCAGCTTCTGATTTCTATCCCAGTTATATTCAAACCTATGTTGAACGTGATGTACGCCTGTTGCAGCAGATTCAAAACCTGAGCCAGTTTATTCGCTTCATGAAATTATGTGCTGGCCGCACAGGACAATTACTGAATCTTTCATCACTTGCAAATGATGCCGGAGTAAGTGTTAATACGGCAAAAGCATGGATCTCAGTTCTTGAAGCTAGCTTTGTGGTGTTTTTGTTGCAACCTCATTATGAAAACTTCAATAAAAGACTGGTTAAAATGCCAAAACTGTATTTCCACGATACAGGTCTTGCCTGCGCTTTATTAGACCTGCAATCATCCGCACAACTGCAAACCCATTATCTGGTGGGGGGCCTGTTTGAAAATTTTATCATTTCAGAACTATTAAAAACAAGGTATAACAGCGGACAAAGAAGCAACTGCTACTTCTGGCGCGACCACAAAGGCAAGGAAATCGACTGTGTTCTGGATTTTGGACAACTACTAAAGCCAATCGAAATCAAAGCCACAACCACCTTTACTGAGAACCTCTTTAACAATATTAATTATTGGAACAAACTTTCCGGCAATTTACCCGAGCATGCCAGTGTGATCTATGGTGGCGATAAAAGTTTTGTTACAAAGCATGGACAGCTCCTTTCGTGGCGGGAAATGGGTGCGATGGCTGCATCATCAAATGTGATGAATGTGTAAGAACTGTTCAAGACTTTGCCGCAAAAAAGTAAAAAACACTGTATGAACCACTATGCCTCCTCTGTGGCATTTTGTGCAACAACTTCTCCAGGCTATGGCACAAACAACAAAAAGTAGACACAAAAGACACAGTGAGAATAACCATAGCGGAATTATAGGCAATGTGATCGAGCGGCTCGCACTGCGATGCCCTGAGCACTTGTGGTGAGCCTGTCGAATCAAGCCGAAGGGAGCGATAGCCGAAGTGAGTCGAGAGCACCGTTCAATGCCGAGAGCACCTTTAGGCCGCCCTTGCGTCCCTCCTTGTAACAACTCAGCTATGTCACAAATGACCCGGATAAATATTGAAAATAAATACATTTTGGAACTTATTGTAGCAATAATTGATACAAACCCCAACATATAGCTGCATAAACCAATAGAATTGAAGCTGTACAAAATACATTCCCTTGATCCACTGTACAATAAAGTTTTACCAAAAAACGTGCCTAACTGAAATATTACGTTTTTGATTATTTTTTTTCCTCTGACTGATAACTGCCAAACGCAATGTGGACATTGCTTTCCTGAATTATCAACAGTTATTCGTTGAAAAATTCAACCTTTAAAAGCTTGATTTCTTCGTATTTTTGTCTCCAAGCTCGAGGCTGGATTCCGCTGATGATGAGCTTAGTGATCACAATGTTTAACTTTAATAAAAGGAGGTATGATCATGTCAGGTTAAGAAAAGTGTATCCAAAAACATATGTATGCTAATATTGATTAGCACTTTCCACATCCCCCGGGATGATTACAGCAGAAGCACTTAGTAGCTTCAAGAGAGTTTTTCAATTTTATATCAATTTAAATAATAACAAAAATGATATTATATCACTTAATTCAGAGGGTCAATCCACGGGATGTGGAAGGGCCGCGTAATTATTATGCCAACAAGCTGCCGCAAGGTGCTGTCAACGTCAGGCAACTGGCCAGGCAGATCAGCAGGGAAACCATGCTGGGCATTGTTGAAACCACTGCTGTGATCGAAGCCTTGCTTCAGGCAGTGCCAAATTTGCTGGCTGACGGCAAATCGGTTCAATTGGGTGAGTTTGGTTCTTTCCGCCTCCTGCTTTCGAGTGAGGGTGCAGAAAGCCCTGAAACATTCAATCAGTCCATGATTCTGGGCCCAAAACTCAAATTCCGTCCAGGGAGTGAGTTCCAGGAAAGGCTTAGGACTGTCAAATATTCCAGGGCCAACAACTCCTAGTTGTTACTCTTAATAACAAAAGGCGTGTCAAAACTACACGCCTTTTGTTTTATATGCAAATTTGTCTTACATTTTTTACTATTATTTATCAAATATTGAATGTAATTTGCAATAAAATTACACTAAACCTCCCTAAAGGAACCGTTAAACTCTAATTAATTTACACATTCCACCCTGTCCGGCAGAACAAAACGGGCATCTTCCCATTCCTTCATCCTGTATTAAAATAACTCCCGGAAATCTTGATCCTTCAACGCAGTGAAAGCATTTCATTGGTTTATCTCATTACTTGATTTGCAGTTGTTTAACAACCATAAAAATAAACCCCTGCTTATTGCAGCAGAAAGCAAGCCTTAAATGAGCATAAAAGGAGACGTTTATGCGCATATACCGATCGGTTTTAGCTCATCTTTTGAGGGGTATCTCTTGATTAAGCATTTTAGCAGCTTAGGAGCGGCACCGGATGGCGGTGCTCGATCACAAACGGTGCTCTCGACTCGCACCTGGCCACCCCGCAGAGCCGCTCGATCACCTTCGGGATTCCAATATACACGATTTTAGCAAATGTGCTCAATCACCTTCGGGTAGGCAATAACCGCCAACAAAGGCAAAAGGTGATCGAGCGGCCATGCGGGGTGGCCACTGCGCGCGTCGAGAGCACC
>CALAZZ010000246.1 GCA_937926515.1 uncultured Bacteroidales bacterium | reverse complement strand
CTTCAAAGGTATCGTATGGATAGGTTTTTTTAAGCATCGGTTTTTTCACCGGTTGAAGTTTTCGATTCTGTTTTTTCTTCAGACTTTTTGGTTTTTTCTTTCACCACTTTCTTGCTTTCAGTTTTTTCAGCTTTCTCTTTCACCTCTTTTTTTGCTTTACTTGCAGTGGTCTTAGCTTTAGTGGGGGTGCTTTTGGCCTTGGTTGTTTTAGCTGCTGCTTTCTTCGTTTCTTTTTCCTTTTTCACCGGCTCAACAGCTTCTGTCACCGGCTTTTCCTTAACTGCAACAGCTGTTTTGACTTTTTTATCCACTAAAGGCTTCGATAGATTTCTTTTCTTTTTTCTAAGCACACCGTAGCTACCCATAATAATTTTGCCTCTTTTCGTTTTTTTGTCACCTTTTCCCATAATTATATTGCTTTTGTGAAATTTACTTTTAAAACGTAAAGATACAACTTGCTTGATTAATGTCAATTAAAAAATTGATTAATTCCCATCGTAAAACTTTTTTTCGAGGCTCTCGACCTTTCTAATGGTTTGCCGGCACCATGACAATAAAACCATGGTTTGTTCTGTATCAGTGAGCTTCCAGCTTACATCGCTGTCCCTGAGCCTTTCGGTGAGTTTATGCAGCAGCAAGGCTGCCGACACACTAATGTTATAGCTTTCAGTAAACCCATACATGGGAATTTTAATAAAAGCATCTGCGTGGTCAAGTGCTCTTTGCGAAAGGCCATTTTTCTCAGTGCCGAATACCAATGCAAGGGGCTTGTCAAGTGGAATACTTTCAGGTGTGTAGTGTTCCTTGTGTGGGCTTGTGGCCACGATAAGGTAGCCTTGCTTTCGCAGGTGGTTAAAGGCCGGAAGGGTGTTCTCTTCTTTCTGGTTGTATTTGAGCATGTTGATCCATTTATTTGAACCCAGCGTCACATCTGGATTCAGATCATATTTGTTCTTGTTTTCGATGATATGCACATCCTGTATGCCTGTGAGGTCGCATGTTCGCAGCACGGCACTGGCATTTTGTGATTGGTAGATATCTTCGAGCACAACGGTGATATATCTTGTGCGGAAGGCCAGTACCTGCTTAAACTTCATCCACCTCTCCTCAGTGATAAAACCTCGAAAAAAGGCAAGTAATTCGGTGGAAGGGTCTGGGGAATCCATGCGTTACAGATTTCGATCGGGATACAACTCATTCCACCATTCAGGTTGGTCTTTGAGCCATTTATCAAACCAGGACATGATGGTTTTTTGCCATTCTAGTCTTTTTTTATAATCCAAAATATGGTGGTCCTGATCTTCGACTTCGACATATTCCACTGGTTTTCCAAGCAGTTTCAGAGCGGTGTACATTTTAATGCTTTCGCCTGTAGGAACATTGGTGTCCCTACCACCATGAAGCAGCAACAAAGGTGTGTTTACCTTATCGGCATGGAAAAGTGGACTCTGTTCCACATATATATCTCTTCTGTTCCAGGGGAAACTATTGGCTGTTGCAATGGCACTATAGAGGTAGCCCCAGTATCCTTCACCCCAGTATGACGCGATTGAACTGATGCCTGCATGCGATATGGCAGCGCTGAAAATATCGGTTTTGGTCAGCAGCAACATGGTCATAAAGCCGCCGTATGAAGCCCCAATGCATCCCACGGCTGATTCGTCAATAAAATCATGACTCTCAATGAATTTTTGGGTGCTTTCAATGATCTCATCTGCTACGGTCATGCCCCAGTTATTGACGTGCAATGCGGCATACTCTTGCCCAAAGCCCGTCGATCCTGAGGGTGTCATAGCATAAACAACATATCCAATTGCTGCAAAATAATTTTTAGGATAACGTCCTCTGAAGGCACGATTAATTGGATTGATACCACCATAATAGTATACAATGCAGGGGTATTGATGTTCGGGATCAAAGTGGGGTGGGTAATAAATCTGTCCGTAAACGGTATTTCCGTTCGAAACGGTGATGTTCCAGTCTTCAGTGGTACCGAAGACCACATCTTCAAAGACTTCCTTTTCTGGGTCACTGATTGTTTTTTGTTCCAATGTCCCGGTATTCAATATAAGGGCTTTCTCAGGTGCACTGATGCTGTTACCGTAATAGGCCAAAACCGGGGCGTTTTTGGCTAAACTGAAGCCATTAACCATGTCCATTTCGGCCGGCAGTTTAGTGAACGTGCTGCTTGACGGATCATAAGTATACAGGCTTTGATAGGTACCTTCTTCGGTCAGGAGATAAATCTTTCCATCATGATCATTCCAGTTGAATCTAAGTAATTTGGGATCAAAATCACGGGTAATCGCAGTTACACTTCTATCGCTCAGTTCCATTATATACCCTTGTGTATCAGATTCATTAGGTATCAATTCTTCGGGAGTGACATTGCCTTTTTCTCCAAAAAGAGTAGGCCCGCCGGTGATGAGCAATTCCTTGCCATCCGGACTGTATGCAGCAGAAAAGTTTAAATTAGTTTCCAGAATTGTATCAAGCAGGTGAGTTCGAAGGTCTAGCTCTATCAGGGAGTTGTGGTTGTAGAGCCGCTCGGAATAATCCGGTACTGTTTGGAAAAAAAGTATTTTACTCCCGTCAGGTGAAAAGGCGACAAAAGTGCTGCTGACAAACCCGTGTGTCAGCGGACGCGATATTCCGGATTCTACATCAAGTGCATAGAGTTGACTCCTTGTTCTCCATTCCGGCCAGCGATCGTGCATTCCTTCCAGTCTTTTTACGCCTTTCTTTATGGCTCCCGGCTCTTCTTTTTGGCTTTTGCTGAAAACAATCTGACTGCCATCAGGTGACCAGTGGTAATTGGAAAAGTTTTCTAGATTTGACATCAATGTGATTTCTGTTCTCTTATTTAGATCGAATAGGACAAGGTCTTCTTTATCATTCATTTTACTCACGTAACTAATGCTGTTTCGCTTTGGATGGAATTTCACATTACGGATGCTCGCATGCTTGAAGCTTTGAATGATATCATTGGTTTGGGTATCCCGAAGCTCATACCACCGTGCTGTTTTTCCTTCAGGCGGAAATGTTTCACTAAACGACAGCATGATATATTTGCCATCCGGGCTAACATTCAATCCTGAAACACGCACACCTTCAAGTACGTGCCGCATATTTTTTTTCAATTTCGGGCTGAGTGAAAACTCAAGTTGGCTGTACTTATCAGCACCGGTCACACTTGCAAGTGTTTTGATGTTGTTCTCTCCGGGAGGTGAAAGGATCTTTATCAGGATGCTATATTTTCCGGGTTCGAGTTTTGTGTTTATTTTGACGGGTTCATGCTTGTCGCCAGCAGGGCCATTGTTGCTGCCGCCAATTTTTTTGTGATCAATATATAAGGCAAACGGATAGTCGGTTTCCACTTCAAAACAAAGCTTGCTAAACCGATTGATTTCCAGGTAAGTTGCCAGTAAGTGTAGTTCAGGCACTTCTTTATTTGATTTTGAAACCAATACATTACCATCGCTATCTGTACTTATACTGCTCCATTGGTATTTCTTATCCTTGGCATTAAGAAAGTAGTTTCCGGCTGCAATTCTGATGTGTTCTGGTAAGATATATGCATCCAGAAAATGTTCAGACTTGAAGGTGTTATCATTTAAGTCAGGCCGATTGTTAAAGGCCGGCAATTGCAATTCAATAGGACCTGCTGTTAGCCATTCATTAATTGAATATTTGAATGTAAGACTATCCAGAGCAAATAATCCAGCAGAACAGAGCATAAATAATAAAGAAACAGAAATTTTTTTCATAGTTTTATTTCATTTGGAGTAATGGCAAATATAATTAAATTGTATCTTGAAATGCCAATATTTGATTCCTAATCAATAAGGACTGTTCTGTTTTTTAATGATCAGAATACATATCTTTGTATATTTGTGATTCATAAATGTTGTCGCGAAAAGTTAATAATAGTGGACTCAAACGGATATGAATATCCCAATAGAGCACCGGGAAATGGAATTGTTTTTTTATTTAAACACTTGAAGCGGTTTCAATTGGGCTGACCACCCGTTCACCATAGCATGGCGGCAAACACAACTGTATCATGCGATATGTCCTGTCCCGCACAGGATTAATTGCGGGGGCGTAACCGAAAAGCCGATAGAGTAGGACATCATAAAAACAATCACACATTATGAGATTTTTAATCATACTTATTTATCTGGCAATTGTAGTTCTTATTGTCGTTGCCCAATGGAAAATTTATACAAAAGCCGGAAAGCCGGGCTGGGCTTGCCTGATTCCAATCTACAACATCATTGTACTCCTTGAAATTGTGGGGAAACCATGGTGGTGGATTCTTCTTTTGCTCATCCCGGTAGTGAACATTGTATTCGCCATATGGATGACAAATCTGTTATCATTAAGTTTTGGAAAATCGGAAGGGTTCACTGTTGGATTGATTTTGTTGCCAATTGTTTTCTATCCTATCCTTGGTTTTGGCGATGCACAATATAGTGGACCTGCGGGTCTACCCAAACCACCTGTTGCATAACTTATTCTATTTCAACTTGTTTGCTAGGTCACAACCCTGGCCAACATCATTGAATGAGCCATTTATCACTTCATATGCCGTTAAATCAATTCATTTAGCGGCGTATGAAGTATTTTATCTACTGGTAACAACTTGATAAATACCTGATAGGCCGGTTATTCATATTGGGATTCCAAATAATAGGTAACGGTTCAAATATTTAGTAACCTACAAGGAATAAGTTTGTTATATACAAAAGCAATATGATCTCGCGGGAAATACGTAAAAAAATCAACTGATCACTTTAGTTTAAAGGAAAATAAACTACTTTTGCACCACAAAAATTTAAGCTAGATATGGTTAAGAAAAAAGGGCCTGATAAGGCTGAAGAAAGATTGGAAGTTGTTGAGGAGGCATTGAGTAAATCCGAGCGTTTTATTGAGCATAACCAAAAGACCATCACTACGGTGGTTGTGGTTATCGTGGTAATTGTACTTGCCTATTTTGGGGTTAGCCGCTATTATTTCCAACCCCGCCAGCAGCAAGCCAATGAGCAAATGTTTATGGCTGAGAAGTATTTTGAATCCGATTCGTTGAATAAAGCCCTTTACGGTGATGGCAATTTTATGGGATTCCTGGATATCATAGATGAATATGGAATGACCAAGGCCGCAAATCTTGCCAGATATTACACAGGCATTATTTACCTCAAACAGGGTGATTATGAAGAAGCCATTGCCAATTTGAAAAAATTTAAAAGCCGTGATAACATTGTCAAACCCATGGCTTTGGGTGCAATGGGAGATGCCTATCTGGAACTGAATCAACATGATAACGCAATTAAACAGTATCTTGCAGCTGCGCGTGCCAGCAGCAATGACCTGACAGCCCCACTTTATTTGTTTAGGGCTGCACAGGTGTATGAAATGCAGGACAATTACAGAAAAGCCCTGGAATTGTATGAGCAGATCAAGAAAGATTATTATACCAGCAACGAAGGCCGGTTGATGGATAAGTATATCACAAGGGCTAAAAGCAAGATTAATAAATAGGATTTAAATTTTCCTTTATATCATACCTGGTTCCATTGAATCAGGTATTTTTGTTTAAAATAGTTTGGCGTGACACCAAGAAGATTACGTATCGTTTTTTTTGGGACTCCTGAGTTTGCTTCGGCACAATTGGATGCCATATTTCAGGCTTCGATTCCTATTTTAGCAGTAGTGACGGCACCTGACAAACCTGCCGGACGTGGCAGAAAAATTTCATATTCAGCAGTTAAGCAATATGCCCTTTCGAAGAATCTTCCACTGCTTCAGCCTGGCAACCTTAAGGATCCTGCATTTGTGGATGCATTAAATTCATTAAAAGCCGACGTATATGTTGTGGTAGCATTTCGCATGTTGCCGAAAGTGGTGTGGCAGATTCCACCAAGAGGTACATTCAACCTACATGCCTCCTTATTGCCTCAATACAGAGGTGCCGCACCAATTAATTGGGCAATTATCAATGGTGAAACAGAAACAGGCCTGACTACCTTTTTTATAAATGAAGAAATTGATGCCGGTCAAGTTATCCTTCAGCAAAAACTTAAGATTCATGCTGATGAAACGGCTGGATTGCTGCACGATAGAATGATGGAAGCAGGAAAGGAACTGGTATTGAATACAATTGTGAAACTTGCAGACGGAAATATTACATTGAAGGACCAGGGTGAGATGAGCTCACCTCTTATCACGCTCAAAACCGCACCAAAGATTTTTCGCGAACATTGTGCGATCGATTGGGCAATGCCTCTAAGAAGGATACATGATTTTGTGAGAGGTTTGAGCCCCCATCCGGTTGCCGTTACTACCTTAACAGGAGATCACGGTAGAAAGCAACAGCTAAAACTATATGAGGGTTCACCGGAATATGATAAGCATGAGTTTGAGCCTGGGAATCTGTTAACTGACAACAAAAGTTGGATAAAAATTTGTCATCCCGAAGGGTACTACATCATTAACCATTTGCAATTGCCCGGTAAAAAAGTGATGGATACGGCAAGCCTGCTTAGGGGGTTTAAGTTTGAGGGCAAATGGCGTGTCTTATGATCCATAATTCAACTTTCTAAACCTTTACGACCAATTTAATCTATAAACTTTTGCGAATAAGTTTAGGTTCAGTGGTATGGCATTACCTTCTATAGGCTGTGGTTTATTGGTTATAAGCATAAAATTTCCCGAAAACAATGTCGGTTTATTAACAATGTGATAGATTTATCAACATTTTTTTCACTTTTTTTCAAAACTACTTGTATTTTTCTACAGAACACCTATATTTGTGCGGTTTTCAACCAATTTTCAAACTAAAATCCAGTTAACATGAACAAAGCTGAATTAATTGATGCAATGGCTGCAGAAGCCAATTTAACAAAAGCAGATGCCAAAAGAGCATTAGATGCATTTGTTGGTGCTACCACCAAAGCCCTAAAAGCCGGCGATCGTGTTGCCCTCGTTGGTTTCGGATCTTTCTCAGTTTCTAAAAGAGCTGCAAGAAAAGGCCGCAATCCACAAACAGGCAAGGAAATCAATATCTCTGCCAAAAAAGTAGTTAAGTTCAAAGCCGGTGCTGAATTACAAACTTCAGTTAGGTAGAGTTTTTACTTATCAGAAATAAG
>CALAZZ010000245.1 GCA_937926515.1 uncultured Bacteroidales bacterium | reverse complement strand
CAACACCATGCAGACCACAGTATTTGATATTACTGCCACATCAAATGCCTGCAGTTCAACAACACAGGTGGAGGTACATGTTGGAAATGATCAGCCGCCGACCATCACATGCCGACCTCCTATAGTAAGAAACACCAATACAGGTAGCTGTACCTATACTGTTGCAGGCAATGAACTCAACCCGCTCAGTGTGCAGGACAACTGTCCCGGATTTACCGTGACAAACGATTATAACAACAGCAATACACTGGCAGGAGAAGTATTCCCTAAAGGCACAACTACCATAGTCTGGACGGTTACAAACTCCGGAGGTGACCAGGCAAGCTGCACCACAAGCATTACCGTGAATGATGTGCAACTGCCAACACTAACTTGTAAGCCGGGGAGCCCTTTTATCAGATATACCGACCAGATGGATTGTCATTATACTGTTGAGGGCAATGAGTTTGATCCTGAAAATGTGGGAGACAACTGCCCGGGTGTGGTGGTAACCAATAACTTCAACAACTCGTCAACCCTGGCAGGTGCTGAAATACCAAGGGGTTCACATATAATAAGGTGGACAGCAACAGATGAGTCGGGCAATACCAGAGAATGTACCATCACCGTCATGGTGATTGACAACGTGCCGCCGGTGATTACCTACTGCCCGCCAAATATCACAGTCCCCTGCCCTGACGACATTCCGGCAGGAAATCCTTCACTGGTTGAGGCGATTGACAATTGTGGAGCTGTTACCATAGAGCATTATTTTGATGATTTCGTCAATATGGGTGAAATTGCAGGCTTCTGCCCCGACAGTGTGGTTCGTACCTACAGGGTCACAGACCAGTCAGGCAATTATACTGATTGCGTTCAGGTTATTTTAATCGATGATAATTGCGGATGCGATATATGCGATTCTAATGTGCCCCACTTCTGGGTAGACCTCGAAGCCAAATGCGACAGCATCTGGGAAGTGTTTGATGTTCAGCGCCATGGACAATGCTGTGGTGGTGCACACAACGAAAGACACGTATCCTTCTCCGTACGTTTAAGTCCTTTCTCGGTAGGCCTGTTTATCGAAATAGACGGAGCCACACCGGCAGGTTGGAATTACCAGGTGGATTGCGGGGAAGAAGTGTCATTAGGTGATATTATTTGTCTTGAACCCGGCATCTATCATACCATTACGGTTAGAAAACCGGGAGCCAATCGGAATGATTTCAGAATTGGCTCGGTATGTGGCATCATAGGTACGGATGATCTCGTTACCCGCATCAATTGTGAAAGCGAAATCACCATCTCAGGAGTGGTGGAAAGCACCATCCAATACACCGACCTGACTGGCGGGGGTCAATACCTGAGTTACCTGAATCCGCCAAACGGAAGCTTCACCACGATCTTTACGGCTGACAGCCTGTCACCTCCAGTTATCAAATACCTGGTGACCGGTGCAGCACCTGAAAATCCATGTACGAATGAGAGTGGCATGCTCATGGATACCATCACTGTTTTCGTACATGATGAAATACGCCTGAGTATCGATCCGGCATTCCCGGTATTCTGTGAAAACGACCCGAAGGAAATTGCTGCGATAGTGACACCCGAAGGAGATAATTACCAGATCAGCTGGTATAATAGCATTGGCGCGCTGGTTCATCAGGGTGGTGTATTCCTGCCGCCGGAACCGGGTGCGTATACTGTTGTGGCTGAAGACATTGTAAGCACACTCCCATGCAGCAGTGATACACACGATTTTACGATTGAATTTATTGAATGTTCCATTTGTCCTCCTGATGAATACCACTGCTCGCAGGATGATGTGGTGCCCTTCACAACCGTAACGGCCTTTGTTGAAGCAGGTGGCATCATGAATTTCCCATGTGAGGTGCCTGATGCCAACATATCACTCGTGGAGGTACTATCCACCGATGAAACCTGCCCACAGTTTTTAACCTACAGATATATGATCTGGGACATCTGCAGCAATCGCGACACCTGCAATGTGGTGATTGAGATCAACGATGTTGTTCCTCCATCATTCATGAAACCAGCTGATATCACGCTTTATGCCAACAGCCAGTGTGATTATGACAGTTCCCCCGCTATAACAGGATTCCCTTATGATCTTTACGATAACTGCACAATGGACCTGCAGCCCACTTATACTGACTTGAATTTAGCGGGACATTGCGCCGGCGCCCATATTATATCACGTACATGGATGCTGGAAGATGATTGTGGAAACCAGGCAGAGCCACAGATACAAATCATTACGATTCTCGATACCATTGCCCCAACCGTTTTGTGCCCGGCAGATATCATTGAAACCACGCTTCCACTTGATGTGTATAACTATGTTGATCTGCCCTTCCCCACAGTCTTTGACAATTGTTCGCCCAACGACAGCATATCTGTTTCATGGACCATGACCGGTTCCACCACAGGCAGCGGCGATGGCTATATAGAAAACCCATCACTGTTCTACCTGGGCACCACCATCATTACATATGAGTTTGTTGATGACTGTGGCAATGTGAACTCCTGCTCCTTCTCCGTGATGATCATTCCGGTGATGCCTGACATTGAATGCCCACCCAACCTGATCTCACCAAACGATCCAGGCCTTTGCTCCGCCAGCCTTGATCCGGGTGATCCTTCCATTTATGCAGGCACGCCTCCGGTGAGCTGGCAATGGGAAATGACAGGTAGCACAGTGGCCTCGGGCTTTGGTTTTGTCACACCAATACCTTTCGACTTCAATGTGGGTGTAACAACCATCACCTACACGGCAACCAATATGGTTGGTTCCATGCAGTGCTCCTACATGGTTGAAGTGTATGATAATGAGTTGCCCACTTTTGATATCCCGATAGAACTGAGTTTCTGTGTAAACAATATTATTACTGCAGAGTATGATGGCATGCCCGAACCTTGGGCTGATATCATACCGGAACGGCCCGACTGGTACCTTGTGCAAGGAACAGAACTTGACCTGATTAATTTATATGACAACTGCTGTCCCGAAGAGGACATCATCATCAGCTGGACCATCACCTTTAGCAATGGATATCCTCCGGTTAGCGGTGTGGGCCAACCCTCACAATATGATGAGGATGGCAATGGCACAGTGGATCCCATATACCTCTGGGGCACAAATGACTTCACCTTCATTACCCATCAGATAACCTATTGGGTGGAGGATTGTCATGGCAACGCAACAGCACCGGTGTCTGCTGATATCGTCATCCAACCACGACCGAATGTGGTTAAGCAAAACCAACCTTAGACAAATTGAATATGAAATACTTAGATAAAATAAATAAAGTCTCACCAAAACCATTGCCTATGAAACAATTGGAAAAACAAACTACAGCATGTAGAAAAGAACAATGTATTAATCAAAACCATATGCCTATGAAACAGGAAACATGAAAAAACCAAAAAGGTGAAGCTCGCAAAAATGCAGATGCACTTAAAAAAATCGAAAACCTGCATCGGGCATAACGCATCATTCACCACAAATTAAGTTCATCAATTATTAATTAAATCAAATGATTAACATTTTAACAAACAAATTTTCAATTTTTTAATTTAAAAATTTACAATTATGAAAAAGCATATTTTAATTTTATTAGTTGCATTGTTTGGACTGGGTATGACTCAGGCACTTGCACAAGACCCCATCCTTCCGCCTACCCCGCTGGGAGAATGTATCGACCTCGATGACCCGTTGAATGTACTTCCTGGTCAGGAGTATACCTACGAAGTGAATGTACCTGCACCTCCCGGAAATAAGGAGTACCAATGGTTGGTTACGCAGGATATTACATTCATAGAAAATGGTGGCCTGGTGGCTACACCTGAACCGGCTGATGGAACAAGTCCGGTACTGGCTTCAGGATCTGCGCACTATAATGAGTTAACAGCTGATGCCAATACCATCAACCTGACATGGAAAAGCTGGCTTTTGAATGAGCATGAATTCGTATTCGTACTGATTTATGTTCTGAACGAAGACGGCTGCACCACCGATAACCTGAAGGTTTACCGGATCAGGCCTGTACACGCCTTTACACTCGATATTGCCAATGTTGATTTCGATGCCAATGATCTCGGTATTGAAGGTTTTGAACAATGTGTTGATGATGTACAATCAGCAGTGTTCGATCCTTCTTTTGGCGATGATGGTGGAGTGGTATATGACTTTGGAACCAATACAATGTACTATGTGGTAGCTGCTGCATTCTTCTCAACAGGATATCAGCTACAAGCTCAATTTGATGGATTACAAGACGCTACCCCAAGTGGATCACTTGGACAGGAAGCCATGATCTATTGGGATTATACCATGGCCGGTTTGGCCGGTGACCCCAATGGTCAGCCAATAACAAACGGCGCAACTGTAACCTTGGGTATTGTTGATGCCCAAGACAGCCCCGTTGGTGAAGAGGGTGAAATGATCTACATCAAGGTTGTAATCGATCACAACAGCTTCGAAGCTGCTGACGGACAAGATGGGTACGAATATAACCTGGCCATTGATGGTGTATTGACAGATTCAAATGGCAATGTGCTTGATCCTGCTGAATATGCTGATATTCATCATGAAGACTGTATCTTCGACGGATTTGACAATGATATCGCCATGCAGGTTCTCAAGGCCAGACCAACTGTCGAGCCTGTTAATCCTGACGAGTTCTTGCCAATCGCCCCATAATCTGCAGGTATAGAGCCTAACAATGACATTAAATGCTTTTTC
>CALAZZ010000244.1 GCA_937926515.1 uncultured Bacteroidales bacterium | reverse complement strand
ATCTGCTGATTTGTAATTGCGAAAAATTGATGAATTTATTTTTGCTATTTACAAAAAATGGATTTTATGTCCTTTTGTTTTGGCAAAAGGACGATTTGCCGGCTGGCGGAGTACATGCAAATCTGTCTTACCCGGGGATAAACCCACAATCCAAATTGAAAATGAAACTTCTCGGCTTTTAATCAAATTGCATCGATCAATAATTCTATATGGAGAAAAAAGTGGGTACCCAATCCGGAAAACAGGAAAAACATATCCAAGAAATGATGCCTATTGAAAATCAATGATATAAGACGGTTCTAAACTATTTTTTTTGGATACTTTTAAAAGCAGGTTTTATCATGCCCTGTCGTTTTGAATGGGGTGATTGGTAGAGTAATTGGCAGTAGCATCCTGCTGATCAGCGGATTGCAATAAAAAAGAGGCTGTCTCAAAACCTGAGACAGCCTCTTCATAGAAGTTAAGTCCTAAAAACTTAGATTAATTACCGTACAATAGTTACACGTTTTGTAACCATACCGTCGGTAGTGGCAATACGCACAATGTACATACCGGCTTCGTATGAAGCAGTGTTGAGCGTAACCTTGCTTTGCTGATCCAGTTCCATATCATAAACCATTTGACCAACAGCATTCACAACGGTTATGCGCTGCATATCCTTTGCTTCAATATTGATGCTGTTGTTTGCCGGATTAGGATATAGCTTGGCATCAGCACTGCTGAGTTCTTCTACACCTGTTATCAGGACATAAACGAAATCATCCTCAGGAATTTCAAGAGCCATTGCCGGAGGTGATTCACATTCGATATCCTCTTCATAGGTATAATGCGCTGTTACTTGATAGTAATACCCTGTACCAGATTCCACATCAGTGTCAAGATATTCATATGAGGTCATGCCTGCTTCAAATGGAACAGTAGCCAGCAATGAGTAATTGCCTTGGCTTGTACTTCTGTAAATGTTAAATGCATCCACAGCACGTGAGCTGCCAAGGTCAAGCACACTGTTTTCGCTGCTGCCTTGTCCTGAAATAGCCAGTTCGGCAGGAGGTACAAGTCCAAGCCTGTCAGCCGGTTTTTCCATAGGCAAAGCTGTGGTCACACCGGCCATAGTAGTTACATAACCGCGCAGGTTCCAGGTATAAATCA
The DNA here is from genome assembly GCA_937926515.1 of uncultured Bacteroidales bacterium. Classification (GTDB taxonomy): domain Bacteria; phylum Bacteroidota; class Bacteroidia; order Bacteroidales; family F082; genus CALAZZ01. The sequence continues at coordinate 1,372 of CALAZZ010000244.1, read as the reverse complement.
AACCGAAATCAGTGAGATGTTCCCAAAGCACACCATCAAGTGTGATCAGGTCACCATTGGGTTCACCTTGTCCTGTACCACAACCGGCAGGGAAGTTAACCCCGTCAGTGGTGTAAACAGCAATCCATAATTCTTTTGAAACATCAATCAATACAGGATCAGTGAGGTCAACTTCTGACCAAGCTTCAACCGGTAGTCCGGCTAATGGTTGTGTATGCAGCAATGTAGCAGCATTGGTGCCTTCGTAGATGCGCAATTCATCAGTACTTGCCAGTCTGTTGTAGATCTGGATCTTGGTCAGTGAAGCGCCTTCGAAGTCAGCCAACTGAGGTGGATCAAACTTAATGGCCCAGGTGAAGGCAGCGGGTCCGCCGATGCCGTCCACATTGATGCCATCATCGTAGTACAGCCATTCAGCAACAGGAGCCACAGATGGTTCCCATTTGATGAGTGCGCCTTCATAAGGATCACCCTGGTTGTATTCCCACACATGATCCCCTTCAAGGTTTTTAGGCGGATCACAGCTAACAACCACATCCACACAGGTTTCACCAACACATGACTCGGCGCCTTGCTCATAGACAAAGGTTACGCAGTATTCATAGTCACCGGGCAGCAGGTCAAGGTCAGTATAGGTTTCACCCTGTACCTGTTCAGCAATGAGTTCGCCATTGCGGTAGATATTGGCTCCGAGGTATTCCCATTCGAAGCCGCCGCCTCCACCGCCGCCGTTGTCGTCTTCGACCAGTTCGAAGCCGAACAGCATGTCAGGCGTGCCCTGGCTTAATCCACCAAGGGTAACAGTGTTTGGTACGATTCCGGGCTGAGTCCACAAGCCACCGGCAATACCATTTCCACCAATGTTTCCGCTAACAGAGTGTGATACACCGGTAAGGGTGCCTGTATTCAGGTCGAGTTGCTCAACCTGGCAGCCTCCACCGGTTGTGGTACCAGTAAACAACCACAGATAAGGGCCACCTTCACTCCATTCATCGTATGCTGAACCATAAAGGCTCAATGGTGCTGTACCAATAGTTTCTAAATGCTCTCCTGTTCTGCTTATTAGTTTCAGGTCATCACCGAAATTATTAATCCAGAATCCATCAACCTCAGGGTCGTATGAAATGGAACGAACAGCGAAGGTGCAGGGAATGGTGCTGACAAGAGTCTTGGTTTCAAAGTCCATTTGCCAGATTCCTGTGCCTGCAGTGGCATTGCTGCCATAGAAATACTCACCATCGTAGGCTATGTCACGCAATCCTGTAACACCCGGGATGGTAAATTCTTCAACCAGGTTACCATCCATGGTAATCTTATGCATAAGATTTGAAGCCCAGCGGGCAGTATAGAAATGTTCGCCATCGGTTTCGGC
>CALAZZ010000243.1 GCA_937926515.1 uncultured Bacteroidales bacterium | reverse complement strand
TTATCAACATTTTCGTGTTGGTTATTAACCTGCTTTCTTATATCGAACTCACGTTGTTTAATTTGTACTTCATTTCGTATGTCGGAAACGAAATACAACGTATTTCATTATATAAATAGAGGTTGTTTGCTGCGCTCTGCTCAAGAATCTCTTTATGCCTTTCATCTACCTGCAGAGTGGATAGCGACAGATCGTTTCTAAGCAGTTCTTGTCTGATGCGCTCGCTTTGAAGCGGAACAGCAACAGTAAACATTGTATCAGACAGTCCTTCCAGGTACTCCTTACTCACGGAAAGGCGCGTTATCAGTGCGTCCTTGAGCCGATGGGACAGCCTCCGTGTGCCGCGCTCTACAAGGGAGTAATTGCTTTGGGCCATTGAGGTGAGCGCAGCCATTTCCACCTGTGACAAGCCCAGGGTATTCCTGATTACCTGTACTTTATTGCTATGTGATTGTATTTTTTTGTGTGTAGGTTAGGGACTGATTGTGTTTGGTTTATGGGGCTATATGCTATCATAATATGAAAATAATATAAAAAATATAAAAAAAAGCTTGCTTTCTATCATTAATTGATATATTTTCGCATCTCTGTTGATAGAATGTTAAACACAAAGATATGGATAACAAAGATAAAAGTCAAGTAGGCAATATATTAACCGAAGCAATCCGGTTATTTATGGCCGAACATGCGCCCATAAAGCTGCTCTCTAGTAAGCTTGAGGGTGAGGATGCTTTTATAGACTCTGTATCAGATAAGGTTATGGAAAAGCTTATCATGCAGGGCTACATCGAGGACACCTACCTGTCACGGCAGGAAGTGATGGCCCTTATAAAGGTTAAGAGCCATATGACAATGGCCCGGTTAGAGCGTGATGGAATCCTTCATGCCTACCGCAACGGCAACAGCCGTCCCAAGTACAGAAAATCCCAGGTTCTCCGCTATATGCGTGAGAATAATCTATAACCCAAAACCCTATACCTATGGAATTATCAATTAACAACGGAAGCAACACCATGTCGTCCCGCGAGATTGCGGAGATCACTGGCAAAAGGCACGATAACGTTCTTCGTGATTGTGATATCCTGAATGAAAATTATGAGAAGCTTTCACTCCTCAAAATTGAGGAGTCAACTTTTAAGGCAGAAAATGGCCAGAGTTACAGGGAGTATCTTCTCACCCGTATTCAAACCTTCGACCTTATGACTGGCTATAATGTTGATCTGAGGATTAAGGTTAACCGCAGATGGGAGGAGCTTGAGCGCACCAATGGTATGCTGGACTTCTCCAACCCCGACACCGTGCTTAGACTTGCTGAAAACTGGAAGAAAGAGCATGATTTGCGCTTACAGAAGGAAAAGATGCTTGAGCTTGCTGAAAACACGATTGAGGAGCAGGTTCCAAAAGTGGAGTATTACGACAACGTGCTAAACTCTAAAAACCTACTCACAGCAACACAAGTAGGTGCAGAGATTGGGTTAACAGCCCAAAAGTTCAATAACTGGCTCTTTGCAAAAGGGGTTCAGTTTAAGGTCAGAGGGCAATGGGTTCCGGCTGCAAGATACAAAGACAGAGGGTTAATGAAAAGCGTGAGTGTGCCATATAAGGACAGTATGGGTAACACATGCACGGCCATGCAATCCTGCTGGACGCAAGAGGGGCGCAAGTTTGTGATAGACCTGTGGAATAAAAGCAATGTAAAACACACCAATAACATCCCTGTATTATGAAAAAGCTTATCCTAATCACCCTCCTGGCTCTGCTGCTGGCAGCCACAACCGCCACCGCACAGCATGATATTTTGGAGCCGTGGCCTATTGAAGAAGATAACGGTCACATTTTAATGGATGACATTAACAAAGCCTGCCGCCTGTTTGTGGAGGATATTTTTGAATACTGCTCCGCAAGCATTTCGCACAACCACCGGACTTCTTCCGGGTATGAACTTATAGGCAAGATACCCTATTACTTTAACAAAGACCTTATAGACAGAACAGTTTGGCACACCAAACTCAACAGCCTGGAAGGTCATTACGTCAATTATGATCCCTTTGAGTACATGAGCTTAGGCTTGTACGAGATGCGCTATTACATCGAATGTTTCTGGACGGTAACAATCTCTTACAGGCCGGCCATACAAGAGCTTAGAATTACTTACACCAAATATTAAAAACCTATGGAAATCACCCTGAAACAACTATTGATTGAAAACTTCAAAGGCATCCAAAGCCTTGAGGTTGACCTGGACCACCGCACCAACATAAGCGGAGCCAATGCCACAGGCAAAAGCACCATACAGGACGCTTTCACCTGGCTGCTGTTCGGCAAGAACAGTGACGATAAAAAGGACTTTAATATTAAAAACACTGTACGTCCTGAGCTTAACAAGCACGATCACAGCGTAACAGGTGTGCTTGATGTAGATGGCCGCACAATGAAGCTCCAGCGCATTTACCGCGAGAAATGGACAAAGAGAAGGGGCAGTGAAGAATCCGAGCTTACAGGCCATGAGAGTAGCTTCCTTATCAACGACACACCCTGCAATATGAGTGAGTACAATGAAACCGTTAATCAGCTGCTTGAGGAAAACACATTCAAGCTGCTTACCAACATTTACCACTTCAACACCACCCTGCCCTGGCAGCAGCGCAGAAGCATGTTGCTGTCCCTTGTGGGAGGCATTGATGATGACAAGGTAGCCGAGGGTACACAGCTGCAATGGATAGTGGATAAGATGCGTGAAGATCAGACAACGCTTGAGAAGCTTCGCAAGCGCTACTACTCTGAGCGCACAGCCGCAGCCAAGGAGTTGGAGCGCCTGCCAGCGCGTATCAGCGAGGTGCAGGGCATGATGGAGAATATCCCGGATGTAGATGTTGATGAGACCAACACCTTACAGGAAAGGTATGGTGAGTTATCCGATGTACTCAATTCAGCACAGAAAGAGTATGAGCAGCACCGCGAAGCTATTGCCGGGCACAAGCGCACCTTGTCAGAGATTGAAGCGAAGATACAGCTTCGTGAGATGGAGATACGTAAGGTATTCGGAGCTAAGTATGACGAGATTTCTGAAACAATACGCAAGAAACGGATTGAGTTTCAGGACACGCTTTCACAGAAAAGTGTATTGGAGGCAAAGATCAAGGAAATGGATTCAATGGCCGAAGAATATAAGCGTAGGATTGAGGAGTTGCGTGAGGATTGGTTTAAGATTGACCAGGAAAGGCTTGATCCTGCAGCTATTGTTTGCCCATCCTGTAATCAGAATCTTCCAGAAGATAAGCGGGAGTCCATTCTTACAGACTTCAACTCCACAAAAGCCAAGCGACTGGCTAAAATCAACGAGAGTGGCACCAAAGCAAAAAGTTTCCTTGAAAAGGATTATCCCTACCAGGTAGGGATATATCAGGACACCCTTAGAGATGTTTCCAAGGCACAACTAAGACTAAATAAAGAAATCACAGAACTGACAGCATTGAAAGATGGATTGCCGGATATTAAGACCGTGTTTGCCGAGGACGAGGAGCTTTCAAATCTTACTCAACAAATCAAGAGCCTGCAAGATAAGGTTATGATGGTTGGTGACAGCAAGCAGGTATCGGAAACAAAGAATGAGTGCGATAAGATATTACGCAGACTGGAAGAAATTAACAACAACGCCAAGCGCCACAATGAATTGAATGAGCGCATGGAGCAGCTTCTCCAGCAGGAAAAAGACCTTGCAATTAAGATTGCGCAGATCGAGGGGCTTGAGTATGAGCTTGAGGTGTTCACAGCGCGTAAGATGGAGATGCTTGAAGGTAAGGTGAACGAATTGTTTAACGCGGGAGTGAAGTTCTCCCTATTTAAGAACCAGCTTAATGGAGGTGTGGATGAAACGTGTGAAACCCTTATCGAGGGAGTGCCGTTTGCCGATGCCAACCATGCCGGACAGATCAATGCCGGAATCAGCATCATCAACGTATTCGGTAAGAACCTTGACATACAGGCCCCAATATGGATAGATAATGCAGAAGCCTGCCTTGAAGTAACAGATACGCCAGCGCAGCTCATCAGGCTTGTGGTGGCTGATTGTGAGTTGACTATTGAAACTATTATTTAACCCCAAATAAATACAATTATGGAAACACCAGCAACGTACAACACAAGTACACCAGCCCCAAAAAAGCCTATTGAAGTGCTTAAAGGGGTGCTTAACGCAGACAGCGTAAAAAAACAATTCAGTGAAGTGTTAAAGGAAAATGCAGCCAGCTTCATGGCCAGCATTATTGACCTTTACAATACCGACAACCATCTGCAAAAGTGCGAACCTAAGCAGGTGGTTATGGAAGCCCTGAAAGGGGCTATCCTGAAACTCCCAATGAACAAGCAGTTAGGATTTGCTTACCTGGTTCCTTATAAAGGCACGGCACAATTCCAGATTGGCTACAAGGGTCTTATTCAGCTTGCCATGCGCACCGGCCAGTACAGACACATCAACGCAGACAAGGTGTTTGATGGTGAATTACAGGAGGTGAATAAGCTCACAGGGGAGATTGATTTCTCTGGTGAAAAGAAATCTGATAAGGTGGTGGGATATTTTGCCTATATCGAGATGCTCAACGGCTTTTCAAAGACCTTATTCCGCACCACAGACGAGATCACGTCCCATGCCAAGCGTTTCAGCGCAAGCTTTAACCACAGCAGCTCACCGTGGAAAACGGATTTTGATGCAATGGCACTCAAGACCGTACTCAGGAATCTGTTGGGACACTACGGCTACTTGAGTATTGAGATGATAACCGCTATCAGTAATGACAGTGATGGCGATGCTCTTACCAATGCCAGGGGTGAAGCCATGAGTAACGAGAATAGTGAGGAGGTAGATTTTGAGGATGTGAGTGATCGACAGCAATCCGAACAGCAGGATCAGACCGAGGGAGGCGGGGAAAAACCAAATCCAGGGTTTTGACGCTATGAAACTACACGTCATAGGAAGCTCCAGTAAGGGTAATTCATACCTTTTTCAGGGTAAGGATGAGTCCCTTGTGATCGAGGCGGGATGTAAGGTTAAGGGTATCAAGCAAGCGCTTGACTTTAACCTTGCCCCCCTTCGGGGTGTGCTTGTGAGCCACAGCCACCTTGATCATTCCAGGTATGCCCCTGAGTTTGCCGAAAACGGTATCAAGGTACACGCCTTACCGGAAACACTTGCGGTAATGGACATAGCCAAACATCACAACAGTGTGCCGGTAAAAACTGGTATGGCTTTCTGGATAGGAGGTTTCCATGTGCTTGCCTTTAATGTGGTGCATGACGTTCCTACATTGGGCTATCTGGTTAAACACCATGAATCTGGAAAGTTTTGCTTTTTGACCGATACCCATTACTCCGAGTATAAATTCAACGGACTTAATAACATCATCATTGAGGCCAACTACTCCGAGAAGATCATACAGCAGCGCCTTGAGCAGGGCAGTATTGATCATGCTTATTACAGGCGTGTGGCACAGTCACACATGAGCCTTGAAACGGCCATGCGCTTCTTTATGGCCAACGATTTGAGTGCGGTGAACAACATTGTACTGATACACCTTAGTGACGGCAATAGTGATGCTCCTATGTTTCACAGGGAGGTAACAGCCTTAACAGGGAAAGCGGTACATATTGCAGACAAGGGAATGATAATCAATTTCGATAAATACCCATTTTGAACCATGATAAAAATTGAAAAGTATTCACAGACAATTTACCTGGTGAACGGCAAGAAGGTCAATGTATATGGCCCAAGCATATCCTATGAGGATGGCGGGGAGTTGACAACCGGGGAGCATAAGGCACTGACCAACTTCATTGAGGCAGAGAAGAAGCATAGGGTGAGATCAACGGTGATGGAGGTATGAATCATGGCAGCCTTTTTTCAGGTATCGGAGGCTTTGACCTTTCGGCAGACTGGACGGTATTACCTTTTCTAAGTGGCGTAACGAAAGCATTAAGGGATTCGGTAACGCCATTGTGCCCCAAGTAGCATATCAGATATTTAAAGCGATTGAACAATACGAATTTTTAACCAAAAAAATCTAACCATGAAACCACAAAACAAAAACTTATTCCGCGTCCACAAAATGAAACGATTAGAAGTGACGCACCTGATCAACCTGGCCAATCCAGAGGAGTTCTACATGGTAGCGGCAAGCTTCGCTCAGGACGAAATCAAAGACAGGCTCTACCACCGTGAGGAGCTTATATTCTCAGGCCGTGAGGTGAGTGTGAAAGCCCCTCAAGTTACAATGGACACCGTTATCCGGTTTGCAGGACTTAATACTGTTACCCGGATGGCGGGGTTTTAATAACAGCACTATGAAAGACCCTGCCTTTTTATTCTATTATCAAGACTTTTTAGTTGGTACTGACGAGATGGATAATGAATCTATTGGCGCATATATCAGATGTTTATGCCACCAGGCGCACAAAGGTTCAATCAGTGAAAAACATATGAAAAAGATATGTAATTCAAATGAAGTTCACAGCAACATCATAATGAAGTTTAAAAGTGATGATGGCGGCGAAACTTTTTACAATTCGCGGTTAAGGATAGAGGTTGATAAGCGACAAAAATATACTGAAAGCCGCGCCAATAACAGGATTGGCAAGTATAAACCTACCAAAAAGATATCAAAAACATATGATATTCATATGGAAGATGAAGATGAAGATGAAAATGAAGATGAAAATAATAAAAAAGGAGGCGTTGAAAAAAAACGCGGCATTACCCTTCCATTTGACACCGACAACTTCAAGCGTATCTGGCAGATTTGGAAAGAGTACAAAGTCAAGGAGCATAGTTTCAAGTATAAGTCACTCCACAGTGAGCAGGCAGCGCTGATGAAGCTCTCAAGAATGGCAGACGGCTCTGAGGATATGGCAACAGCAATCATCATGCAAAGCATTGAACATGGGTGGAAAGGATTTTTTAACCTTAAAGACAATTCACAAAATGGAAAACAAAGAACGAGCCTTGACGAAAAACTCAGACGAGGGTTTGACCTCATTGATAAAATGTATGCAGAATCGTGATGTTATGGGCTACACGGTGGCCGAGAGATCACTTACCCTGGACAAGGCCATTAATGGCAATACGCTAACCAGCCTTGTAAAGCAGCACGGAGAGCAGAACATCATCAAAGCGATGTATGGCGCACTGGCACTTGTGCAGGAATACTTTAATCTTACAACTTCCATGACCGAATCGCAGACGGTTCAGACAGTGAGTATGATCCTTGACGGCTATCCGGCAGAAACGATGGAGGACTTTATCCTATGCCTCAAGAACGCAAAATACAATGAATATGGCAAGTTATACAACCGTATGGACGGCCAGGTGGTGATGGAGTGGTTCCAGAAGTATTTAGGCCAAAAGTATGAACGCCTTGAGCAGATCAAACACAATCAGAAGTATCAGGCCATGCAGGATAGTGAAGCTGCATTCAGTGGGATATCAAATACCCTGCTTATCACTCAAAAAGCTTTCAATTTTGGACATGCGACCAAAGACAGAATCCAGCGTGTGACTTATGAAAAGCACCTGAAGCTTTTTAAAGAAACCTTGTCAGGACTTTCTTTACCAAGCCTGAAAGGACTGCTGGAGGAGTATAAAAACGAAAATGATCGCTACAACACTCCGCAATTTGACGAATATATTTTAGCCCTTAAACAAGAAATAACATCCAGAAATGAAGCTACACATGACGCATTACCACACAATTAATGGCGGCAGGAGCGTCCCTCATCCCGATACAAGGGTTATTGAAGGGGCAAACCTTGAAGCCTGCAAGAAACAACTTGACCAGCTCCGTGAGGACCTGAAAACCGAACATAAATGTGAAGACATTAATTTTTATTACACCGTAAAACCTTAAACATATGATTACAAAAGCATTAAAAGACTTTTTCAGATGGATAGCTTACTGGCTTAGAAAGCTATTTGTTGATCCCACACCCAAACACACCATCAAGAAGGAGGTTAAAATTGAAAATTTGCCACCAAAGCAAGTACAGGATGATAGTTTATATCAAAATGATACCCAAGTACCACAAGCTAATAAAAAGCCTCAGAAAAGGGTTAAAATTAAGCCGGAGGAAAATATAACTAAAAAAGATGATAATTCAGCGCTTCGCAGTGAGGTTGCAATGTTTTGTCAGCGTATGACAAGCGCATTATCACCACAAATTATACTTACTTACGACAACGATCCTGAGCAGCCGGATTTATTTACGATCCAAATTACTCTTGTTAATGACCGCACAGGTATTCGTGGCAAGGTATTCAATGTTAAAAAGCATTATTATCCGTTCTACTCGTACAGGCAGAAAAGTAAGATTGAAATGAAAAATCATTTTCGGTTAATGTATAACAATTATCTTAAATCAGGGAAAGGGTAAAGTGATGAAAAAGAAATTCAAAGAGTTTTATAAACCACAATTTACAGATAGCGTTAACCTTGAAATATGGATTATAATTGACGCAGTATGCAAGGAATATGATGTTGATCGCAACATGATATTTATACGTAAGAATGATCGCATGTACAGTGAACCAAGGCAGATAATTATGGCATTGATGTATTACCACTTACGGCTGCCTATGGCAATAGTAGGGCAATATTGTGGCGGTAGGGATCACTCTACTGTCGTGCACGCAAGACAAAGTGTGTGTATGCTGTATGACAGCAATAAATTCTATGCCTCAAGGGTGAGAAGTATCGTGTCCTCTATCACAAGTGACCCCGATGTGTTTCACAGTTTGTCTATGAAAATCAGGATGATTACATAGCGTTCTTAAAATATTGTGAATCCTTAATCGAAAGACATAGAAGCCACATGACTGATATGCTTTCTGATGCTAATAGGCATTTAGATAATTTTAGGAAACGGATTGGTGTTTGGTAGCATTACCGCAATAATTAAATATTTTGAGCGATGGCAAAGAATTTGGAACCACAAGAAAACAAATTTCATAAGGGTAATGGAGATGATGGAAAACATTACTGGCTTACTCCGCTATGGAATACGTTTCATATCTTTGCTGGCAAACAATTTAACACATTAAAGTTATGCCACGACCTAAGACAGGAAAAAAAATGTACAGCTTCCGTATTCCTGCGGAGGCAATGGAAAAAGTTCAGACCCTTTATTTAACACAGGGCGTTGGGTTATCTCGTATAATCGACAACTTCTATTCGCTGCGTAGAGTAGCTATCCAGACGCTCTACAATGTTTTCACACGCGAGGAGTTATCCATGCTTGTGGTAACGCTTAATGGTGTGGAGCTGGATGGCAAGCTTATGGCACAAAGGGCCAACCTGGTAATTCATATCAGGGATAGGGAGGCATATGAGGGCGCTTGCACAAAATGGAAGGTAGATGTTGACCCTTTCATTAAGAAGGTTGAAATCCTCAATCCGGTTGAGGTGATGGTGATCTTTGATGAAATCTGGCGCTTCTGGAATATACCATCGGCCTATGGTGCGCCTAATCCTAATCTGCATAGGTTTCTGGCGGACTGGGGTTCGGATGTGTGAGGTGGGGTAATTTAACCTGTTTTAGTTGCGGATATATTTCTAGCATCTAATAATTCTAAAAATGTAGTATAATTAGGGTGTTGAGGTTATTGCAGATATAAATTCGTT
>CALAZZ010000242.1 GCA_937926515.1 uncultured Bacteroidales bacterium | reverse complement strand
AACACCGATGACCCTTCGGCCTGACTCCCTTCGATAAACTCCCTTCGATAAACTCAGGGCAGGCAGGGCAGGCTGGGCAGCGCAGGGCACCGCATGGATTGGACGGATGTTCACGGATTAATTGTGCACTCCGATCCGTGCTGATCCGTAACATCCACGTTATCCGTGTGCAAAAAAATACGCACTCATTCCACACCAAAATAATTATCCAATGCACTTTTTTAGCTCTATTTTTGCAAGTTCCTTAAAAAGGCAAAAAGTCCAATCCACCTGAAAAATTTGTTGCGTTTTATCCTGGAAGCAACTTTGAGATGATAAGCCGGCTTAGGAAGACGTTTAATAAAGCAAGACTTTGCGAGGAACCCATCGAAGGCTCCGCTTGAGATGGCTGACGTTGCAAACCCATCTCCTCCCGAAAACAAATACAAAGAAAAACCATAACACCCATGAACAAAATACTCGTTACCGGCGCTGCCGGATTTATCGCCCACAAGGTGTGCCAGATGCTGCTTGAGCGCGGCGACACTGTCGTAGGTATCGACAATATGAACGATTACTACGATGTCAGGATGAAGCAATACCGCCTGGACATTCTCAAAACCTATGACAACTTCAGCTTTCAGCTGATGGATATCGAGTCGTTGGAGGCTGTACGCAGTTTGTTTGCCAGTCATAAGTTCAAAACCGTATTCAACCTGGCTGCCCGTGCCGGCGTGCGCTACAGCATGGAGAACCCCTGGGTGTACCTGCGCACCAATGCCGAAGGCACACTCAACCTCCTCGAAGCCATGAAAGACCACGGTGTAAAGAAGTTTGTGCTGGCCTCCACCTCCAGCCTGTATGCCGGTCTGCCCATGCCCTTTAGCGAAAGCCTGCCTGTGAACACCCCCATCTCGCCCTATGCCGCCAGCAAGAAAGCAGCCGAGATGATGGCCTACACCTATCACAACCAATATGGCATTGATGTGAGCGTGGTCAGGTACTTCACCGTGTTTGGCCCGCTGGGGCGGCCCGATATGTCGATCTACCGCTTTGTGAAATGGATCATGGAGGACACCCCCATTACCCTCTACGGCGATGGCCTGCAAGCGCGCGACTTTACCTTTGTGGACGATATTGCGCGGGGCACCATCCTGGCTGAGAAGGAACTCGGCTTTGAGGTCATCAACCTGGGGGGTGGCAACCGGCCGGTGGACATGCTCACCATCATCCGCTGGATCGAGGAAAGCCTGGGAAAGCAAGCTAAAATAAATCGCTTCCCCCCCCACTCTGCCGACATGAAAGCGACCTGGGCTGATATTGACAAGGCAAAAAAACTGCTGGGCTGGCAGCCTGAGATTGGCACCCGCGAAGGATTGGAGCGCATGATAGCTCTAAAGGACCAGTTTGGGTTTGAGCTGCCTGATGCATGAAAAAAAGATTAGAACACGGATGACACGGATTGGACGGATGGTCACGGATTTGTGTGTAAGTTATCCGTGAGAATCCATAGCATCCATGTAATCCTTGTGCCCCATTATAAATCATTAACCTATGCTTCACCAACAAACAACCGAAGGGATCATTCAGGCATTTTACACTGTATACAACACCTTGGGCTTTGGCTTTTTGGAAAAGGTATACCATAACGCACTGCTGATCGAACTCAAAAAGATCGGTTTTAATGTGACAAGTCAACATCCCATATTGGTTTACTATGACGACCAGCAAGTGGGCGAATACTATGCTGATATTGTGGTGGACGATTGCATCATAATTGAGTTGAAAGCCATGGAAGCCCTGAGGGAAGAACATGAATACCAATTGATCAATTACTTGAAAGCTACAGAAATAGAGGTGGGCTTATTGTTTAATTTTGGCAAAAATCCAGAATTCAGAAGAAAGATATTTACCAACGACAGAAAAGCCAGTATTGAGGAATGAAAGCAGCTTTTAAAAGCATACAGACGTGTGCCAAAAAAAGATTAGAACACGGATGACACGGATTGGACGGATGGTCACGGATTGGTGTGAAATTAAATCCGCGATAATCCGTTGCATCTGTGTAATCTGTGTGCAAAACAAAAGAGTAGAACATGGATGACACGGATTGGACGGATGGTCACGGATTAATTGTGCACTCAAATCCGTGCTGATCCGTAACATCTGTGTAATCCGTGTGCAAAAAAAAGATTAGAACACGGATGACATGGATTGGACGGATGGTCACGGATTGGTGTGAAAGTAAATCCGCGATAATCCGTTGCATCTGTGTTATACGCCGGTAGGCGCACACGTCCGTGTGCAAAAAAAGATTAGAACACGGATGACACGGATTGGACAGATGGTCATGGATTGATTGTGTACTCAAATCCGTGCTGATCCGTAACATCTGTGTTATACGCCGGCAGGCGCACACGTCCGTGTGCAAAAAAATAGGATAAGTATCCCGAACGTCTGGGATCTGTGTACAGATAAAAGACTTAGCAATCCCATTATTTTTATCAATTAGTTATACATATTAGATTGTCTTAACCCCCTAATTGGCTGGACAAAATTTGTTGAATCGAATTAGAACAG
>CALAZZ010000241.1 GCA_937926515.1 uncultured Bacteroidales bacterium | reverse complement strand
AATAATTTTATAAAAATCTTATTTTTCATGCTGATAATTGCTCGACAAAACTAATGAAAACTTTGATTCCAAAATGTAAAAAAAATGTTAATGCGCTAAACACAAACACTTAAGCTCCTTTACCACATCCGGTGAAAACAAATATTGACATAAACGCTAAAAAAACCACAAAACCCTTGATTTTGCATTTGTCTTGAAATACCTTTGCTAAGGTTAAAGTTCACTAATTCTAAAAAATAATTAATCTCAATTTTATGAAAATCCAAACCAATTTAATGCTATTGGCCATGATTGCAAGTTTTGCAATGGTATCATGTGACAAGCTTGATGTGGAATTCGATGCTGATTACAAAACCACACTGAATGTTGTAACTGAAAAAGGCTTTGTTAAATCTACTGATGGCGCCTTTTACGAAAGTGCAACCATTGACCCGCTTTCGAACAGCGATATGGCTAAATATGCTAAGAAAATCAAATCTATTGAAGTGAGAGAAGTGAAAGGGGTGATCAAATCCATCAATGAGCCAACCTTATTGGAAACCTGCTTATTGAAAATGTCGTCACCAGGGTCGACAAGTGCAGAATGGACTTACACCAACAAACAATTAGATGTTGGAACTGAGTTTATCATGGATAATTCAAATGGTCAGCTGGACAATATGGAGCAAATACTTGACAAGAAGGAAGAGTTCACCGTTGAAATGAGTGGATCCACCAGTGGTGACAATGTTTCATTTTCGCTGGAGGTGACCATCAAAACAAAAGTTACGGCTAATCCGCTATAAACTTCGGTGTTAAAATTCCCGTAGAATGATCTGTTGATTCATTCTCAGTTCATCCCTGCATTGCTGGCAGAAATGTGATTCTTTCTGATCAATATCTTCCACATAGGTACTGGAAAGCATAACGCATGGTGGATGGTGACAATGCTTGAGCCCAAAAGTATGACCCAGTTCATGTATAATTTCCTTTTTAAACCTGTTAAACAATAGTTGTTTATTAGGTTTCATACCATAGTATTCATTTTTCAGGCGATGTAATGAAGCGATTCCTGTTCTGCCATTCAGGTAAGCTTGCCCAAAAATATAGGTTAGAATTGGTATATAAAGGTCCACATCAAACAAGCCCATAGTCTTGAAGGTATCTTTTGGACGTGAGGCATCCACCACTGTAATTAATCTGTTTGCATCGTACTGCCTACGGCCTGCATCATAAAACTCACTCATGTCGATGTGGCCTTGCAAATGTTTGACCGGCATGCCCAGGTCAGATGCAATTTCAGAAAGCATTCGTTCTAAAAGCTCTGTATCAAATTTACCGTAGGTGATAAGTGTGATTGTTTGCATAGCACTATTAGCATCCCTGCCCAATCAATAATTTCATAGATGCTTTGAGTGGCAGGTCATGAGCATTACATGATCATCATTCAGGCTGTTTCAGATCATATTTCTTTATTTTATTATAAAGGGTAACCCTATCCACCTTAAGGGCTTTAGCTGATTGAGATATGTTCCATCCATATTTATTCAGTATTTGGAGAATGTGTACTTTCTCAAGATCCTCAAGGCTTTCGTATGAACTATCAAAAGCGTCTTTAGCCAATGGCAGGTCACTCGAGCGAATTTTCTTACCATCCCCGATTACGATAGCACGTTCAATCATATTTTCAAGCTCGCGAACATTGCCCGGAAAGTCGAATTCCTTTAACTTTTTTAATGCATTTTCTTCGATGCTAATGTTTGCTTTATTCATTGCCGTGCAATACTTCTTGATGAAAAAATCAACCAAAAGCGGAATATCATCGGGTCGTTCCCGCAGCGGTGGAATATTGATGTTAACCACATTTAGCCTGTAATACAGGTCTTCACGAAAAGTTCCTTTTTCGACCATACTTTTAAGGTCTCGATTTGTAGCACAAATTACCCTAAAGTCAGAGCTGATCTCTTTGTTGCCACCTACACGTACAAACTTTTTCGTTTCGAGTACCCTAAGCAACTCAATTTGCATTTTCGGCGAGATGGTGGCGATCTCATCCAGGAAGATGGTGCCCCCATCTGCCATCTCGAACCTCCCCTTACGATTATACATGGCACCGGTGAAAGCGCCCTTTTCATGACCAAACAATTCACTCTCAAGCAGGCTTTCCGACAAGGCGCCACAATGAACGCTGACCAGCGGAAAAAATTTACGTTGGGAGTTGGAGTGAATGGCCCGTGCAATAAGCTCTTTACCTGTGCCACTTTCGCCTGTGATCACCACCGATGAGTTTGACTGGGCTACACTCATCACCTCACGAAGCACCTGCTTCATGGGTTCGCTGTTGCCGATGATGTCATCTACGTTCTCGAGATCAACGAATTTTTCTTTCAATGCCACATTTTCAGCTTCCAGCGTGATTTGTTTGGCTGCATTTTTAATTAAATGTGTAAGCTCATCAGGATCAAAAGGTTTTGTCACATAATCAAAAGCACCATCTTTGAGTGCTTGCACGGCAGTATCCACGGTAGCAAAAGCCGTCATAATGATTACGATTGATTTGGTGTTTAAGGCTTTGATCCTGCGATGCATCTCCATACCGTCCATGCCGGGCATTTTAATATCGGTGAGGATGATATCAAAATGCTTGTTCTCGAGCATTGACAGTGCTGTTTTGGCATCTTCGGCACATTCAACAAAATAGCCGTCTTCGATAAACCAATTATAGAGTGAATCCCTTACCGATTCCTCATCATCTACAATTAGTAATGAAATTTGCTTTGACATAGTTTAGTCTCCTTGATTCTTTAACAATGGTAAAGTGATTGACATGGTGGTTGATTTACCCACTACCGACTGCACATCTATTTTTCCCTTATGGCTTTGAACAATGCCATGCACGATAGACAGGCCAAGGCCTGACCCACTGGCCTTTTGCTTGGACGAGAAGAAAGGCTCAAAGATGTGTGGGATGTCTTCAGGCGAAATGCCGGACCCGTTGTCGGCAATATCTAACCGAATATGATCAGGATCTGGATTTTCGGTTTTGATGATAATCTCACCTTTTTCGGTGATGGCTTCCTTGGCATTAACAAGCAATGCAATACAAGCCTGTTTTATTTGGTTGGGACTGCAATACACCAAATCTTCATTTGCCGCAAAATGCGTCATAAACTCAATGTTCGAAATCTTCATAGGGTGCGACATGATGTTATAGGTATCACGCAGTACCTTGTGTAGATTTTTAGGTTCAAAATCCTTTTGGTCTTTGCGTGAGAAGTCGAGCAACCCTTTGACTATTTCACCGCAACGTTTTGTTTCGGTCTCTATTATTTGCAAATGTTTGATCATCGATTCCTTCTTCCGATCTTCAATCTCCTGGTTTCCCAGTTGTTTTTTCACAAGTTTGGTGTAGGTTAATATACCTGTTAGCGGGTTATTGATCTCATGAGCAACTGATAGTGACAACTTACCCAGTGAAGCAATCCTTTCGATGTTGATCAGTTCTTTTTGTACTGCACCTAATTCTTCTGTTTTTTTCTGAACCTTGTATTCCAGCTGCTGTGACCAGTTTTGTAATTCAATATTGGCTTTTTCAAGGTTGTCAAGCATATTGTTGAATGCAAAAGATACCGTGCGGATGTCATGAAGCTGATTGGGCTGTACCTCAAGGCGCATATTTTTATCGCCACTTGCCACCGCCTCGGATGCTTTAACTATAGCGTTGAGCGGTTTCCTGATTTTTCTTGTGGTAAACAAAACCAAAAACAGCAATAGCAAAACAGTCATGATGGTAGCCAAAATAAAGAAGTCGAAGGAAGACTCACGCAAAGCCGAATCAAGGTCGTTCAATGGTATTTTTATAACCAGGGACCCCAGCAAAACATCCGTTTCCTTATGCACCCAATGGCACTCCATACATGACTTTTCATTCAGGATAGGCGAACGTATAAGCAATTGTCTCTCACGGCTATATTTGTTGTATAGCCCAAAACCTTTGGTTGTATCCAGCACCACATAAGATTTTTCCTCGGTGGTTTTGTTCATTGGCCCGAAATGCTTGCTATAATCAACAATAGGTTGGTCAGAGTCAGCTTTTTGGGTGGTGTATACTAGGCTGTCTTTTTCATTGTACATATTCACAACATCTATCCCCGGCAAACGGTTGATCACATCAAGAGTGTTTTGTAAAACAGCCTTATCATTTTCAAGCATTGAATGATAAAGCGCACCCTGAACAAATGAACCCACATTATATCCGTTCTGATAAATGATGCGTTCCATAAAATTTTCGTTAACCGAACGGAAAATGATCCCAAACACGGCAAACAAAAAAATAGACAGTATAAGTATGGAATAAATTACCTGCCCATAGATGGAGGATCTGATCCTGTCATATTTCTTAAAAAACGACTTGCTCTTGGACCTTGTATGCTGATTATTATTTATATCGCTCATGTTCAGGGCTCTATAATTGATTTGGTTTGTTGATGGTTGAATTATTCAACACTGCAATATACAAAATATTTACGCAAAATAATGCAGTTTCAATGTGATTAGTGGCCTGGCTGCTTGCGAGAGATCAAACCTCCAGCCAGAATGGCCGTTATTATAGAAAACCATTCGCCACATCAAGTTATTATTTAAACCCGAAGGGCGAATGGATCAATGTATTGGGCAAAAGCCCTGAAGTCAGTCTAGTATCAGGCAGTAGCCATTGTAAAGTTCTTTTCGAAATCTTTCCATATCTCTTCAGGCATTTCGGCAAGAGCATTGCAGCATACCTCACCACCGTCCTGCAAAATCACATTTGCCTGTGCGGGTGAATACTTTTTCACTGTTTCGGCCATAAAATCCTTGAACCGCTCAATCTCCTTCTTTGACCAATTAACAGCTTCTTCAGCAAAATAACAATCCTGGGTTTCGGCAATCCAGTTCACAGGCTTGATCTTATAGATCCATCCCTGTCCGTAAGGGTCACTGCTTATAGCCTCTGGCGTTTGAGTAAGCATTTCGTTGGCTTTCAACACCTCTCCCGAAACGGGTGCAATCACTTTTATACTTTTACCGTTGTGGCCAATTTCGGCAATCACATCACCTTTGCGTATCATGTCACCGGTGGTTTTCAACTTATTGATGTTGACCTGTCCTACAATATTGATAAGCAGGTCATCCAGGCCAATTCTGGCAGCACCGTTGCGCTCCAGGAAAGTCCAGGTGTGATTTTTGTTGTAAAAAATGCCCTGAGGCAATTTTAAGATGTTGGCAGATAAAATCTGCAATGCTTCATTGAGTTTTTTGGTTGCTTTGGCTTGCCTGTTAAGGGCAATCCAGAAAGGCACCAACAGTAGGAAGAATGCGATTGTGATCAAATATTCTATCCCCTTTGTTTCGAAAATGTTGTAATAGCTAAATCCGTCCATTTTTTTTAAATTTAAGTGTTATTATTTATTTTTCATTTTAGTTCTTAATGTCCGCCACTTGCCCAATCCGGTGATTTACGCAGTACGGGCATCCTCAATACGATCCACCTGAAGACCCAGATCTGAATTAAGATGATGGAAATGGATACAATTACTTCCCATATGGTGGGTACGTACCGCAAGGGTGCATCAACATTGTAGGCAATAAGGGCGGTATTCATACGGTTTAAAAAGATTCCGACCAATGTGAGTACAGCTGCAATATTGATCAAATTGATTTTTTTCAATTTATAGCCATACAGAAACATAAACATGGGAACCACAACAAATGGGATCATTTCAAACAGGTACCACAATCCCCATCCTGTACCGATGTATGTCCAGTTTTGCTCATGAGCGAATATGATAACATGCATAAAGAAATATGAAAACATGCTGAGTGCACAGATTCCGGATAAACCAACGAAGATCGGATTCTTAGCCTGTTTGGTTTTTTCGTCGAGCTGATAGGCAAATATCCTCCAGCAAATCGTCACGATAACGATAACCAGTGCCAACCCACCAAATACACTTTGTATGACAAACATCAACGGCATGTATTGGTTGTACCACAATGGGTGCACCTTGCCCTGGGCAAGCATGAATAATCCGCCTATACCACCCTGATGCAAAACCGAAAGCGTGATTCCGAACACCACTGCCACCAGTGTCAGGGTCATTAATACCTTATGCCATTTGCGTGCATTGAGCCATTCGGCCACCGAAGGTGCAAACTCCATCATCAAGCACAGGATGTATAGCATAAAATGCCAGGCAACCAAGAATAGGATTGAGCTCACACCATAGTCGTTCCCTATGATGACATTGAAAATATCAAGGGGTCGTCCAAGCTCCAGGATCAGGGCAAACGAATAAAATATATAAGCGAGCAATCCATTCAAAACAGCCACTTTGAGTATGGGGGAGTATTTTTTCATGTGCAACACATGCGTCATGAAAACAAGTACATAAGCCCCCCCGGCCATGGCTACTCCTACCACAACATTAAATGCCTTCCAGATGCCCCATGGCATATCCTGGTTCAGGTTTGTAACGGACTCCAGGCCATAAATAAACCTGTAAACAATAATGGCCAGACCTGCAAGAATAATGGGTGCAGTGATGATATTGAAAGGGGTAAATATCTTGGTTTTGGGCTTAAGTTCGCTCAAAAAGAATTTCCAGGAATTTGTTCCTTTATTATCCCCGTATTGTATTGTTGTTGTCTGGTTCATATTTCTTCCTCCTCGGTATTTTTGGTTCTTACTTTAGTGGCTTCATACACCCCGAGCAAAAATGCCGGGAGCAACAGGTCAACCGGAGCTATCGAGGAAACAAAACCTTTTGTCAGTGTTGGATAAGATTTGTATTTGATCTTGTTGTTAAAGCCTATCTGTTCAATTGGAACAGGAGATATCACCAACCAAGAAGTGCCGCCGGCTTCTTTTTCACCATAAATTTGATTGTGATACACATCCGGATTTTCAATGATACGTCTGCGGGCCTCATCCAAGATCTCGCGTCGTGTACCAAACATTAATGCATCATATGGACAATCTGCAACACAGGCAGGGATTTCTGACCTGTCGTTTTCCCATTTGTGGTAGCACATATTGCACTTTATGATACGTGGGTTATTGCTGCCATACTCGGTCTTGGGAACATCAAACGGGCAAGATATCATACAAAAACGACATCCCATACATTTATCTTCGCGCCAGATAACAGGACCATCCTTGGTCTTATACAAAGCCTGGGTAAGACAAGCGGTGTAGCAGGCAGGTTCGTTACAGTGCATGCATTGTGCCTTGCTGTAACCCTCGCCACCATCAGGAAGTTCGTGCCAGTTTACAATGGTACGTGAGGTGTGGTCGGTTCTCCGGGTGATGCCAAAGTCAGGTGCATCTTCCGGAAATTCCATATCATGTGAATCGGCACATGCAAATTCACAGGTTTGGCAGCCAACACAGCGGCTGGCATCGTAAAGTACGCCCATAAATTCAACATCACTATCGCTTGAAGAGGCTGCCTCGGCTGTTTTACCTAATGCCAGCGCTGCTCCTGCTACGCCAAAAGCTTTAAAAAATGTTCTTCGGTCTAGACTCATAATATTTAGATGTTTATACGAAAATAATTTGGTTTGTAGATTCTACTTTCAATCATTGATTTGCTATTTAATCGTATCAATAAAATTGGATTGGAACTCTTCCCATATACCCGGATCTGCGTTTTCAAGAACATTGCCTTTAATAGTGCCGCCATCTTGCATGATCGGTGCCAGTTGTGCTTGGCCGTAAGTGTTTGCCAGAAAATCCTTGAAGCGGACAAATTCTTTCTTAATCCAGTCGGCAGTCTGCTCAGCTACGAGCATGAACTGTGTTTCGCGGAACCAATTAGAAGGTTCAATTCGATAAACCCATCCCAGTGAATAGGGATCTGTATTGATCAGCGATGGTTTATCCAACAATGACTGGTTAATAGACTGTACCGTACCCGAAACCGGAGAGTAAATATTTAGGCGCTTTCCTTGTTGAACGATGGTCAACAAATGTTCTCCCTTTCTTACTTTCTCTCCGGGTTTCTTCATCTCGATGCTGCTGGGCTTTCCTGTAATGTTCTGAAGGAAATCATTAATACCAACTTCTACTTTGCCAGTTCTGTCCATAAAAGCCCATGTGTGTGTTTTGTCAAAATAAAGTCCTTTAGGAATGTTTATTGCGTGTGTGTCAAACACATCCCGTAATTGGGGTGTTGCAATATGGACTTTCCTTTTTTTTTTCATGTACTGAATCGTTTGATCTGTTGCGATCACTGCGATTACAAATGCTGCAAAAATAAGTGCTACCATTTCTTTATGTTTTTAAGGGTTTATAATTTCTACCTTTTCGATCTACTTAGTTCAACACTCGTGCCAACATTCATATAACATTTATTTACAGCATATTACAAAGCTTGATGTTTAATTTTTTATCATGGTGTTGTATATTATTTCAACAGTTGTTTTTTGGTTATTGTACTAATTATATGATTATGTGTTTCTTATGATATGTGTTTATATTTTATACATATGTTGTGTTTTTCATCATACGTTTATTTTATAGGTAATGTTAAATGTAGTTGACTGTTTATAGTGCTGTTATACTGCTACTTAATAAATTAAGTCTGATCTGTCCATTTACTCAACAATTGGTCATTGACACGGATTTGCTGCAACTTTTCATGCCATTAATGATGAACAATAAGTTGCAAGAGCACCACTTGAAGACAGACTAACAGGCAGAAGTTTTATATTTGTTAAATTATTGTTCATTCAAACGACCAGCCATGCTTGTAAAAACATATGGAAGTGCACTATATGGCATTGAGGCCATTCCTATTACCATTGAAGTTAACATCGACAAAGGCATTCAGTTTTTTCTGGTAGGCCTTCCTGATAGTGCAGTAAAAGAAAGCCAGCAGCGTATTGAAGCCGCTTTGAGCAATACAGGATATAAATACCCAAAGCAAAAGATTGTTATCAACATGGCACCTGCTGATATCCGCAAGGAAGGTTCTTCGTATGACCTACCCATCGCCATCGGCATTATGGCAGCCTCCGGACAGGTTGAGAGCCAAAGGCTGGGTGAGTTCATCATCATGGGTGAACTTTCACTTGACGGTGGTTTAAAACCCATCAAAGGTGCTTTGCCCATTGCGATAAAAGCCGTAAAAGAAGGTTATAAAGGCTTGATCCTGCCCAGGGAAAATGCCGCCGAAGCTGCTGTTGTTGCCGAAGCAGAGGTGTATGGGGTTGAAAACATCAAGCAGGTAGTGGGCTTTTTAAATGGCGAAGAAAACCTACAGCCCACCAAAATAGATACTGCCGGTGATTTTGATGCCAAAAGCAACCAATATGAATTCGATTTTGCTGATGTAAAAGGCCAGGAAAACATTAAGCGGGCGCTTGAGATTGCAGCTGCAGGTGGTCATAATGTAATCCTGATCGGCCCACCCGGATCAGGCAAGACCATGCTGGCCAAGCGGCTCCCTTCAATACTGCCGCCATTAAGCCTCGAGGAAGCCCTTGAGACCACCAAGATTCATTCGGTTTCAGGTGTGCTGGGTCAAAATACCGCCCTTGTACCAGTGAGGCCATTTCGCAGTCCCCATCATACGATTTCAGATGCCGGGCTGGTGGGAGGAGGAACCTATCCACAGCCGGGCGAGATATCCCTTGCGCATCACGGTGTGTTGTTCCTCGACGAACTTCCTGAATTTAAACGCTCGGTGCTTGAGGTGATGCGACAGCCTATGGAGGACCGTATCGTAACAATTTCCCGTGCACGCATATCAGTTGATTTTCCGGCTAGTTTTATGCTTGTGGCAGCGATGAATCCATGCCCATGTGGTTATTATAACCATCCCGAGCAAGAGTGTGTGTGCAGCCCAGGAATTGTTCAGAAATACCTCAATAAAATATCGGGACCGCTTATGGACCGTATTGATCTGCATGTGGAAGTGGTGCCTGTTCCGTTTAAAGACCTGGCTGACAGACGCCATGGCGAAAAGAGCCGGGGCATCAGGCAACGTGTGGTTAAAGCCAGGCAGGTGCAGGAAATAAGATTTAAGGACAACCAGCAGGTGCACAACAACGCACAAATGACGAGTAAGATGCTTCAAACCTATTGTGATATTGATGATGCCGGTCGAGCATTGCTCAAGAACGCCATGGAAAGACTCAGCCTTTCGGCCCGGGCCTATGACCGCATTTTGAAAGTGTCGCGCACCATCGCCGACCTGGAAGAAAGTGCGAGCATAAGAACCGAGCATCTGGCCGAAGCCATACAGTACCGAAGCCTGGACAGGGAAACATGGGGAAGCTGACAGATAACTGCTCCGGGATTCAAAACTTAATTAAACCTAAATGAATTTCATTTCAAAGCCTCGCTTTGGATTCAGACTTACTTTTGCCCCGATGGCGTCGATTGCCTGTGGATCAACCTTATAAACCCGGAGAAACATGGTACAAAGGCGATCACATAGGAATTTCACGAGCTAACCCAATGTGGATTTTGAAAGTAATTCTAAGGTCATATTGACACACGAAAGGCCTTGCATAACAACAGTGAGTTTGGAAAAAATGACATTTAAGCCGCAATTAATACAACATACCAAACATCCACAATGGTATGAAGTTGTTGCTTCCGCCTTCTATGTCAAGCGCCAGGTAGGCATGGGGGACTCCCCTTATCTGATCTATGGTTTTGGTGGCGCCGCCAACCTCAAACACATAGGAATCGTCAACCATAAAATCGCCAAATTTTGGCGCCGTTACTGAATGTACAGCGCTAAGCTGGTTTAGGAAAAAAGTTTCACGAATATTGCCAATATTGGCCTTTGAAGGGGAAAAAAGGTAGGCAAAGTTGGTGTTGTGAAGATAGATCTTTTCAGGTTTTTGCAGGTAGCTTACCCCTTTGGTTGTGGTTCGTAACAATTGGAGAATTTGCGCCTGATGCAAATAGTCGAGAAGCCTCAGAATAGTATTTCGCGGGGTTTCCAGTTTTTCTGACAGCTTGTTGATGTTGGGTGTAAATGGTACCGATTCGCTCAAAACAAAGAGCAATTTCTTCATCGTCCTTGTAGTGGCGTGCTGCAAGTCCTCAAAAGGCGCTATATCCGTTTCGATGACCAGGTTAATCGTCTCCTGTAATTTTTGAAAATAAGTTTGTTTTGCCTCCAAAAAGAATGGAAAATATCCAAACTTCAGATAGTTCTGAAAATCTGCCGGATAACGAAACGAATCGAGTAGCTCAGGAGCGATTGAATGATGATTGGTCAAAATTTCTTTTAAAGTTAAAACTGGCAGATCGGTGTTTTTCTGAAAGCTGAGGTATTCCCTGAAAGAAAAGCCGTGCAGGTGGTAAACGGCTGCTCTGCGCGACAGGTCAGCATTGCCCTTTGAAACATCCATAATGGATGAACCTGTAACGACCAGTTGTATGACGTCATAGTCGTCGTAGATTTGTTTCAGGTCCTTCGACCACCACAAATAGCGGTGCACCTCATCAAGTAAAAAAAGGCGGTACCCCATACCATAAAGGTTTTGCACGGTTTCCACCAGTCTATGGGTTTCGAAATAAAAGTCATCAAGGCTCAGGTAAATTCCCTTTTTGGGAGAAGTTGAAAGATATTGAAGCAAGAGCGTAGTTTTGCCGGCCCCACGATAACCAAGAATAATGTTAAGCTTTTGCTCCCAGTCAATTTGCCCATACAGATACCGCCTTTTCTTTTCCTGCACAAGTTTCGCTTTTCGCTCAGATTTTTCTATCAGGTAATTCATAAGATGTTAATTGCAAAAAGCAAAATTACAAAATAGTTTTTGTAAAAAGCAAATTGAAAATATAGTATTTACAAAAAGCATAAGTGG
>CALAZZ010000240.1 GCA_937926515.1 uncultured Bacteroidales bacterium | reverse complement strand
ACAGGACTGATCCGGCTTATTACCATGGTTGGAATTATGAGCATCAGGAACCAAAGTACAACAGTACCCATATTAATCAGCCCTACATGTGCGGCGTTGAGATAGATAGGCACCTCAGACAGGTAGTACGATTCGGCAGGCAGTTTCAGGAAGCCCGTATAATACTGAACCAGGCAAAAGCCAATACCAATCAGGTTGCCCCAGATCAAACCACGTATCAATATGGCAAAGGCATGGAAGATAAAAATTTCCCTTACCAGTTTATTGCTGCTGCCAAGTGCTTTCAATATGCCGATCATTGAAGTACGCTCCAGGATTATGATCAGCAAGGTACTGATCATGGTGATGCCTGCAACGAGCACCATCAAAATGATGATTACTATCACATTCATATCCTGAAGGTCGAGCCAGTCAAAAATATGCGGGTAGCTTTCACTCGCAGTGAAAGCAATAAGATTAACAGGTATGGAATGGTAGATTAAATCACCCAATTGATCCAACTTATTGATATCGTTTATTTGAACTTCAAAATGTCCTACCTCATTCGATTTCCATCCGTTCAATCGTTGCACATGACCAATGTCACCGAATACATACATTTCATCAAATTCAGTGAGGCCGGTTTCATAAATACCGGCTATGGTAAAGCGTCTGCCTCTTGCCTGAGCGTCCTCACTACTGATGAACCATACCCTTAGATCATCTCCAACCTTTAGCAACAACTTACCGGCCAAAGCACTTGAAATGAGTACTTCATTACTGCGTTCACCATCCTGAAAGCGCACAGTTGAACCCTGTTTAATCTTGTCATCCAGATATGACCAATTATAGTCGGCTCCAACTCCTTTTAACACGATACCTTGTATTTGATCATCTGTTTTGATGATGCCGGCTTTGTTTGCCACTCCCTGGATGTGGCTTACACCATCCATTTGCATAAGTTCGACAACAAACTGCTGGTTACGCTCAATGGGTTTCACCTCCCAGGATGCTGTATTTTCTAAAGATTCGATCTGTATATGAGCAGCAAATCCAATCACTTTTTC
Organism: uncultured Bacteroidales bacterium; assembly: GCA_937926515.1. Classification (GTDB taxonomy): domain Bacteria; phylum Bacteroidota; class Bacteroidia; order Bacteroidales; family F082; genus CALAZZ01. The sequence goes on along the minus strand of CALAZZ010000240.1, from coordinate 15,336 downwards.
ACGAATTTGTTGCTTGAACCCAATCACCATTGCCACCGAACTGATCATTACGGCAATGCCAATTGCAACGCTGATCACTGCAATACGTACTATTCCACCTGACAATCCGTATCTGGTAGAGGAGTAAATTCGGTTTGCAATAAATATGCGAAGGTTCATCCCTGGATTTTTGCGGTTAAATTATGCTGATCCGAACTATTAACTTGTGGAAGGAAGCATATTTTATCTTATTTTCGACAAAAATAATCATACTTAGTTTGCCATGAACAAGATAATGGTGATTCTCTTATCATTGGTATTGATCAGACCGGGCTTGGCCGAGGAGCTGCCCAAACTGATTGCTTCTGATTCTGTGATTAGCGGAGCGGAACAAATTGATGTCTACCTGCCTTTGCTTGACGGTATGAAAATAGGTGTCATGGCAAATCAGAGCAGCTTGGTGGGAAACACACATCTGGTGGATACCCTTCTGAGCCGTGATGTTGAAATTGTCCGGATATTTACACCTGAACATGGCTTTAGGGGCGATCATGCTGCAGGAGCACATGTGCAAAATGCAATTGATGAGAAATCCGGCATCTCGTTGATATCATTATATGGAAATAAAAAGAGGCCCGATCCTGCAGATATGGAGGATATTGAACTCATGCTTTTCGACCTGCAAGATGTTGGCGTCAGGTTCTATACCTACATCTCCTCCCTTACCTATATGATGGAAGTTTGTGCACAGTATGATGTGCCCCTGGTCGTGCTTGACAGACCTAACCCGAATGGTTTTTATATTGACGGACCGGTTTTGGAACCTGAGTATAAATCCTTTGTTGGATTGCATCCCGTGCCAGTCGTTTATGGGCTAACAATTGGTGAGTATGCCCTGATGATCAATGGGGAAGGTTGGTTGTCAGATGGCATGAGCTGTCAGCTTGAAGTGGTTGGCCTTAAAGGGTATGAGCGAAATATGATTGTGGAACTGCCTGAAAGGCCTTCACCAAATCTGCCGGACTGGCGCTCAATTTATTTGTATCCCTCGCTCTGCTTTTTTGAGGGTACCATTGTAAGTGTTGGACGTGGCACTACAACTCCATTTCAGATCTTTGGTCATCCTGATTATTATCCCGGTCAATACGTATTCACTCCAAAGAGTAGTCCGGGAGCTGGTGACAACCCCAAGCTGATGGGCCAAACCTGCTATGGTGAATTGCTTACCGGATTCGCTGCCAGCTATCAGTATCATCCGAAAAGTATCCACCTTGATTGGCTGATTGAAGCCTATAATGCGTTGTCATTACGACATGATTTTTTTAATAACTATTTTAACACCCTGGCCGGCACGTCCAAATTGCGTGAACAGATTGAACAGGGACTCACGGCATCTGCAATAAGGCGCAGTTGGCAGGAGGATATCGAAAATTTTAAGAAAATTCGTTCGAGGTACCTGATCTATCCGGATATTGAATAACCCTGTAATGAAATTTAAAAGTTCCAAACAGACTTATAAGTTTGAATAACAGAACGATAAAATTAACTTCAGATGGCTCTTTCACCTTGTTTGATGAAGAAAGCGGAGAGCATTTTCATTCTGTGAACGGAGCCATAACTGAGTCGAGGCATGTATTCATCAATGCAGGACTAAAGGAAAGCCTCAAGACAGTTCCGAGAATAACCATTTTGGAAATAGGTTTCGGAACCGGATTGAATGCGCTTTTGACCTGGCATGAAAGCATTGGCAAAGCAGAGATAAAATACCACGCCATTGATGCGCAGCCCATTGATGTGCAACTTATTGGAAAACTTAAATATGGCGAGTTACTTTCAAAGCTTGAAGCTGAGGAGGTTTTTCAAAACCTGCATCAAGCACCATGGAATGATTTGGTGGTGATCGATACTCATTTCTCATTGATAAAGGAACAGCTTGACCTATTGTTGTTTGAGCCTTTAGACCTTGAATATGATTTGGTATATTTTGATGCTTTCAGCCCAGCAGTGCAGCCTGATTTGTGGAGTATTGAAGTGTTTTCAAAGATGTTCCGGGCAATGAAACCGGGTGGGATCCTTGTTACTTATTCAGCAAAGGGCGTTGTTAAACAGGCCTTGAGATCTGTAGGTTTTATGGTGGAACGGTTGCCGGGTCCAATGGGCAAAAGGCATATGATCAGGGCACGCAAGACCTGATAACAGCAATAAATCGGATTCCTACCAAAAGTTAATCTTCATGATCTTCCGGATCAAATTCCACCATATCAGTATTTTCCATACGCTTTAATTCTGCAGCAGCTTTCTTATCGCCTTTGAGGGCTTTTTCGTGCAAACGAGCAGCCCTGATCCAATCATCATCAGCGGCAGTCATGAAAAATTCCTCAATAATTCTCCCGTCTTTGTCATGGATGGTTATAAATGGTATTTTCTTTTTCTTGTTCATGCTGTTTAATGATTAAAGCTTATGGAATGACATTCTTTTTACGATTAAACATTGAATCCACCGACCAGTATCCACCACCTTTAATAAGCAAATATATGCTTCCCAACAGCATGGACCAATCAGTACGGCTTGCATGCATCATTTCCCAAAAGCCTTTGATTTGCAAAACGTCAACTTTAGTGGTGCCTAAGGCAACCAACATAATAATTATGAGGGGAATAGCTGCGAATCTTGTGAGCAAACCAATCAAAATAAAAAGCCCACTGACCACTTCGAAGCTGCCGACAAAAAAGCCCAGAAATTCAGGATATGGCAGGCCAATCAGCTCGAATCTGCCTGCACCCCTAATAGCCGGGAAAAGAAATTTCTGGATGCCTTCGGAAAGGAACACAGCGCCCACCATTAGGCGAATCAGTATGGTAGTTTTCGAATTGCCTGTATAGATCATATCTGTGATCATAATCTGAGAATTAATTAATTACAATGCGTTAACAATACGAAGATAATGAATTGTGCAAAGCTTTGTTTAATTTTGAATGAACTAAAATGTGCATGAAGGGATAGAATGGATGACAAGTGAAGATATGATGATAAAAATAATCACAGGTGGTCAAACCGGGGTGGATCAGGCGGCCATGGATGCAGCAATCGAACTTGGGCTTCTGACAGGCGGATGGTGCCCCCCCGGGAGGGAATGCGATAATGGCATCATACCTTCGAAGTACAAACTAAGGGAAACTACTGCCCGATGTAGCCCAGATGCACCGCATCTACCTCGTTCTATGCGTACAAAAATGAATGTTTTTGATGCAAACGCATTGTTGGTATTGAGACCTGATAGTGTTGCCTCGGATCCGGGCACCGATTATACTATTCTCTGTGCCCAGAAATTGGGGAAACCAATCCTTATTCTTGATCCGTATAGAACAGGGAATATCTCTAATATTCGAGTATGGTTAAAGGAAATGGGGTTTAAAGTCCTATGTGTTGCTGGCCCATCTGAGCGGACTTGCAGTGGGGTAGGAAGCGTTGTTTACAGTTTAATGAAAGCTGTTTTGGAACCTTAATGTTTGAGCACCAAAAATGAATCAGTTTCGAGATAAGTATTGCCCAGAAGAATTTGAGCACCTTCTGGCACCTCTATTTTTGTTTGCCCTCCAAAATTGACGTATACATTAATTTTCTCACCTTCATATTCACGTGTAAACCAGATGCATCCCTCATCGTTCTCCAAAGTAAGATAATCACCATATTGTAAGGGTTTGTGCTGATTGCGTAAGGCGATGAGTGCTTTATATTGATTGAGTATGGAATGTTCTAAATCTAAATAGGTTTCAACATTGACCATGGGGTAATCAGGATGTAATCGGATCCATGGTGTACCGGAAGTAAATCCTGCATGAGGACCCGGGTTCCATTGCATAGGGCTACGTGATTTATCGCGATTGTGTTTGTTGCCAACCTGCAGGGCTTCATCAGGGCTTTTACCGGCTTCCATGGCAAGTGTATACTGTGTGCGACCTTGTACATCAACGATTTCTTCGACAGATGTAGCTTCAATGTTTTGCATGCCGATCTCCTCACCATAATAAATGAAGGGCACTCCCTTTGCTGTAAGCATCAGGGCCGCCAGTGCCAGGGCACGCTCCGTATTGTTTTCGGCCAGGCGATTCATCAACCTTGGGTTATCATGGCTGCCAAAAAAAAGCGTAGGCATACCCGGCATTTTTTCCTCCATGCTTTTGAGTTCGTTAAATAGTTGGTCGGCTGAGAATTCCGGGATGCTTCCAAAGTTGAAATTGAATACAACATCCATCATTTCATAGGATTGGTATTGTTTGAGTATATCAATTTGATCGCTGCCCACTTCGCCAACAACAAAACGATTATCATATTCATTGACGGTTTCCTTGATAATTTTCATGGCGTTTTTAACACCGGGTTGGTCAATATCGTACTTGTGAATTTGTTTGCCATCTGCCATCGGGTTTTCTTCAAGTATGCCATCGGTGGTCAGGAAGTTAATCACATCCATACGAAATCCATCGATGCCCAGGTCTAACCAATAACGCAAAACATTCTTTATTTCTTCGATCAGCTCAGGATTGGTCCAGTTCAGATCGGCCATTCGCTTATCAAATTGATGATAGTAATACTGGCCTGCAAGGCTGTCGAATGTCCAAGCCGGGCCGCCGAAAAAGGATTCCCAATTGTTGGGCTGATCCTGCCAAATGTAGTATTGCCGATAAGGATTGTCAGGTGATGTGCGAGCTTGCTGAAACCATTCACAATCAGTTGAGCTGTGGTTCACTACCATATCCATAATCACGTATATGCCCCTTGCATGTGCTTCATGAATAAAGCTTTTGAAATCATCAATTGTGCCATACACTGGATCAATAGCATAATAATCCGCTATATCATACCCATTGTCCACCTTAGGTGATTCAAGAAAGGGTGTGAGCCAAATACCTTTTATGCCTAGATCCTTTATGTAGTCAAGCCTGTTGGTCATCCCTCGGAAATCACTATAGCCATCGCCGTTGCTATCCTGGAATGAAGGCATATAGATCTGATAGAATACGGTTTCTTGCCACCAGGGTATATCAGTTTTTTTATTGCAGGATACCAGTCCCAAGACCATCAATAAAGCAGCTGTAATAATAGGATGTTTATGCATGTTAAACGTGGTGTTTAATTATTTGAGGCACTCTAATACAATACACCATCTAAATGAATCATTAATCATTGAGTAATCAATGTCATTTATCGAATAGAAGAAGGCCTTTTGATGAGTGATTAAAATACTTCTGTTATAACCCCAAAAAGAGGCGACCCGGTGCTTCACTAATCATTATGAAGTTAGCACCGAGCCGTACCTCATTCAGAAGTATTAATCAACCAACGCTTTATGGCTTTTCTACATCGTAGATAGATTGTATCTGGGCACCGGTAAGAACGGTATTATATATCCTTACCTCATCCATCAAACCATGGAAGTAACCACCCCATGCAAGTGGAATGATCAGGTCATTTTCATAGTTTGAATCATCCGGTGCGTACACATCTGTATCCCTTCCGAATACCAGCGCATTGCCTGAAACTGAAACTGCAGTTCCCGGAGTGTTATCCCAAACCATTGTTTCAGTCCCGTCAACGTAGAATGTCATATTGCCGTTACCAAAGGTCACTGCAAGGTGATACCACTCATTTACTTCAAGTGGTGGGTCCGTATCCCTGTCGTAAATACCTTCGGTGGTGGCAATGGTAAAAAACGACTTGTTTACCGACTGCAGCTGGAATTTGTAACCATTCCATGAGTGTAGGCCCATAAAACGATTGTTTTCCAATATCTCTGCGGCATTCACCCAAAGTGAAATGGTGATGTTTGCAGGGCTCAGTGCCGGATTATTTGGTATGGAAACAAATGCACCTTCATTAAACATAAGGGCTTTGCTATCGTTTCCATAACGGTCGGTGGACCATACCGGTAAACCACCTCCCCAGGTATCGGCACCACTCATTAATGTTCCATGGTAGCCATTGCCTGAGTAGTCGGTTAAGGTTGTACCTTCACCATCATCGAAGGTCCAGTGACCAACGAGTGCTTCGGGTGCAATAGGCACTACCTTTTTAGCCTCAAACGCATCGATCGCCTGATCCAGTGCTATGACAGCATTGTCGACTTGTGTTTGGGTGGCCTCCGCATTGTTGTAAACAGCTTTTGCCAGGTCGATACTGCTTTGAAGTTCGGCTTTTGCCCCAAATTGGTATTGGCCCTGGGCAGTCCCTTCTTCGGCACCATCATGCAGGGTTTCGGCTTCAGTGATCTTAGCCTGCAATTCTGTTTTGTTAACCTGGTCGTCATCATCATCGTCATCCTTTTTACAACCAGTGATTGTAACAGCTGCCATAAGGATAGCCACAATCATGAATCTTGAGAGAAATTTAAACTTTTCCATAATACATAAATTTAGTTATTAATGAATAATTGGGGTTAGTGAATAATTGAATTAATTAATATTTGTGTTTATATCTACCTCGTTTTGAGGGATTGGAAAATACCTATGCTGATCAAATACAAAGGATGTTTCGCTCAGTTTTTCTTCAGCATAGATCTTTCCGTAGCGCATTAAATCAAAAAACCGGTGAAATTCAAAACCTAGTTCAACACGCCTTTCATTGCGGATGATCTGTCGCAATTGGTTTTGATTGGTTGTTTCAATTTCAGGCAATAGACCTGGAGGAATACTGCCATGCCCTTCAAGGTGTTCATCATACAGATAGCATTCTCTTGCCCTTTTTCTAACCTGATTAATGGGTTCAAGTGCTTCGGCAGTCCTGTTGAGTTCGTTCAGTGCTTCGGCTTTCATCAACAACACATCGGCATAGCGCATATAAATATAGTTCAGGTTGCCATCACCTTTTAAGCCAGTGGGTATTTCGTCCAAAGGTTGAACATGTTTTTTGAGGGTATAGCCTGTAGGTGACCATGCAGGATCGTAAGGTTCGCCATTAAGCCAGGTTGAACCCTCGCGGGCGAGGGTGTAGTCAAGTCGTGGATCAACAATGTCATCATCAGTCTTTTCAAATGCATCCACGAAATCTTGTGTGGGTGCATTAAAGAAATATCCGTTTTCATGTTGGGGTGCAAACCACTGATTCAACACATTTCCGGCAAAAGGTTCCTGGCCCGTGAGATGCTGTATTGCGAACACGGTTTCGCTGTTATTTTGCATGCCTGATCTGAAATTGTGGCTATAATTATTTACCAGACTAAATGAACCGTTGACTTCGAGCATTTCAATTGCATCCAGGCAATCGCTGTATTTATTTTGATAGAGATAAGTTTTTGCCAACAATCCGTAGGCGGCAGCCTTATTTGCCCTTCCGGCCTGACTTGCTGAGGAAGGAAGTTTTTCAATGGCATCCAAAAGGTCTTGTTCAATTTGTGTAAATATGGTTTCAACAGCTGAAACACCAACATGCAATTCTGCCGTGCTATAGGCAGGTGCTAATTTTAACGGGATTTCACCGAATATATTTACCAGGTTAAAGTAATAATAGGCACGTAGAAATTGGGCCTCTGCTATTGCCTGTTCACGTACATTTTGTGAGACTCCGGTTCCAAGACGGTGGATCACATCATTGGCACGAGAAATGCCTTCGTAGTAGCGACGCCAGATGTTCAGCAAAAATCCATTATCCCGGGTATAGGTAAATTGTTCGATAAACTCTATTTCGCTTTGGTCACCCGGATTTCCACCTTTGATTGCATCATCCGAAGTAACATCACCAAAAACCCATAGGTTATTATGTATGCTGCTGAAAGCCATCGGTTGGTATGCAGCTGTCAGTGCTAGCCAGGCATGATCGTCCGTGCTAAAAAAGGTATTACTGGTATATATTCCCTGCATATCTTCGTCCAGGAATTTGGAACAGCCAAACAGGAACCAAGCTATAAGTGATAATATCAATATTTTTTTCATGACAATCTGTTTTTAGAAGTTCAACTGAATACCAATGTTATATGATTTAGCAAGAGGATACGTTCCCCAGTCGATCCCGGCTGCGGCATCACCTTCGGCTGCTGAGTTGTCGCTGGTGGTCATTTCAGGATCAAGGCCAGGATATTTTGTAAATGTAAGCAGGTTATGCGCTGTAACATATACCCTAAGTTTTGTAATGCCATACCTTTCAAGTAAGTGATTGGGAATGGTATAACCTAGCTGTATATTCTTCAAACGCAGGTAGGAGGCATCTTCTAAAAAACGTGTTGAAGGCCTTGTGTTGTTCGATTTAGCTGCCCATGAGGCACGGGGTTGTGTATTGCTGGTACCTTCTCCCGTCCACCTCTCATTGAAATACCGCATGGTGACATTGAATGGGCGATAGAAACCTTCAATATCGGTGGCTATCTGGTAATAGATCTGATGACCGAAAGCACCTTGCAGAAATAGCGCCAGATCAAAGTGCTTATAAGCAGCCGCTATGTTTAACCCTGTTGTGAATTTTGGTATTGCACTGCCAACATGCACACGATCCAATTCGTTGATGACTCCATCACCATTCTGGTCAACATATCTTACATCACCAGGCCTGATATTTACTCCTTGATAAGCACTGGTGAATACTTCCAGTTGGTTTTGAAAGATGCCATCCATTTCATAAAGGAAAAATGATCCAACGGGATATCCTACCTCATTACGGGTGGCAAAAACACCATTGTCAATTCTACCTCCTACAATGGGTGCCGGCAATTCTAGCACTTCATTATGGAGGTATCCTACATTTGCCGTTACATCCATAAATAGTTGGTCAAACTTGTTTCTGTAGTTCAGGTCAAGCTCCACACCCTGGTTGAGGATCTTACCCCTGTTCACCCAGGCGGGATCGGCATTTCCTGCTGAAGGAGGTATGGGTTCCTTAACGAGCATATTGTCAGTGATCTTGTGAAAGAAATCAAGAGATGTATTGAATTTTCCGGCCCAAAGACCGAGGTCAATACCGGCATTGTACTGAACGCTGGTTTCCCATTGAAGATCTTGATTTCCCAATGATGTGATGGCATATCCACGGTATAATATGTTACCAAAAGGGTAATCGAAATTGTACCCAACCTGATCAGAATAGGAATAGTTGCCTACTTCCTGGTTTCCGATAGCTCCATAACCTACACGTAGCTTGAGCATATCCAGATTATTGAATCCACTCATGAATGCTTCACGGTCGAGACGCCATGCAGCAGAAAATGAGTAGAAAGTACCCCAGCGGTTTTCTGGGCTGAACCTTGAAGATCCATCACGACGAAGTGTCCCCGACAAAAAGTATTTTCCATTGTAAATATAATTGGCACGAGTAAAAAACGAAAGCAGTGAATAACCCCATCTGTTTTCGTTGACCATGGTATTGCCAAGACCATTGCCCAGAAAAACAAGGATGGGTGTTTGATCAGGGAAATCCTGCTGCGTGCCGGTATGTAGATAACCACTTCCATGTATGGCTTCGGAACCAATGATGGCTGAAAAGTCATGGTGCTCTCCAAACATGGTTGCATATGAAAGTACATTACTCCAGGTCCAATCCTGGTCGATACCGTCACCAATAAAAAGCCTGTTCGGATTGTTTATCCGGTTGTTAGTACCCCAGTTCCTGTCGAAACGCCTATGCTGAATAGCGGTAAAGTCTCCTCCAAAGGTTGAAGTGAGCAACAGTTCAGGCAAGATGGTAAATTGTGCATTTATATCACCAAAAAAACGGTTTTTTTTCAGGTTGTTCGACATATAAGTTGCCAGACCAACCGGATTGTAGCCATCACCAAAAAGCTCCGGTCTTTCAGGGAGGTCAATAAATGCTCCGCTTTCGTCTCTTACGGCAATGGGTGGGGTGCGGAAGAATGCATACCTGACAACGCTGCCACCATTACCTCCGTATCCGTCACCACTGCTTCCAATAATATCATTGTCACTTCGGGATAGGTTGAGGTTGGTCCCCACTTTAATAAAAGAATTTATTTGACTGCTCAGGCTTACCTTTCCGGAGACGCGCTCATATTTACTGCCAATGATAATGCCTTCTTGTGAGAAGTAATTACCTGATATAAGATAAGATAAGCCTGGGTCACCACCGCTTACTGAAAGATTTTGATTCTGGATCATTCCGGTGCGGAAAATGGCTTCCAGATGATCAACGTCAGGTAAAGTAGATGCCAGCTCTGATGTAATATATTTTCTTTGCAACCTTGGATTCTCGATAAAGGCATTGTCATTTGATGCAGCTTCGTTATAGATTTCGGTGTATTGGTCCTTATTCGTCATTTCGGTAAGCTTACCATGTTGTTGAAACCCAAACTGTGAGTTAAATTCGATACGTGGTTTGCCTTCATGACCTTTACGTGTTGTGATCAGTACAACCCCATTATTAGCCCGAGAGCCATAAATTGCTGTTGATGATGCATCCTTCAGAATGCTCACTGATTCAATATCGTTGGGATGTAATGCACTTAGCGCATCGGTTGTGGGCACGCCATCAACGATATAGAGTGGGTCGTTACTGCTGTTGATAGACCCCACTCCACGGATTCGTACATTTACGCCTTCGCCGGGCATGCCGGTGTTGTGTGTGATATTCACACCAGCAGCCCTGCCTTGCAGCGCTTGGTCAAGCCCTCCAACGGGCAGGCTAAGCAATTCATCCATCTTGATGCTTGATACTGCGCCGGTGAGGTCCGCTTTGCGTCTGATTTCATAACCTACAACGACCAGCTCATCAAGGAGTTGAATGTCCTGCTCAAGAACCACATCCAGTACGGTTTGAGAGCCGATGACAATCTGTTTTGTTTTGAAGCCCACAAAACGAAATATAAGTACCGGATTTTCCAGATTTGAAGGCACTTCAATCTGGTATTCACCGTCAAAGCCAGTGATGGTGCCCAAAGTAGTTCCTTCAATAAGAATATTTACTCCCGGCAATGTTTCTCCTGTCGCATCAGTGACGACACCGGAGATCGTAATGTATTGACCTTGTGCCCATAATGTGTTGGGAATAAAGATACTGTACAAGGAGAAACAAATCAGAAAAGACAACAATTTGTATCGCATTTTCATAAAGCTTTTGGTTTTAACTTCATTTTTCTATTTCTTGTCAATAGGCAATGACCACATCTCCAACATAGACTTTGCCTTTGGATGCATGTATCCTGGCATCTACCGGCAATTCAACGATAAGCCTGGAGGATCGGGCAGGAATTTCAACCTCTGCTGTTGATTCTGCCTGGGCTGTGATTACCTGCCCCGTGATGATATCATATAACTGGGCCATGGGTTCATTCGTGCTATAATTTACTGTTTTACTCTCATCGTAAGGGTTGTATACCAAGTATATAGGAAAGACGCCTCTGCTATAGAAATCGGTTGCACGACAGTCCACTTTAAGTATTCCTGGTACATCAGTTTCTTTTATCAATGCTCCAAATATGCCGACATGAGCAGAACCATACAAGCTGAATACCGATTCATCAGGTTGTCCTTCGATCCATAGTGGTCCATCACCAAGCGCTACGGGACTGATTCCGTCAAGTGATGGTTTATTCAGGTGGTCAGTCTTTTTAAGTCCCTCATAAGCGATCACATTGCGAGTGATGGATTTTTTTTCGGGCAGCCACTGATGCTGATCAGGTATTTCATGAGGATAGAAGAGTCTTGATGCGTTTGATGCATTGAGTATCCATTTGCCAACGGCATTGGCATATTGAGGTGCATAAGGCAACATGGCAGTTAGGGGCCACGCCATGTCGAAGGTGTTCATGGCAAAAGCGAACCCACCGTCATGATGCCAACTGCCCACCAGGCCTGAAACATCATAATCGCCCCACCGGTCCACAATCACCCCCCAGCCATATCGCCCGTCTTTGGCATGGGTGCCTTCGAATGACCAATCCAATATTTGTTTGACGTCATAATCCATATTGTGTTCTGCGTTAAGGCGGGCGGCAACGTAAGCCCCATATGGAAGCAATACTTCATAGAACCTGCTTTCATTTAGTGAAGTCAGCGCATTCATTGCCCTCTTGGCAGCTTCAAGGTATTTATCCTGGCCAAATTTGTGATAAGCGGCCAGTAGTATCCATGCATGGCCTGCTGCTGCATCCTCCTGGTAAGGAATATGAGATCGCATACCTTGCATGGCTGCATAATCAAAATAGGAATAGTGATAATTACCATCCAGGATAGAGTCGGCTTTATACACCTGTTCGGCAATGATAAGCAGCAGGCTGTCACTACGCTCCACACCGGGGAATACATCCGAAACGGCATAGTAAAGTACATTTGGAAACAGATCATACCACCAGTCTCGACCATATCCACCTCCCAGAAGGGCGATGTCCGAATTGGTATTATTCATCATAATATTCCAACCATTTTCACTATTGAAATAGTTTTGAATCATTTTAACATAGTTGAAGCCGTGCTGATCGGTTTTATCAATTCCATTCAGGCCGGCACCCAGCAAGGCGCCCAGGCTTCCAATGGATTCGTGGAATTCGCCATTGTATTTTTCGGGTCCCTGCCTTATATCGCCGATGGCTGTGTACAGTCCAAATGTCGTTTGATCAAAGTTTCGTCTGTTATCATCCAGCCATATAAATGGAAGAAACTTACCTTCGAGCGTAAAATCAAACACATACTGATCAAACTCGCGACTTAATTCATGCCAGTCTATCATCTGGTAAGGCTCAGGCAGGTCAGGCATCTCATTAATACGTTGGATATCAACTTGTTCAACTTGAGTTGAATGACTACATGAGATTATCATTGCCAATAAGCTAAAGATAGCCCAAGTTTTCAGATAATTTAAAATTGCTGACCTTTTGTTCATAAGCTTATATTTTTTCTTTAACCGGAATTTCTTCAGGGATGAGTAGTTCTTCTTTCATGGCGTCTATGTCACCATCGAAATTTGCAATTGTTTTACTTGTGTGTTTCACGATATTTCGAGCAACAGGTATCGATAATAATTGTATTGCAGCGACAATCAGAAGAGAGTATTTAAGTGCAAATGATTCAGATACATAATACATCAACACAATAAACAATACTAAACCGAAAAAACGACCAATATAGAGGCCAAATTCATGGTTAAAAATGTAGGCAAATTCGCTTCGGTTTTCTTTTATGGACAGGATGTCAATAACACGTAATTGTATCGGAAAATAGGCAATATCATGTAAGGGTCTGAACATGATCAGGCAAATCACAAAAACGATGACGCCAGTAGCAGAGAACATGACCTGATTGACAAGCGAACCCACAAAGAATAAAATAAGCCCGGCTGAAAACACCCAGATACGATGTTTAGGTTTGGTTGTTCGTCCGAGCACATAGAGTAGCAAAGCTGTTATTACTCCTCCAATGCTTTGAATGGTGCCAAGTGACCCTTCATCACCGACCAACCTCATGATGAGAATAGCCGGAGCAATTACGATATAACCTTGCACCATTCCTTTAAGCCCTGCCAAAAAAAGCATTTTGTTCCAAAGCAGATCATATTTAAAGAAGAGGAACTTCTTCTGTCTTGGATTCCGGAATTTCTCCTGATGGATCACATAACTTGAGATGATTGTTAGCAAAAACACCACAAAGGTTATCACTTTGTAAGCCCCGGTGATATTTCCGGCAAACCATCCCATTGCAGTAGATCTTACCAGGAACCATCCTACTGTTACAGGAACTATGATAGCGGTAATGGTATAAAAGAATGTTTCTACACCATAATAATAATTCCGGTTTGAATCGTTGGTGGTATCCAAGGCCAGGAAGTCCCTGTTGGCCCAGAAGAATCCGAATGATCCTCCCATGATGAGGCCGGCAATTGCCACACCGGCAACATTCACTACACTAAGTGACATCATGAAGATCATAGATATGCCACTGAGTAACATTCCAAAACTATAAAGGCGTGCTATTTTGAAGCGGTTAAGCAAAAATCCGTTTAGTAAAAAGGTAAATGGTATGCCTGTGTAAACACAAAGTTGGTAGATGGCAACCAAGGACGGATCGTCTGAACTTCGCATGATGTAAGCACCCACAAAAATATCGACAATAGGCAATACGAAGGCATAGATCATATTGGTGATAAGCAGTAAGCGCATTGGGCGCGGCATGGTCAGGAAAAAGTCGTATTCAATTTTCAATTTGTTCTTCATAGCCTGTCCGTTAGGTTCATGTTAGCGTGTTTAGTATTTCTTTAACAGATAGTTTGGCACCGCAAATCACTTCATCGCTAGCGCCATAATACAATGTAATTGTATCCCCATCAACCATATGGCCATTGGTGAATATCACATTGCCAAAGAAGCCTGTTTTCTCGTATTCCATGATAGGCTCCATAATGGGTTCGCTGCTTCGAGCCAGCACTTTAGAAGGATCATTGGCATCGAGTAATAATGCACCAAGACAATATCGATTCTCTGAATTGGCACCGTGATATATCTCAAGCCAGCCTGCTTCAGTTTTAATAGGTGCTGCACCGGCTCCAATACGAACATCATCCCACATCCCTTTGCGGGTAACAGCTACACATTGATGATTGCCCCAATGGATAAGGTCAGGTGACTCGGCAAGCCATATGTAATTGCCTCCAAGTTCGGGGCTGCTTGGCCTGTGAAGTGCATAATACTTACCGTTGATCCTTTCTTCGAAGATGGCACAATCTTTATTATGGGGCGGGAAAATCATGCCCTTTCGGTTGAAATGTTTCCAGTCATAGGTTTGCATATATCCAACCCCCACAGCTATGGATGAGACCTGGGTATAGGTCAGATGATAACAGCCTTCGAAATAACTTACACGGCAGTCTTCTATACCAAAAGCTTCGTAAGTTCCATGCCCTGATATAGGAGAAAAGCCCTCAGGCTCATAAAAATTTATACCATCATCACTGCAAACAAGCCTCAGGTGTGAAAGCGTAGTCAGGTAGTTTACTCCCTTATATAATATCACCCTTGGATCACTTGCATCCAGTTCGGGGTCATCCAGATAAAAGGTTAATATTTCTGTTTTGCCCTCTGCACTGAAAACAGGAACTTGTATGGTGACCTCCTTTTGTGGCGTGCGTTCAGCAACTCGGCACAGCAGCCAGGTTTTCCCATCAAAACGAAAAACCCCCGGGTTGAGCAAACACACAACTTCCATTCCTTCCATACTGGGCTTTACCTGTGAGGGTCTTAAAACAGGGTTGGCATCAAAGCGATTTGCAATGTCCATATGATTAGGTTTTTGCTTTCGTCAACTATTTGTAAACGATTGCATAAAATTACTCATGAAAACCGCGAAAGGTGTTCACCCGATTAGCAAAAAGGTGTAGTGGGTTATCATTATGAATAAATTATTGCCTTCTATTGCCTGATGCTGGGAAAT
>CALAZZ010000239.1 GCA_937926515.1 uncultured Bacteroidales bacterium | reverse complement strand
AGGTCAATGGAAAGGCTCTTGTTTCTAAAACAAAACCGTATTCCACCTGGCGGGAGGGCCACAGCAAATGCGGTGCCGCAGAGGAGGGAATTGGAAAATACCTGTAAATCCGGCAAAGGCATCCGCCCGACGAAGGAGGGCGGAATGTTTGCCGAGGAGGCACGACGAGGCACTACTTTGCCTGGATTTGCGGTATTTTTCAAGAGCGGGCAGGCGATCATTTGCTGAAGGCATTTGGTTCTTTATGCTTTAAAGAACAAGAAGATGGTCCTTTTGTCGAAACAACAAGACATAGAATCAACCTCTTCCGGATTAAAGGGAATCCCTCAAACACGCAAAAAGTTAATCCACAGGATTGCTTCGCCCCTAAAAGGAGTGCTGCTCACTCCTTTTAAGGACTCGCAAATCCTTGACATTAAGGTGAGTTTTGTGCAGTTTAATGATCCTGCATACAACCTAAGTATTGGGGCAGGCCTGTCCGGTTTCAGGGTTGTCGATTATTGAAGCACATCGGGTATTGCCCTAACTTTACGGGCACAGAAAAATAAAGCGGCCAGAGGTCGCTTTATTGGAATCAGTTCTATTGGCATCACAGCTTGTGAACTTTCACAAAATCGGTCAGCACCTCATCCAGGGTGGGGTAGCCGATCTCCTGCAGGTCGTAATATACGCGTGTGTTGGGTTTGTTGATCTTCACAATACGTGTCAGGTCAATGGGGGTGCCGATGACCACGGCATCGCAATCGGTTTTGTTGATGGTAGCTTCAAGGTCCTTGAGCTGTTGTTCACCATAACCCATTGCGGGAAGCAATGTTCCGATACCGGGGTAGATACGGAACGTTTCAGACAATTTGCCCACGAGATAGGGGCGGGGGTCCACCATTTCGGCGGCACCGAACTTCTGAGCGGCCACTGTACCGGCGCCGATCTTCATCTCGCCATGGGTTAATGTGGGGCCGTCTTCAACAACCAGTACCCGCTTGCCTTTGATCACTTCAGGTTTGTCCACCTTGATGGGTGAAGCCCCGTCAATGACTACGGCTTTTGGGTTTACTTGCTGAACATTTTCACGCACTTGCTGTATTCCTTCAGGGCCGGCGCTATCCATTTTGTTGATCACCACCACATCGGCCATGCGTAAAGTGACCTCACCGGGATAATAGCTGAGCTCATGTCCCGGACGGTGGGGGTCAACCACGGTAATGTTCAGGTCAGGCGCATAGAAAGGGAAGTCGTTGTTTCCACCATCCCACAGGATGACATCACAACCATCAGGGTCCTGCTCGGCAGCACGCAAAATGGCTTCATAGTCCACACCGGCATAGATCACATTACCACGCACCACATGCGGTTCGTACTCCTCCATCTCTTCGATGGTGCACTTATGCTTGGCCAGATCCTCCACCTTCGCAAAACGCTGTACCTTTTGAGCTACCAGGTCACCGTAGGGCATAGGATGACGTATGGCAATCACCTTAAGCCCTTTGGCCATGAGGTATTCAATCACCTTGCGCGAAGTCTGGCTTTTGCCGCAGCCGGTGCGCACTGCACCTACGGCAATGACCGGTTTTGTGCTTTTAACCATAGTGTCCCTGGGACCCAGCAGCATGAAATTGGCCCCTGCAGCGTTCACAATAGCACTCATGCTCATCACTTTATGGTAGGTTACATCACTATAGGAAAACACACAGGTTTCCACTTTAAGGTCAGCAATCAGCTTAGGCAAATCATCTTCAGCATAGATGGGGATTCCGGCAGGGTAGAGTGAGCCTGCCAGTTCGGATGGGTATTTCCTTCCGTCAATGTCAGGGATCTGTGCAGCCGTAAATGCGACTACGTCATACAACTCATTATCGCGGAAAAAGGTGTTGAAATTATGGAAGTCTCGCCCTGCAGCCCCAATAATGATAACTCTTTTCTTCATATAAAATTCGTTTAAGTTTTTGAGATGGGTTTATTGATGCAAAAGTACCATTTTTAGTCAAAAATAAGGGTTTTTTCTTTTAAAAAAGTTAGAGATAAATTCTATTATATTGAATGACAGATTTATATATTGTTAAATAAATAACAATAAATTAACTGATACGTTCTTATTCTTCCATCAGATGCTAGGATGGCTTTGAATATTCAAGCAGGCAAATATGGTGATATAAATGCATTCCCGTCATGGAATGGGGATCATTTATTTGTACTGATGCAAGTGTCATATCAACCCTGACTTAACCGACACAGTAGCATTGACACGGCAATAGAAGATAGATGTTTGTTATATATGGTTTAGGCAAAACAAAGCTAGCGGTATGTTATTTGTTAATGATATGCTAAAAATTTCATAAACAATCCAT
>CALAZZ010000238.1 GCA_937926515.1 uncultured Bacteroidales bacterium | reverse complement strand
GTTGAATATCATTCCATTTTTACATCAAACCACAACCAAGGGGGAGCAATGCCTTAAAAGGCAAGGGTTCTGTAAACTTTTTCAATCATAGAAATACGCTTCCATACCTCATGGAAGTGGGATGATGCTCATTTATTTTATCCTATCAATAAAATACGAATGATGTTGCAATATTTCAAAGAGCCTTACTATTATCAATACGAAGAAGTCAAATTTAGTACTTTTTTTTAAACCTTCAAGGTTCTGAAAACTTTGAAGGATTAAATTATGTTGACAGCGTATTGATCAAAACAATTCGAGTTGTTTAGGTGCTTCAGGCAGTGGGTCTGTTTTTTTACCCCAAAAGTTGCAAATGTTTCCGTATTGTTTGTCAGTAACGCTTAGTATACTTACCTGTCCTTTATCAGGTATAAATCTTTTAACCCGTTTTATATGTACTTCTGCACTTTCTTTGCTGGCACAATGGCGGCAATAAACCGAATACTGCATCATCGAGAACCCATCGTTTAATAAATCCTTACGAAAACGGCTTGCCTGCCGCCTTTCCTTTTTAGTAGTAACTGGGAGATCAAAGAATACAAATAACCACATGATATGATATGCATTTAGCCTGGTGTGTGTCATAATGATATATAAATTCAGTCCATTTAGGTTTTGAGAAACCTTTATGGGATGTGAAACTCTCCATTATTCAAATTCAGGATAAATCAATTTTCTTGTTTCTCCCGTAAAACACCTGGCAAGCGATGAAGTGGTTTGTGACAGGGCCAACATTAAAGGCCGCTTGTGCTCCCCTATTCTAACATCAGCAGTCATCAATTGCAAGAGTTCTGCTTTATGGGTTTTGTTTAAGACTGTTTCATTACGGTGCTTTTCCCAAATTTTCAACGTAATTTCATCCACCCAGGGGCGGTAGGGCTCCATAACATCATCGGCCAAACAAAAGGCATTGTAGCGGTTGCGGTGGTGAATTCCCAACGTGGCTAACAATCCGGATCCTGCAATAGCCCGTACCACTGCCGAACGTAATATAGTATAGCCATAATTTAGATACATATTGGGTGGATTGCCGTATCGGTCGCGTATAAATTCCTTACCGAACAACATATTCCAGTAAATCCTGGCGGCAAACCCTTCGCGGTTGTCGCTGTCGTTGCTTTTTACTGATTTTGCTATTGCTCTTAACTTACTTCCATTATTCCCTGTTTTTTCAAGTAACAGGGCCTGGTTCTTTATCTTAGCTTCTACGGTCTGTTTCCATAAATTCTTTTTAAGCGGCTCTGAGGCTGTGATTTGTGCTCGGAATAATTCATTCTGAATATGGTTGGCATCAAGGGATAAAAGCATGGAAGATGGCAAATGTTTGCTGTCGCAAAATACCACTGCCACATTGTTTGCATTTAATTCTTCCACCAGCTTCACAGTAAATGAAATCTGAGGATTATCGATCACAACGAAACCAATGTCTTCAACCGGTGCAGTTTTTAAGGGTAATCCGGACTTTTCTGAAACGACTAGCTGGCTGTTTCTTAATGAAAGGTGGTAAGGGTTCGAAATAAATAAGGTGCGTTTTAGCATGATGGTTGAATTTACATCTGACCTTCACGGTTTTGGTAAGCTTGAAGGTCTAAAAGTCATTAATTGAATTTATCTGTAATCCACTAAATTTTTCAATTTGTTCTTTGGTGTGATATTCTTTAAAATATGCTTTATCCTGAAACCATTTCAGTACTTCATCCCTATTTAATCTTGTTTGCTTCGGTGATAAGATGGTCAAATATGAGCTCCACGGATATTCAAGAAAATGGTTACAAAATCCGTGATGAATAGGGTTATGATGAATATAATAAACCAGATACTTTAACTGATCATTTGAAGTGACCTGAATTCGCTTGAAAGGATGTTCAAATAAACTACCGGTGCGGTGATACCGTTTGTTAATTGCCTTGGTGTAGGCGTTGAATAGGTTGGCAAATTGCTGATTTGCAAAGCTTCGGTTTGTTCCTTTCAAACCTTCAAGGTTTTGGAAACCTTGAAGGTTTAGTTCCTCCACAGTTTTAATCCTTACCAATAAATGAAAATGATTCCTCATCAGCACCCATGCAAAAGTATCTGTAAGCTTGGCAATATGTTTATCATACAAATACAGAAAATGCTCATGGTTTTCATTGTCACGAAACAGATTACAACCATTGATTCCACGGTTGTAGATGTGGTAGAATTTGCCGTATTCAAGTGGAATGATTTTCAATTTATTAAAAGTAAGTTTTTCTTTTTAAAACACTTTTTAGCCTTAAAGACACCGAAAGTTATGCTCCAGACCAATGAGTGTTCTTTAAACATTCAGATGTTCAGTGATTGATTTAAACCTTGAAGGTTTCGGAAACCTTCAAGGTTTTTTTTAATGAACCCGATAATTCAATATTCATTTAACCATTCTATTTTACCTGTTGAACTAATTTTAAAATCATAATTTTCAACCATGAAGTTGAAGTTAGGAGGACTTAGCAGTAGTTTCGGCGATGGATTATCAAAATCAATAAATGACTCTCCGTTTGTTAACGATTTTGGTGCTTTTACTCCATGCTCTTTTTCATAATCAAGTCTCAGGTTTTCATCATTTCTTGCTTCCTGATGGTATTTAAATGTGATTCGCCCATCTTTATTCATTTTGGTGATTTTATAAAGCCGCTGAACATTATCAATATTTTTGCTCCTTAATTCTTCAGGCGATTTTTCCCAGAACATAACAAGCGTTCCGGTTTTTAAAAGGTACTTTAAGTACAGACCGGTTTTTGGATGTTTATCAGGAAAAGGCGATTCTTCAAGTTTTCCGTTAAAAAACTTACCTGCGTCAAAGTTATTTACCATTAAAATGGACCTTTTTAATTTCTCATTCCGGTCAATACCTTCATAAAATGCCATCGCATAATTCCCATCATTTGCCACATTGTACTGTTGCTTATATTCTTTGTCTGATAAGTCGCGGTGTTTTTTAAAATCGGGCAACGGATTAGTAACCACTGGTTGATACACCCTCACCTTTTTTATCGGAACAGGAGCCCCGCTTTTATTGGATAAACAGTATAGTGCGGTAATTTGCTTTTTCAGCTTGGCAATTTTATTATCAATATCAGCCTCTTCATTTTCTTCGGCTTTTCTGCGTTGTTTTAAAAGGTTTTCAATTTGTTTTTGTAAATCCTTTTCCTGATTTCGTGCATGAATTACTATTTCTCTAACCCGGCCGTCAACAATATTTTTAACGGCAGAATCTTCCAACCCGTCAAGCGATTTTCTTACCACATATTTTATTTGCTTTTCTGTTTCGCCTTTCTTATTAAGCACTTCTCGTTCGATGGCACCATAAAAAGTGTCTTTATGGAGGTTGCCTCTAACACTATCGCCTTTTAAATATATGGGGTCACCATTTTTGTCGTACTGTATTTTCCCCCGTTTTCGCAGCTTCTTTTTGCTTTGTTTTGGCAATACATCGGGTGTATGGTGCGATACGAGTATTTCTTTTTCAATTTCTTTGACATCCTCGGTAAAGGTTGTCCAGGGCTTTTCAACTTTTGGTTTAGCCTCATACCCACGTTCAAAAGCATCTTCACTGTCGTGATAAAATTTTGCCAGGGTCTCGTAATTGCTTTTATCCATGCAAGCAATGGTGATGGCATCAATACAATGGTGAACATGGTTAACGCGAGCTTTTTTAGTGTAAATATCCTGTAGTCCCCACATTTTACGAAAATCGGCAACGGTGTTACCTTTCACTGTATATACTTTAGGGAAAACGGTTTTCAGGTATAGCCGTGAATATTTGGTAATAATGCCAATATCTACCATTTGGCTGTTTTTAAAACCTTCCGGCACTTCTTCCATGGCAAAACGTTTGTATTTATTCTGCCAATAGTTGCGTTTGTAGGTAAGCTGGTGCCGTTTCTGAATGGCTCTATCTTTTTGAACTTTATCGGCAGCCCCTTTTGATTGGCGTATCGCCTTTTGAATCTCAATCTCCAGTTTCTCAATTTCTTCTTTCCAGTGCTCTATCCTGACTAATATTTCTTCGTGGTTCGATAATTCGGATGGAATTCTGTTTCTTTTAATCCTTCTGTTGAACTCATTTTCGCAGAGTGTTTTATTTTCCTGAGAATTGTCGTACGATTGGCTGCGCGGTATGGTATGTTCAATATCAAATTTGGGATTAGAACCCAGAAAATCTTCAATGTTGATAGGTTTGCCTGTGTACAAACAAATACGCTTTTGTTCTTCCCATAGCTGATATTTTAACACTTCATCTTCCGAGGGTTGATAATCTGGCGAGAAATGTTCTTTTATTCGATCAATAAATTCTTTATGTTTTTTCTCCCTATCGTCTTGCCAGCGTTTCAAGCCGGTTCTTTCATTTGCATTTAACAAACCGCGGGACATCTCAATATTTACTTTGGTATTAAGATCAATTATTCCGTTTTTGATCAGTTCGTTAATTATCAAACGAAGTTGATGAAGCGCACGCATTGCCATAGGGTTACGCACAGAAGATGTCATTGGGCTACTTAGATAGAGCCTGCCATCTTTTCCTCTTTTGGCGGGTTTATAGGTTTCTATTGCCGAAGGATGATATAATTTTTTTGCATTCAGATTTTCTTCCCCAAAATTATCACCTAAAAATGTTAATACCGCTTCGTCAAGGCGCTCAGCTTTTAAATGTTCTCCTTTTCCAAGATTTTTAGGCATAAATTCAGTGATCAATTGCCGCGCCTTATTGATTAGACTGTTCTTTTTATACTCCGAAAAGTTTTCAAATCTCTTTGCTCCAAAAGCCGTTTTTATTCTTCTGTAAAGATCACTAAAATACAACTGTTTAGCCTCTTCGCTCCAAACCTCATTTTCACGACGGGCATTGGTAATCAATCCATTCACCATATTCACGATTGTTGTATTGTCAGAATGATTTTCAATTATCTCTTTAATGGCAGTTCTTATTATTTTTCTATTGTCTTCGTTTTTCCATATATGGACAGGAACAGCTTCCTCCATATTAGCTAAAAATACTGTATGTGAGTATATTAAACCTTCACGTAAAAACGGTAAAATCTTGTTTATGGCTTTTAGGCTTAATGATGCAAATTCATGCTTTAGGTGAATTTTCTGCGAAAATAAAACTGATTTGTCCTCACTGCTGTCAAAATGCTTTTGTGCATACTCTTTTAGTTTATTTTCCGAATTAAAAGTATATAGCGCATGCCAGGCATCAGAAATTAATTTAGGTGTTCTGTTATTGCTGTCTTTTACGAAATTAAAATCATCATCAATAAATTCAGCTCCGAACAAATCTTTAAAACGAGCCGAAACAGGACAGCCACTGACCGTGGTTTTCATTGAATAATTGAACAGGTAATCCTCAGGATTCTTGTTTCTGTCCCTAAAGTATTTGTATTGCTTTTTAGGTGCAATCTGTTTGGCTAAATCTTCAAAATCAAAATGATCGCGTTGTAAGAAAAAACGAGGTATTAATTTACTTCGTTCTTTTGCATTAAGAGGCCTTAACTTTTCATCATAAGGTGTTTTTATTTTAATATTATTGATAAAGCAAAGCATCCGGTATTCTTCAAACTCAGGCCTCGACACGGCACAACGGGGTTTGGTTGGCTCAAATACACATTTGCCAATCAATCCTTTTTGCGACTTTAGCGGACGCTGGTAAAAAATGGCTTTGTGTAATTTTTGCTCGAATTCTTCCGGGATATTCTGGAAAGTACAGATACGATTAAATTCATCAAGGTAATCTTCTTCCCTACTTGTGTACTGGTCTCTTATTTTTTCTCCTTTTAGATAACAATCTTCATAAAAATACTGGCCTAATGTTCTGTTACCCTTCTTTTCCTGTAACTCTTTAATACTGCTTTTTACCTTTCCGGTTTCATTTTCTGGTGTTGAGTCTAGACGGTTGCTTAGAAATCCCCGACGTTGTGCCATGTGGTAAAAAGCGCGGCCTAACTTATGTTTATCTTTTTCCTTGTTTAAATCCAATTGCCTCGTTATTGCCAGGTTTCGAAAAAAATAGGGGTGTTTTTCCGCACCTTCATCGGTAAGCCACCAATTGCGAAAACTGTTGTTAAGAGGATAAATCTTTTTGTATCGCCACAAGTCTAATTCTTCTTTTGTTAGTCCTGGACAGTAGCCGTATTCAGCCAATACTTTAAGTGTTGCTATCTTACGTAGCTTTCTACGGTACTTTAGACGTCGAGCACTGCGATGTTCTGTTCGTTCAGCCGCTTTCGAACTCTCGATTCCTTTCTCAATTTTTACTCCTTGCTGGAAAATTCTCACTCCTTTATCTATTAAAGAGTATTCTCCGTCTTCCTTCTCCACAACCGCCCATCCAATACTATTTGTACCCAAATCAAGTCCTAATATTCTACTCATTTTATAAGGTTTTGGTTAGCTATTCAGAAAATATCTGCTAAAATTAACATTTTCTAATAAAAATATTTATATTTGAAACCTCTAATTAAAGAGAACCATTTTTATATCTTATCACAATAAGGCCACCGATAGCTTTCGGCGTGCCGAAGGATATAAAATCCTGTACTCCCGCTTCGGTGGGAGTTTTTTTTTATAGTTTGGAGTGATACATTTGCTTTTGGGGGTCTTAAAAATAAGTACACTTTATCTAATAACTTAATTTTTTGAATTATTTCAACTGGCTAAAGTCTTCAGTTCAAACTGAGTAAACACAATAAAAACTTTAATACAAGAATATGTAGCTATTAGTTTATATATCTATATATCTATATATTAATGTGTTAGAGTGGTTGCTTGGAAAAATTTGAAAGGCAAGCTAAAGTGAATTGGAAAATTTTCCAATTCGTATACATATTAAAGTAACCTCCAACCTATTTTGAACCTCATTTAAGACAAAGCCAACAATACATATTGATAAATACCTTTTCTGATACCAGGCATTATTTTTATTGAAAATCATTCATGTTCCAGAAGCAGCATGGTTATGTTTTTCTGTTTCATATCCAGCATAAAGACCTTATTAAAGCCTGTTTGATACATGTGGTTGAAGCTGCTATTGCTGATTAGATGACTTTTTAAGTCTTCGTCAAAGCCCAAAACGATGATCAACCACAGCTCATCTGTTTTCTTTTTATGATAAAGATTGATTTTGTTACTCTTACGGTCAATGATTTGTTGAATCTGTCCCGGTTCCAACTTGAAATTTTGCTGTTTCGATGCCTGCCCTTCAATGTTATGCAGATATAATTTTGTAAGTTCAATACCTATGGTCCGTTTTCGGCCCAGTGATAGGATAAAGTCAGGTGATTCCGTCTGTTTGATCCTCGCTTTCGGAAATGCGTGGTAAAGCGATACAAACAGATCAAGTATAGCACGTTCTTCGATGGCTTTATAGTGTTGCAACAGCTCCTCGTATTAGTGATGCTCAATAAGGTTCATTCAGCTTTAAAAGAACGAAACAGTTTCTCGAACTTTTCCAATTTGGGCACGATCACAAACTGGCAGTAGGGCTGGTTGGGGTTGTTCCTGAAATAGTTCTGATGATAATCTTCTGCCTTGTAGAATGCATCAAAGGGAGTGATCTCTGTTACGATCGGTCCGTCCCAGATATGGGCATTGTTCAATTCATTTTTTAAGCGTTCAGCCGTGTTTTTTTGATGGTCGTTATGGTAGAAGATAGCCGACCGGTATTGGGTGCCTACATCAGCACCTTGCCTGTTGAGGGTGGTTGGATCATGGGTTCGCCAGAATATTTCAAGTATTGATTTCAATGGTATGATATCAGGATCGAAAACTACCTGCACGACTTCAGCATGTCCGGTGAGTCCGGAAGTGACTTCACGATAAGTGGGATTGGAAATATTACCTCCTGAATAACCCGATTCCACACTGATCACTCCCTGTACGCGCTGAAAAACAGCCTCAGTACACCAAAAGCACCCGGCGCCAAGGGTGATGGTTTCGTGTTTATTTTGTTGTGCCATAAGCTTTGAGTTGGATAGAGCCAAAAAAATGTAAAGGACAAAGATGAATGTATGTCTCAATTTCATGCTCATATATTTCACTTAAAACACAAAGATGAGATAAATGTTGTAAGCAGCCGTTGTTCAGCTAAAAAAATCTAAATTTGCAATGATCACATCGCATCAAGAAATTACACATTAATATCAACATATCATGAATTTAGAAATTGAAGGAAAAGTAGTCCAATTACTTGAAGAACAATCCGGTGAGGGACGCAATGGACCCTGGATCAAGCAGGAGGTGATCATTGAAACCGATGACCAGTATCCACGCAAAGTATGCCTGGCCTGCTGGGGCGATAAGGCTGCAGTGGCAAAATCGCTACAAGCCGGTGACCGCATCAAGGCAGGAATAAACATTGAGTCGCGCGAGTTCAATAACCGCTGGTATACCGATATCAAAGCATGGCGGATTGACAAATTGACGGGTGAAGCACCTCAGGCAGCTACCGAACCGGAATCACGCCCGGATGAACCGGCACAGGAATCTCCCGAAGACGATTTGCCATTTTAACCTGATACTTCTTTGAACAAACGCACTCCTGCCCTGTTTGCAGCTTTCGTAGCCAACCTGATCTATGGGCTTAACTACGTGGTTGCCAAAACCATTATGCCTGATTATTTGCAGCCGCGGGCTATTATTTTACTCAGGGTTGT
The DNA here is from genome assembly GCA_937926515.1 of uncultured Bacteroidales bacterium. Classification (GTDB taxonomy): domain Bacteria; phylum Bacteroidota; class Bacteroidia; order Bacteroidales; family F082; genus CALAZZ01. The sequence goes on along the minus strand of CALAZZ010000238.1, from coordinate 11,326 downwards.
TGGTGCCGGGATATTTTTCTGGCTCCTTTCGCAACTTTTACCTGGCAAGGAAAAAGTTGCGAAACGTGATAAGATAAGGATAGCCATTGCATCCATATTCGGCGTTGCCATTAACCAGATCTTATTTTTTGAGGGACTCAACCTGACCTCTCCAATCAACGCCAGCATCATTATGGTCAATGTGCCGATACTGGTCATGATTATGTCGCACCTGGTCATACGTGAGCGGGTTACTACCTATAAAATTATCGGATTGGCCATGGGGGCATCAGGAGCAGCGTTGCTGATATTGGGCAATGGGAACATTAAGTTTTCCGGCGGAACCGCCTTAGGCGACCTGTTTATACTTATCAATGCAAGTTCCTATGCACTCTATCTTGTGCTGATCAAACCCCTGATGTATAAATATAAGCCCCTCACGGTGATGCGTTGGGTGTTCCTTTTTGGCGCCATGTGGGTGATGCCTTTTAGTGTGCATATTGCTGTTCAGGCTGAATGGTCATTAATACCCTGGCAGATATGGCTGTCAATAGGGTATGTAATTGCCTTTACCACAATTTTAGCTTACTTTCTGAATAATTATTCGCTTACCCATATAAGCCCTACCGCCAACAGTGCATTTATTTACCTGCAACCCGTCTTTGCAGCCCTTGTGGCCATAATGTTTCTGGACGATATATTAAAAATGCACAATCTGATGGCAGCTTTGCTTATTTTTGCCGGTGTTTATATGGTGAGCATCAAAAAGAAACTTCCTTCAAATGGCTAAAACAGCTTGCATATTTGGCGCCAGCGGACTTACAGGCAGTATTTTATTGCACAAGTTACTCGCTTCCGAAGATTTTACCAAAGTGATCAGCTTTGGCCGTAGAAAGTTGGATGTTGAACACCCTAAACTTGAGCAGCACCTGGCAGATTATGATTCAATTGATGAATTTTCCGGGCAGGTTAAAGCCGATGTGTTGTTTTGTTGCCTGGGCACCACCATTAAGAAAGCCGGATCAAAGGAAATGTTTCGTAAGATAGATCTGCATTACCCGGAGAAGCTGATGCGATTTTCAGTGCAAAACAATATCAAGCACTTTATTGTGATATCCTCCATAGGAGCCAATGCCAGGTCCGCTAATTTTTACCTACAGACAAAAGGAATGATGGAGCAAGCCCTTTTAGATTCATCCATAACCAACAGGACCATATTGCGACCCAGCCTCATTATGGGCAATCGGATTGAGTTCAGGATGGGAGAGAATATTGCGATGATGCTGATGAAAGCAATGGGATGGCTTTTAATAGGGAGCCTGAAAAAGTACAGGGGCATACCTGCCAACATCATTGCAGAAGCCATGTTACTATTGTCATTGCAGGACTCCCCTCCCCTGCTATTGGAGTCTTCTGAAATAAAGTTGCTTGTTAAGAACAAAATGAAATAAACGAAATGCACATCTCATATGAAAACAACCATTTCCTTTTTTAATAACATCAGGCCTGACCGTTTTTTTCTGATCGCGGGTCCTTGTGTGGTCGAAAATGAAAGCATGCCTTTTAAAATTGCTGAAAAGTTGGTTACGCTGACGGGTAGCTATGAAATGCCGTTTATTTTTAAAGCCTCTTACAAGAAAGCCAATCGATCGCGGCTTGATTCTTTTACCGGCATTGGCGATATGAAGGCACTCAAACTATTGAAGGAAGTGGGTGAGCAGTTCAGCATACCTGTGGTCACTGATATTCATAGCGTTGAAGAAGCTTATATTGCAGCTGATTTCGTAGACGTACTGCAAATACCTGCCTTTCTGTGCCGGCAAACCGAATTGCTGGTTGCAGCTGCAAAAACAGGTAAAGTGGTGAATATTAAAAAAGGGCAGTTTCTTTCGGGGAAGGCCATGCAATATGCTGCCGAAAAAGTTTTGCATGCTGGCAATAGCAAGATCATCCTCACCGAGCGTGGCAACACCTACGGCTACCAAGACCTGGTGGTTGATTTCCGAAATATACCTGAGATGCAGGCTACAGGTTATCCTGTAGTGGTAGATATAACCCATTCGCTTCAACAGCCAAACCAAAACTCAGGTGTTACAGGTGGCAGACCAGATATGATTGACCTGATGGGCAGAACTGCCATAGCAAGCGGTGCAGATGGAATATTTCTCGAAACTCATCCCAACCCAGCCGAAGCACTTTCTGACGGGGCAAATATGTTGCAGTTGGACCTGCTGGAATCCCTATTGGATAAATGGATTAAAATTAAGGAAGCAATCCAATAAGCCGGACAATCCTGATTAATAACTATTTTGACCGCAATAGCGAAAAAGGAAAGGCTAAATAATTAAATATCTGTATTCTGCACCAACATAAATAAATCTTTCTCCAAGGGCAGATAACCCTGGTCGTAAACAAAATAATAGGTTCGTCCTTCTTTGGTGGTATAGGTATTGGTGAAATACTTGTAGTTGAACCCTTGCTTGTCGAGCTGAGACTTCCTGACTGTGGTTTTTCCCGAAGGGTTCAGGCCGTCAAGAATGGTACGATTGCGCTTCAATTGATTGTTGATATTCCGTATAAAATTGATGTTGCCTTTATGTTGCTGGTGATAGTGATTATTACGGCAGGAATCCGAACAGAATTTTTTATCTGCTCTGCCAATAAGCGGTTCGCCACAGGCCAGGCATACACGTTCCATAATTGCAGCGTTTTGATTATAAGAAGTAAAAGTATAAAAAAACAAAGATTTGGCCTGATGAAGACCAAATCTTTGCAAGATTTCTTGTTTTTTACCTTATGATCAGACGTTCCGTTTTACGGGTTAAGCCGTTTGATTCAAGGATATAAACGCCTCTTTCGAGCCCATTCAACTGAATCGAACTGCGACCTGGTGCTGTATGCTGTTCCAATACCAGCTTACCGCTCATATCGTAAAAGCGCAATTGCAATTCCGCTTCACTTTCTACCCATACACGATCAGTTGCCGGGTTGGGATATACTTTTGCCTGTTGGGCCGATTGCTGGCTGAGGGCATTAAGTAGCGTCACTGTAAAGGCTGATGGAAGGATCAGGTCGTCAACATGCAGATCGTAAAGCCCTACTGTAGCATCTATTGGAATTTCAAAAGCAGCTACCAGTAAGGTGTTGTTGATCACCTCCACACCAATAGCTTCAATAATTGTTGGCAGGCTGCCGTCAAAAGTTAAATTAACCTCGGGCTGACTTCCTATCCAGAATGTGTTTTCTGCAGTTATGGAAAGCTCAACCATATCACCTTGGGCGGCCATATCCGGGACAACAGAAAGCAGTGCAGGGAAAATTTCAATAATTGTGAATGCTGCTTCAAGTTCAAGATCATCCACAAGTACATCCCATAAGCCTGGACTTGCATCTGGTGGTATATTGAAATCTGCGATAAGCTGAGTATTGTTAGTGACCGATACATTCTCTGCTATTATAATTTCTGATGGACCGGACACATTTCTCAGTCTCACATCCGGACTTGATCCTAACCAGCTTGTATTCTCAGCTGAAATAGTCAGCCCCGGACTACTGCCTTGTTCCGCTTCATCGGGCACCACACTTAATAATGCAGGAGGTTGCGCAGCATCAATAAAAAGATTGGAAGTGTAAATCACATCACCGGTGGTGTTATTATCTCCGTTTGCGGCATTGAAGGCAGCATAGAACCTCACTTGCCCAATATCATTGGGTGGTGCTGTCCAATTCATTGACCAGGAATTGGTATTTCCTGTTGGTGTGATTCCATTGAAAGTATGGGTCACTGCATTGTTAATATTGGTTAGCTTAGTCCTTGTCGGATCAGTGATGATAAAAGTACCTACTTTGCTTCCGGAGGTGTTTTCAGCAGTAAGCTCAAAACCAAATCGCACCACTCCGTTGTGCGTTCCGGTTGCTGTGATCTGGTAAGTTTGTCCCGGAGTATAACCTTCTGTCGGTATATTAGAAGATATCCAACCGGTTATTGGATTCGGTGAACCAATGTGACATTCCACACAAGTGGCTCCGTCTCCGGGGCTGCCGGTTTTACCTCCTATACTACCTGTGCTATTGGCATACAGTAAGATAGCAAGTGGAATGAGAAATACGAAAGGGATCTTGTAAATAGGCTTCATGGCTTAATCATGTTTAGGTTATACAATTTAGAATGGGTCTAAATTACATAAACATTCAACAAATCAAAATAATATCTGGATTTTTTTACGGGGAAATATGCAGCACAATACTTGAGTTGAACTGTCAACTCAGTGAATTTCTTCACGAATCAGTTCACCCTGTTCATAGTAATCTGTCTGTAAAAGCCTACCCTGCCTGTCATAATGTTCGTCTTTCCCGTGCTGGAGATTATCTTTGTAGTACATAATCCGGCTTATCTTTCCATTTGAATGCCAGGCTTTCTGAATTCCATCTCCTAAATGATAATCTGCCTTGCCGATCACTGCTCCCGTCTGATCATAAAACAACCATGTTCCATTTAGCATTCCCCTATAATATTCACCTTCAATCATGGGTTGACCATCAGCATAATAACGGGCAAATTTTCCATGCAGGGTATCATTGTGATAATTAGCCTCAGCTGTCTTGACTCCAAGCATGTTGTAGTTTAACAGCAAGCTGTCCCTAAGGTTATCTTTATACCAGCCAATAGATTCAATACTGCCATTGTTGTGGTAGCGAGTCATTTGTCCGTGAAGGGAGTTGCCCAGGTAGGTGGCTTCCTGCTGCAAACCACCCGATTCATAATACCATTGTGCCAAACCTTCAAGTTCGCCAGATTCATTATAACGCAATGCAGATTGTATATTCCCGTTTTCCCAATAAGTCCTTTCAATGTCATCGCTGCAAGACATGGCAAAAAACACAATAGGAATAGTAATAAAAGATTTAAAATATTTCATCGGTGGTCACCTATCTTTATAGTAGCTAAGGTGCTAGAAAATTATTTTCTAAAGGTACGAGCTGATAGTTTTGATATCGATAAAAATTCCAATAGCAGTTTTCGAAACCATCTTGATCATTATTTCTATCAAATCGAAAGCGGGTGGTGGTCAATTCAGGATCAAAATGTTGTACACAATCTAGCAGTTTATCACCATAATGCATAAGGGCACGAAGAAAGAACCATCCAATATCAAATCCCTCAAATGCATAATGCGCAGGCTCAGCGTTATATTTGTTTCTATATGTATAAACAAATTGTTCTATTTGTAATGAGTTGTGGTCAATGTGTTCAGTGGTCAGATGATGAGCATTCATTTTGAGCAAGCTTTCGGTAAACAGATTACTGAATTCGCGCCAGTTCGGCAATCCTACTAACCGGATGTTAAAGGTATCTGCAACCTGGTTTAATTTGTTTACCAGTTCCATAGCAAACACATTATCATCTGTTATGGCTATTACCACGTTGTCACGCACTGTTGAAGCTCTTTTACTGAATTCACGCACGCTGTCGTTTACATATATAAATTCAGTAACACTGTTATCAAACACCGTTGTCAGATCTATGTCGCGTTTCAGTTGATCAGTTGAAAATCGTTGGTTTTCAATTGTTATCTCTTGGATTAGTCTTTTATCAGGGTTTAGATCACGGCTTCGATCAGTTGCCAGTTTAAAAAGACGCTGATTTGGTATTGCAACTGTGGGTTCAAGGTGCTTCAAAAGTGCAGTTCGCAATTTCATTGACTCATCAAGGGCAGTGAATTGATGTGCTCTGTAAATAAAAACCCTTGCATCAGGATAATAATTTGTAATTAGAGCTGCCAGTTGTTCATATTGGCAGTCCTTTGCCGGTTTTACTTTAAAAACATTAGGGAAACCCTTAATGATGCCAGGCCTTGGCGACAATGGATTCACAATGGGTATATCATGATCACGGGCAAATCGGGCTGCACGCTCAAAACCACGCCCAAAGAAAGGTCCCACGATCAAATCTACTCCCAAAAGTTTGGGATCGTTCAATGCTTTACTGATGGTCTCAGGTGATTGGTCCACATCATACACATACAATTCAATATCCATCCCTTCTGTATTGACTAAAGAGTCAACAGCCATCATGAATCCTTCATAAAATGGTAAGAATGAAAAAGACCTGTGGTTAAGCAAACTTTCAGGATCTGAATTAAAATCGGAGGAAATCAATGCCGCTTCATTCAGGTGGAGCGGTATCATCAGTGCAATGCGGAACTTTTGGCTGGTATAAGCCGGATGATCAGGGCAGGTGACCAACTTCTCTATGATTGCCTCTTCTTCAGGCACTTTAATCTGCAGGCTGTCAGATTTCATTTCAATGACAGGCCTGATTTTAAGATGATCAGCAATTGGAATACGAATAACCTGACCCGGATAAACCAGCCTTCCAACTGCAGGATTAAATTCGTAAAAGCGATTTATACTAATTTCAAATTCCCTGGCCATAGCTCTTGACCTGGTGCGTTCCTCCACAATATGTATGATAAATGGACTTGTAATATCTTTTTTTGCAATGCGAATCTCTTGACCTATAGAAATTTGATCTGTTAGCCCTGGATTAAGTTTCTTCAGGTCAAAAATGCTTGTGGCATAGTCGCGGGCAATGCGATAAAGTGTTTCGCCCTTTTTAACCCTGTGCATAATGAATTCTGAAGTGTCTGTTTGGATCACACCGTCTTCTTCCGGTGATGGATCAGGTATTTGTATAATCTGACCTATCGCTAATGTCGTCCCAGCCCCTGGATTGTATGCCAATAGCTGATCCATGTCCACATCATATTGTTGTGAGATAGAATAGAGCGTCTCTTTTGCCAATACTGTATGATGTTTACTTATATTTTGTACCAATATCTGATCTGGCTCTTTGGATGAATCTTCAGGTGCTTTCTTTGGTTGATGTATGATCTGATTGGTATCATGTGGTTCATAAACCGGTCGGCCAATAGGCTGATCAGTTTCAGGAAAATTGTCTGTTTCACGGGGTGCCGTGCTTGATTGTTGCTTTTTCAATACATCCTGTTTTACCGGGATCAAGTCCAATCCGGATCTATTCATTTTGCCCAGTGGTACCTTTACGTATTCGCCCTCGCGCAGTGGCTCATGGAGTGTAGGATTAGCCATTCTTATGTCGGATTCAGGAACCTGGTATTTGTTTCCGATGGCGCTGAATCGCTCATTCCGTGAGGCTATATGATAAATGAATGATTGCTGCTCCGAGGCTTTGTCCTTTTGTTCGGATTGCACAATCTTAGTCTGCGATTGGCCTTGGTCCACGTTTACTGGAATGCGTAATATTTGATTGATGCGCAAACCGGATCGTGCTTCAGGGTTGGCTTCTAGCAGTTTATCAAGGCTGATGCCATAAGCCTGCGCAATGCCAAATGGAGTTTGCTTCGATTCCACAGTATGTATATAATACTCAATACCGCCAAAAACTTCAATTTGCTCACTACGAACCACCGCAGCCTGTGCATTCAGGTCCATATGGATTGGAGCACTTAAAATAATGAGAAAAATGAAAGCCAATGTTTTCTTCATAATTGAATTACAATAGCTTAGGTGAATTATTATGAGACAATTAAGAGGTAATGCTTTTTAATATCAGGTTGATTCATGTATGGTGCTCTAAAATAACAGAATATGTGCAGCAAATGTTGTGTCTGGTGTAAATTTTATTCCCATTCGATCGTTGCAGGTGGTTTTGAACTGATGTCATACACCACCCTGTTCACGCCTTTGACCTTATTGATAATGTCGCTTGATACCCTGGCAAGAAATTCATAAGGAAGATGCGACCAATCGGCTGTCATTCCATCGGTAGAACTAACGGCACGCAAAGCCACTACATTTTCATAAGTTCGTTCATCACCCATAACGCCTACTGACTGGATTGGCAGTAAGATTGCAGCGGCCTGCCATACCTTATCATACAACCCATGCGCATGAAGGCCTTCAACATAAATATCGTCTACTTCTTGCAAAATACGTACCTTCTCCTGTGTGATATCACCTAAGATTCTGATACCCAATCCCGGACCTGGAAAAGGATGCCTATCAATAATAAATGAAGGAAGGCCCAATTCGCGGCCAATGATGCGAACTTCATCCTTAAACAATGAATTCAACGGTTCCACTACCTTTAGCTTCATCATTTCCGGCAATCCCCCTACATTGTGGTGCGATTTGATGGTTGCTGAAGGTCCGTTCACCGACACGGACTCTATCACATCAGGGTAGATGGTGCCTTGTGCCAGCCATTTTACATCTTCGATCAGATGTGCTTCCTCATCAAATATTTCGATAAAGGTATTCCCGATACTTTTGCGTTTTTGCTCAGGCTCACTGATCCCTTTCAGCGCATCCAAAAAACGCTTGCTTGCATCCACCCCTTTCACATTAAGCCCCAAATCGCGGTATGAATGCAGTACCTTTTCAAATTCATTCTTTCGCAATAAACCGTTATCCACAAAAATACAATAGAGGTTTTTACCAATAGCCTTGTGCAGCAGCATGGCTGCTACCGAGGAATCCACACCACCGCTTAAACCAAGTACAACCTTGTCATTATGTAGTTTCTCACGTAAAATATCAACACTTGATTTAATAAAAGAGGTAGGAGTCCAGCTTTGCTGACAACCACAAATCTTCACAATAAAATTGTGCAGCAAGGTCATCCCTTCAGTGGAATGATAGACCTCCGGGTGAAATTGAATCCCATAAGTTTGTTCACCCTTTATGTGGAATCCGGCAACCTCCACATCAGTTGTGCTGGCAACAACTTCATAGTTATCTGGTAGGTGTAATATTGTGTCACCATGCGACATCCATACCTGACTTCCTTCCCCCATGGAAACCACCAGGGGGCAGGCCTGGTCAATAAATGATAAATTGGCCCTGCCGAATTCCCTGTGTGCTGAGGCTGCAATAGTACCACCCTCCTGCCTTGCCATGAGTTGGGCGCCATAACAAACACCTAATACCGGAACTTTTCCCTTAAATTTGGAAATATCAAGATCAGGTGCGTCTTTATCACGGACGGAGAAGGGACTCCCCGACAAGACCACACCTTTTAATCCACTAATATGCTCAGGATAATGATTAAAAGGGTGAATTTCACAATAGACATTTAATTCTCTTATGCGCCTGGCTATCAACTGTGTATATTGCGACCCGAAGTCCAGAATAAGAATGGTTTCTTGCATTGGTTTTTTTATGCGGTTACTGATGACAAATCTTGATATCGATAGATTAAGTGGCAAAAATACCGTTTAAGTTTAAATAAGAGTTGATATGAATCGGTAAAAATGATAGTGACCTAAGCAATGTCTGATAATAAGGTTAAAAATACAATGCAAACCGATGAATTGAATCCGGGGAGAAAGATGTTTATCTTTGTACAAAACAAATAGTGAAAAAAAAATAACTTCAAATGGTACGTAAAAGAAGAATTAGCCTAAGCAAGTCCAAAAGAAGAAAGCAGGGGTTGTTTAGACCATTATTATTGTTTTTACTGGCAGTAGTCTTGCTTGGTGGCATTTCCCTGTTGATTAGTTATTTTCTTCTTAAGAAGGATGGAGAAGCAGAACCATCATTAAGCGAAATCGTGATAAGCAAAAAGAAGGATACCATTGAAACACAACCTGCTTCGCCGGTTGAGCAAGATTTTAACACTGACACACCTTTGCACAATATAACCTGGGTAAGTACTTTAAGCGGTGCTATGTTAACGATAGAAGGTAGCCGGTATACCATTGATTTCCCATCTGTTGAGGAGCATAAACCGATGACGGGAGCTATCAGCATTACAGATCAAGGTTTTAGTGTGGTTAATCACGACAGCGATGATATTTGTAAGAACCTTACAGGCAAATATCGCTACACGTTCAAGGCAGATGAACTGGTGATCGAGCTCGTCGATGACGATTGCATTAAACGCAGCAGGACATTAAATGCAGCCTGGTTTCCTCTGTAAACCAGCCGGTATTGAAAATCAGTTTAGATTTATATTGCCTTAAGAGTTTTTTCTCCATAAATGCAACAAGGTAATCAGATGCCATTGTGCTTCGGTTGAAAAAGAGCGAGTATGCAGAATGAAGTCCTTATTAAACCATGAGGGTACATCCGAATCATTTATTAATGATGCTGCTTGCTGAAACTGAGGCAGAATAAGCTGTTGTGGTCTCCCCTTTATTGTATGGAGTAGTTTAGGAGGAATCACGAGTTTTAATTTTTGCTGCCAAAACATGCGCCTTATGGCTTTCTCATTATCCGGCGACAAAGACCAATTGGGATTTGTAATTTGTTGCAGTTGTCCGGGAAGTTTCAGAAAAAGTTCTTTAAATAAGGCGCCATTGGCCTTTCCTTTCATTGGCCATGAGCATGTTGCATCAATCACATCCGGATTGTAAAACGGGCTTGTACACCAACTATAGTAACGATTCCGGTCCTCACCTTCAAACAGCCACTTCATTGCACGTTCCCGGATCATGAAGTGCATATATTTTTCCATGATGCTATCGGTTTGATATTGTGCGAACCTTGATGCAAGATGATGTAGAATCTCACCTTGCTTTAATCCGGACAATTCGGCAACATACTTAATTGGCATTATCGCATGTTGACTTAACACATAACTTAATAATTGGTTGAAGGTACTCAATTTTAACAAAGGCCTGAGGTCAGCTAAAAACTTATCTCCGCCATCACCGGTGATGTGTGAGCGATGAATTTTTTTAAAATGTTCTAAATATGGCAGAATAAATGCCATCTCCAGGTAATTCAATCCCTGCTTGATCCTAATTAGCATATCAAGGTCAGTCTTGTTGGGTTCGGCCAATTCGATAAACTGATGCTGAGCAGTTATCCCCAGGTTGTTGATGATTTCTTCAACAGCAGAAACATCGGCGGCGGCTGTCCCTGCTTTGTCCATATAGGTTGCATAAGATGAGGGTGTGTTCAATCCCGCCATAATGCCTGCAATCAATCGCGAATCAAGACCTCCGCTTAATGAGAGTGTGGGGTTTGATAATACTTCCTGTCTTGACAGGATTGCTTTTTGCAGCAGATGCAATATTTCATCTGTATGAACCTTCCGATTTGGTTCATAAGGTTCTGCCTCAAACTGAAACTCCGAGTTTATATGTATCTTATTCTCCACCAAACGATAAATAGCAATACTGTGTGGCGGCAACCTGTTAATACCTTCCCAAAGTGTATCCTCACCAATTGGGTAACCTAACAGCAATGTTGAGGCTATCGCTTGTTGATGAGCTCGTACAGATTGTTTAATCTGAGTGGCAAAGCTGATCTCTCTGCTCAAAACCAGTTGCTTGCCATCATGAAACCAATAAACAGGCAA
>CALAZZ010000237.1 GCA_937926515.1 uncultured Bacteroidales bacterium | reverse complement strand
AATATTTGTCAGGCCAATGATGCCACAGTTGAGTGCCATGATGAATTAAATTATTAGTTGGTTTTCAATTGAGCTGCAAAGATAATCTCAAAATTTTGATTGAAAGCTTTTATACTTGAAGGAAAAGTTGTAATTTTGCCGCCTTGTTTTTGAGACCGTCCGGAATTGGAAATCAAAAGGTTTTCAGTGTCTTAAATCCAGATAGATCATGTTAAACCACCCTGACCGAAGTGATCCGGAACCAGTAGGACAGGTACAAATTTTTATTCAATGACAGAAAAAGAACAAAACATCAACAAAGAACCGCAGTCGGAATCATCTCAGGATGAGAAAAAAGTTGATGAAATCCAAGGTGAAGCTGCCGCTAAGCCAGTTGACAAAAAATCCGAGGAAATTACTGAAGAGGTAGTAAGTGAACCAGCTGAAGAGACCACTGCAGCTTCGGAAGAGACTGCAGAAGAGGAAGCTGAAGTAGTTGCACAATCAGTAGCTGATGATGAAGCAACAGATGAACCAAAAAACAAAAGTAAAGAAGAGCCGACAGAAGAAGTAATTGCAGAGAAGGAAGAAAAATCAGTAGTTGCCGAAAAAACTGAACCGGAAACGACTGAGGAAATAAAAGAGGAAGCTGCGGTTGGTGATGAATCAATTACTACAGAAAAACCTGTAGAGAAAAGAGAAAAGGTAAAACCTGTTCCCGGTGATTTTGACTGGGATGCCGTCGGGAAGAAGCGTGAAGTTTATTCCGAATCAGAGCGTAGCAAGCTCGAGAGCATGTATGACAAGACGCTCAGCTCTATTGGTGATCATGAAGTGATTGATGGTTACGTAGTTTCAAAGAACAACCGTGAGGTAGTTGTTAACATTGGCTTCAAATCAGATGGTGTTATTCCGGTGAATGAGTTTCGTTATAACCCCAACCTCAAACCAGGTGATAAAGTTGAAGTTTATGTTGAGAATCAGGAAGGCCCAAGTGGTCAGTTGATTCTGTCTCATAAAAAAGCACGTATCCTGCGTTCTTGGGACCGGGTGAATGAAGCCTTTGAGAAAGATGAAATCATAAATGGCTATGTTAAGAGTCGTACCAAGGGAGGACTTATTGTTGATGTATTTGGTATTGAAGCCTTTCTTCCCGGTTCGCAGATAGACGTAAAACCCATCAGGGATTATGATATTTATGTAGATAAAACCATGGAGTTCAAGGTAGTGAAGATCAACCAGGAATTTAAGAATGTGGTGGTATCTCATAAAGCACTAATTGAGGATGAGCTTGAGCAGCAAAAGGCCGAGATCATTAGCAAACTTGAAAAAGGACAGGTACTTGAAGGTACGGTCAAGAACATCACATCATATGGTGTATTTATCGATTTAGGTGGCGTTGATGGTCTTATACACATCACTGACCTGTCGTGGGGACGCATCAACCACCCTGAAGAAATCGTTGAGCTTGATCAAAAGATCAAGGTTGTAATACTTGATTTTGATGATAATAAAAAACGTATTGCTCTTGGTCTCAAACAACTTACCCCGCACCCATGGGATGCTTTGGATGAGAATCTGAAAGTTGGCGACAAGGTGAAAGGAAAAGTTGTTGTTATAGCAGATTATGGAGCCTTCATCGAGATCGCTCCCGGTGTTGAGGGCCTGATACACGTTTCAGAAATGTCCTGGTCACAACATCTGCGCACAGCTCAGGATTTCCTTAAGGTAGGTGATGAGATCGAAGCAGTTATATTAACACTTGATCGTGAAGAGCGTAAAATGTCGCTCGGAATGAAGCAGCTTATCCCTGATCCATGGGAAAACATCAAGGATCGCTATCCGGTAAATTCAAAGCATACGGCCACCGTAAGGAACTTTACCAATTTCGGCATTTTTGTTGAGATGGAAGAAGGTGTTGATGGCTTGATTCATATATCTGACCTGTCCTGGTCGAAAAAGATCAAACATCCGGCTGAGTTTACCAAAGTGGGTGAGGTGATCGAAGTGGTTGTTCTTGATGTAGATGAGGAAAATCGTCGCTTGAGCCTTGGACACAAGCAGCTCGAAGAAAATCCATGGGATGTTTTCGAAAGCATATTCACTGTAGGCTCAGTTCATCAAGGTACGATCATGAGTGCATCTGACAAAGGTATGATCGTCACTTTACCTTATGGAGTCGAAGGTTTTGCACCAAACCGCCACCTTAAGAAAGAGGATGGAAGTCAGGTGAAACCTGAAGAAACCATTGATTTTAAAGTGATCGAATTTTCGAAGGAGAATAAGAAGATCATTTTGTCGCACTCGAGAATACATGAAGACAAGAATTTCATGGCACGTGCAGCAGAAGAAGATGGTGCACGCAATGAGGCCAAAACAACCAAGCGTGTTGTAAAACAGATCAAAGAAAATCTGGAACGTACAACACTGGGTGATCTGGATGTTCTTGCCGGCTTGAAGAAAGACCTGGAAGATGAAGAGAAAGCTGCAAAGAAGAAGAAGTAAACTCTTGTGATATTGACCTATGAAGCCATCTCCATGCGGGATGGCTTTTTTTGTTGATTGCAGCCTGGGGCTGATAAAATAATTATATTTGACATCATGGTCACATTTAAACTAACAATTCTTGGTAGTGGTTCTGCCTTGCCAACCCTACACCGAAACCCAACTAGCCAATTACTACAGTATGATAGCTTGTGCATATTGCTCGACTGTGCAGAGGGTACTCAATTACAATTAAAAAGGTTTAAGAAAAGCCCGATGCAAATAGCTCATATTTTGATAAGCCATTTGCATGGCGACCATTATTTTGGCCTGATTGGACTGATAACTTCACTTCACCTTATGGGTAGGACAAAGCCTTTGCATATTTATGGCCCTGCGCAATTGTTTGATATCATACAATTGCAGCTCAATGCAGCAAAAACAAAGCTCCATTATCCACTGTCTTTTGAGCCATTAAATCCTGATGGGCAAGATGTTATTTTTGAGGACGATAAACTTACAATTGATTCGTTTCCAGTAAAACACAGAATACCTACATGGGGTTTTCTGTTCAAGGAGAAGCCGTCGGATAGGCGTATCAATAAGGATTTTATTGCAGAATACAATCCGGATATTGAGCAATGTAAAGCGATAAAAAGTGGCGCTGACTTTGTACAGGCAGATGGAAGTATTGTCCCAAACGAGCGCATTACTTCAGCGCCCCATCCTCCACGATCATATGCCTTTTGCACTGATACTGCTTATACTGAAGCGATCGTTCCCATTATTGAGAAGGTTACGTTGTTGTACCATGAAAGCACTTTTGTGGCAGAAATGTCAGAAGAAGCAGACCAGACATACCACTCAACCACGGCTGAAGCCGCCAGGATAGCTCATTTGGCTAAGGCAGATAAATTAATTCTTGGTCATTATTCGTCCAGATATCGTGACACAAAACCTCTGGAGGACGAAGCAAAAAAGGTTTTTCCAAATACCATTGCAGCTGATGATGGTTTGGAGATCCACATATAGTAGATGTTTTTCATGACGAATAGCGGTCTTTAGATTGATTCCAAAATAGCTTGTTATTGCTTTCACAATGCAGATAATTCTTAACTTAGCAGGATTCTATCTGAACACTTAATACGAATTAATTATGGAAAACATTGATTGGAAAAGTTTGCCATTTGGCTATTATCCAACCGAATACAACATTCGGTCCGTTTTTAAGAATGGTGAATGGGGTGAATTGGAGGTAAGTTCATCTGAATACATTAGTATTCATATGGCAGCAACAGCGCTTCATTATGGTCAGGAAGCATTTGAAGGGATGAAGGCTTATCGTGGCAAAGATGGTAAAGTTCGCTTGTTTAGGTGGCGCGACAATGCAAAACGTATGCGCATGTCGGCTTCCGGCATCATGATGGAGAAAGTACCGGAGGAACTGTTTTTCAATGCCATTGATAAGGCCGTTAGGCTCAATGCCAAATTTATTCCCCCTTATGGTACCGGATCTTCCTTGTATATCAGGCCGCTGCTGTTTGGATCCGGACCTCAGGTGGGTGTGAAGCCAGCTGCTGAATATATGTTTTTGGTATTTGTTACACCTGTCGGACCTTATTTTAAAGAAGGATTTAACCCTATCGCCATTGAGCTGGTTCATGATTACGATAGGGCTGCTCCACAGGGAACAGGTCATATAAAAGTAGGTGGTAACTATGCTGCCAGTCTTAGACCTGCCGCCAGGGCACACAAGGATGGGTATGGTTCAGTGTTGTTTCTTGACGCAAAGGAAAAGAAATATATTGACGAAGCCGGCCCGGCAAACTTTTTTGGCATTAAAGATGGCAAATATATTACACCACAGTCTTGTACCATTCTTCCATCTATAACAAATAAAAGTTTGGAAGAGATTGCAAAGGACCTTGGTTTGGTGGTTGAAAGAAGGCCTGTGCCAGTTGAAGAACTAGAAACATTTGATGAAGTAGGTGCATGTGGTACAGCAGCCATTATTTCTCCTATTGGGAAGATTGTGGATCGTGAAACAAAGAAAGTTTATGACTATGGCAAGGAAGCCGGTCAATACTCAAAAAAACTGTATCAAACACTTCGGGGTATACAGGAAGGCGAGATTGATGATAAGTTTGGCTGGACTACGGTACTCGAAGGTATTTAATGCATATATCGTAGCATGATTAACGAAGCTTCCTTTTAGGGGAGCTTTTTTTATGCGATGATCAGCCAATAAAGATAAACAAGCGTGAAGATACTTAGGAAAATAATTCCCGTCCATGACCACATACGCATGAAAGTGCCGGGTTGGAATTGCACCGGAACCTTTTTAGAAGTGATGATACGAAAGTTGATATATGCAAGCACAGGAGCTGTAATAAATGACAAAGATGTGGCCAAATCCACCATGAATCGCATGCTGTGTCCTGCCAGATAGATGAGGTACAAGCCACCTAATGAAAGGATCAGAATCCAAATGATATAAGGTAGACGATCACCTTTACTTTTGGCGTAGGGAATTAAAAGTTGTGTTATGGTACGTAGCACACGAGGATAAGCATCCGTGACTGTGAAAGTCGTACTAAGCATAGTGGTTAAAGCAGCAATGGCGATGATGGGATATGCCCACGAACCAATATTACTGGTGTACATCCTTATTAACTGATCTGCAAAAATACTTCCACTGGGTGAAAGTGATTCACCTGATCCGTGCATGACGAGTGCACCAAGTGTAAGAAAACAAGCAGCAACCAGCATCGTACCAAAAAAACCAATTCTGAATTCAAACAAAACTTCATTCAGAGTTGGCTTTATTTTCATATGTTTGTTTTTTGCCTGGTTCCATAATGAACTCCATACGGCCAGGTCAATTGGCGCTGGCATCCAACCGATAAATGCAATCAGGAAATAGAGATGGGTTTTGTTGGTGATATCAAAACTACCCATAAATCCTGTTTCACCTGAGGTTCCGCTGATTACAGCCAGGATGACAGCAGCTATGGTGGTTAAACTTAGTAAAACAATTACGACTTTAATGATCAGATCAAGTGCTTTGAACCGGCCAATAATGAGAATGAGTAAAGTTAGTGTCATAATGACTGCACTCATTGATAGCGGAGACAATACACTGTTAAAAAGATTGCTTGCCAATCCGGCTGTTACTATGGTAAGTGCAGCCTGGATAGGAAACATAGTGATCAAAGTAAATATCACTAGCAGCAGAATGGCCCATTTGCCGGTATCATAATATCCTTTTATGAGATTATCGCCGGTTGCCATGACGTACCTTCCGCCAAACTCAAAAAAAGGATACTTCAATATATTGGCTGCTAACAGGATCCACATGAGTTCAAATCCAAAATCTGCTCCGGCGCGTGTTGATTGTACCAGATGTGAAACTCCAATAGCTGCGGCCCCGTAAAGCAAGCCTGGGCCTAGAAGGGTATAGAATCGCTTGAATGTCATTTTTGTATTTACATTTGATTCCAAAGGTTCCATGATTCTTCTGCTTGATGAACGAACATCTGCATACCGTTCACAACAGTCGAACCTGCGTTTCGGCCATGTGCCAGAAAAAGGGTCTCCGAAGGATTATAGATCAGATCGACCAGTATGTGATCTGCTGATAACCCACCATAAGGTATTTGTGGTGCCACGCCCGCATTTGGAAACATCCCAACCGGTGTTGCATTGATAAGCATTTGATGTTCTTTAATTATATCTTCAGTCAGGGATTTGTAGTCGAAGTAAGTCGAATCCTCTGGCTTGCGGCTAACAATCCTATAAGGAATATCGAACTTCTGTAAGATGTATTGTACTGCTTTTGAAGCACCACCGGTACCCAAGATGAGGGCTTTATACGAGGTTTTATAATCAAGAAGTGGCTCTATTGTGCTTGCAAAACCTATGATGTCAGTATTATAACCAATTAATTCAGCTTTGCCCTTTTGGTATCTGATGCAGATTGTATTTACAGCACCAACAGTCTCAGCTTCATGATCGATTTTATCCAGATAGGGGATTACCGCAGTTTTAAAAGGTATGGTCACATTAAGTCCTATCAGGTTGTGATGTTTTCTTATCAGATCAGGCAGTTGTTCAATTCTATCCAACGGGAATAGCATATATGCGGCCGGAAAATTTTCCCTGGCAAATTTTTCCGTAAAATATTTCTTTGAATGAGAATGACTTAAGGGTTTTCCTATTAGCCCATAAAACTTCATATCAAGTCAATTAACTATTTGTGTTGGTGTTTTTTGATTGATGCTGCATATTCGATGAACCATAGGCTAAGGATGCCGGCCAGCATAAACAAGCATGCAAATATAAACATGTTATCAAAAACTTCGGGCAGGATGGGTTGGTAGCGTTCAACAACGGGCAATTGGTTCTTTAATATCTGCATACCAGCCTCATCAGTAAGCCAAATGGTTCTCTTCCATGGCCAAAGTATGGATAGGGAGCCAAGAATAAAGCCAGTAAGCAATGCAATGGTTTGATCTTTAAAATGGTTTAAGAGCCACGACAGAAAATGTGAGAAAGCAAGCAGTCCAAGTCCTCCACCTAAGAGTACCGGAAATAATATGCTTAGGTCATGGGCATTGATCGCATCAATGGCAACGAGCTGGTAATTTCCCATCAATATTAGAATAAATGAGCCTGACAATCCCGGCAGAATCATGCTGCAAACAGCAGCCACACCACTCAGCATCAGGTAAAAAAAACTGCTATTGGGGCTTGCCGGGCTTAGAGATGTTATTACAAATGCAATTGTGGTGCCTACAATGAAACTAAGGATTGCTGAAGATGTAAGTTTTTTTATTGTAATACCTATGAAATAAACAGAAGCGAGCACCAAACCAAAAAAATAAGACCAAATATAGATAGGATAGTTTGTAAATAAATGATCGAAAAGACGTGCCAGGCTTACGATGGCTATAATGATACCGGCCCCTACCGAAGTAAGAAACAAAAGATCAGTATGATGTACAAACTCACGTACTTTACCTTTAAATAATATCTTTATGGCTTTTATATTAAATGATTTTATGGCGTGAATCAATCGCTCAAAAATACCTGTGATTAGTGCAATGGTGCCTCCAGAAACACCGGGAATAACATTTGCGGCTCCCATGGCCATGCCTTTTAGTACGTAGAGGATCATGTTATGCATTGTGTAGTTGAAATTGAAATTGTTGTTCCTGATTCTGTACATGCAAGCGGTTATGATATTCCTTGCATTTGGGTTGGTATCAATTTATTATCAAACAAAACAAGCTAAAGGGATTAGGAAATTGTCTTTCGGTCATTAGCGAGAGAGCGTATAAGCACGTATTAAGTCAACTACTCGCTGATTATTTATGATTTCAGGGTAGTACTCAAGCAATTCCTGATGACCTTCAAAATCAGTTTCAAGTGCATTTTCAAGATAGTAACATGCTTGTACCGGATTTTTATTTAACATTAAACTAGCCACCAATCGATATAAAATGGTACTGTTCTCAGGCTGGTTGGTGAGGCCTGTCTTCAGTAAGTTTACAGCTGTTTCATAATCCTCTTTTATTACATATAAATTGGCATGTTCAATCCACAGGTCTGGATCGTTAGGGTCAATTTCTTCAATTTTGAGAAAACACCCTGAGGCTTTATCATAGTCTTTTTGTTTAATGTACATATCAGCCAGAATAAGCAGGAACTCAGTATTTAAGGGATCCAGTTCACACGCTTTCATAAGATATCTTATACCTGTTTTTGTGTTACCCTCCTCATCAAAAATTACGCCTATTCCGGCCCAAGGTTCGGGAAGCTCCTCGTCCAACTCAAGTGCTTTGCGGTAATTGATCAAGGCGGGTCTGAAATCCTGCATTTTTTCATAACACTCCCCAATACTATAATAGGTAAGTGCTTCTGGCTTGCCCAGCGCAAAGGATTCCCTGTATATTTCAATGGCTTTAGAATAATTTTCCAGGTTGGAATATGATTGCGCCATGCTGAGATATGCTGATAAGTTCCGGTGGTCAATAGCGAGTACATATTCAAAAGCATCGATCGCTTTTTCGTATTGTTCACTGTGATGATAAGATAAACCAAGGTTGAACCATGCTGCAATACTGTGTGGATGGTCATTCAGATATTGGTTGAAAAAAGTGATCGATTTATCTAGTTTTTTGTCCACTTCATAGCACATCCCAATTTCATACAATAAAGCATCAGATGATGGATTGATCGTAAGGGCTTTTTTCAGAAATTCCAAAGCCTGCTTGTATTGTCCAAGATTTTCATATTCAAACGCGATTGATGAGTAAATTTCCTCAAGTTCATCAGCATCAACCAATTCAATAGTTTTCTTGAGTTCAGATATGGCTTTCTTGAATTCCATCATCATACTGAAGATATTTGCCCTTGTCATTAATATCTCAGGATCGTTAGGCTCGTATATCTCAAGTTCGTTCAGGATGTCGAGAGCCATCAAATAATTGCTTTCGGAGGCAAGCTGCCGGGCCTGCTTAATTTTAAGGTTGGCATTGAAAGGATGCTGTTGCATGGCCAGCTCGAGTGCCAATCTGGCTTTTTCGGTATTGAAACTTTGCTGATAGTAGTCAATCAATGCTTCAAATTCCTCCGAATCAAAATATTCTCCTTCGGTCCCTTTCAGCATGTTCTCGAACCTGCTGGTCAGGTTCCCAATGGGGTAATCTTCATTCCAATGTAAATCGTCACGCATTTTAATCTCTCAATTAGGCAGCAAAAGTAGTAAAAAAGCTTTGAGCAGATGTTTCATAAACCAAGAGGTCAATAGTCATTTCTCGCTAAAAATCAGGGCCTGTTTTATTGACAGGTCGCACTAAATTAATAAACCACAGACCTGAATGTATGATTTTGGTAAAATTCTTTTCAACAACTCTATGTTATTTTGTTAATAGTTCATCTTATGCTTGACAATTCATAACACTAATGCATGATCTCAGCCATTGAGGTACAGGCTTAAAGGAATATTCAAAAGAAATTGCCGATCACAATGGTTATTTATTCACAAATTCTTGTAACTCATGAAATGATGTTGGCTTAAATGAAATTTTGCCGTCTTTATCGAGTAGGATCATGGTTGGTGTGGCATATACCATATAATCGTCTACTACTTTGCTTTGCCATCCACCGGCAGGTGCAATATGTATCCAATTAAGCTGTTCGTTTTTTATTATTTCACGCAGTTCATTAGTATCGGGACTCAAGATAATAGACACAATTGAAGTTTCAGGGTGAGCTGCTTCAAATTTCTTAAGGTCAGGTAGGAGTTCAAGACAATAAGGGCAGGAGGTAGACCAGAACACGATCAATTGTTGTTTATTCTCATTATCGCTCAATGTAAATATATTTCCATCTATATCATTTTCAATTATTTCCGGAGCGCTTGTGCCGACAACGATCTTTCGGTAAGGATTAATTGCCAACTCCAGTTCCTCAACTGTTTCAGGCTCCATACAACCCGGATTCAAATGGGGAAGGCTGCTCAGAAAATCGGTTACAGCATTTAATCCCATTCGCGAAAACCCTTCAATAAGGTAAGTAACGGCAAAAACATAAACCTGTGCATTTACAGAGCTTTCTTGCAGAATAATATCCACTGCACGGATAAAGTTCATCTGAACCTCAGCCATTCCCATGCCTTGTTGCTGATACATGGCCAGATAATCGATAAACTTTCGGCTTAGAATATCTGATTGTAAAAGTGCTTCATCTGTGAAGTCAACATGATCAAAAAAATGTGCCTTTAGATATTTACGCTGTTCATCAAAAGAATGGTCAAGATTTATAGGTGGAGTGAGATCAGTACGTATGTATCTTGTTACTAGCATATTAGGATTTTCGCTGATAATTTCCTCGGCATGGTTATGAAGCTCGCGCTGAAGCAGCAGATATTCTTCCTTTACAGCCTGGTAAAAGTCCGTATCTTCAGGATATTGCACCAGCAAGGGTTTCAGCAAATCTTGCTGATATTGTGTTATATTTTTTTTAAAAAAGTAGGAATACCATAATTCATTTTCAGGAGATTCGATGAATTCAACGTAATCTTCTTCCGAAAAACCTCCGGAGACAAATCGAACATCTTGGAAATTGTAAATTAACCTGATCGATTGTCCGGTTTCGGTTTTAAGCACGTACATGCCGGGTAAAATGTCACGGTCAAACACAAACTGAAATTCACCCTCCTGGTTGGAGACAATGGAATCAATAGGGATTTGTCGATCTCCCTTCATTTGATTCAGGATCAGTTTCTGTTGTGAATAATTCCTTATTGTACCACTCAATGTGAATTGTGCTGATAGGTTTATGGTGTTAATGAATAAGGTAAAAATAATTAATGTAGTGATCCTTGTTTTCATGAAGGGATATAATTTTTTTGATTGATACCAAATGAACTGCAAATTTAGTAGAAATAGCAATCAGATAATGGCTTAATTTGAAATGATTTAGCGATGAGTAGATCTCATCAGGTTTAAAACCTGAATTTATTGAACACCGAAAGTTATGCAACGGTTGATAAAATTTTGAGTAATTTGGCAGGCTGAAAAAAGTTTGATTTGCCTTGCTGCCGGATAACTGCTAGACTACGAATGCTACTTTCTCGATTACCATACAATGAAACCATGACGGCCCTATTCATTGCTTGGCTTAGCTATACTTTTTTTTAAGTAAAAATGGAGGTTGAATTAAAAGATCTATCCCATGAACAGGTTTTTATTTTTACTTATTGCAGGTATACTGGTTCATTCAATTACCATAGGACAAAGTGGTACTTGCGATGGTTCTGACCCATTCTGTACGGGGACCACGTACATTTTTCCCGCAGGAGTCAATACCGGAATTGCCGAACCAGGTGCCAATTATGGTTGTTTAAGTACAACTCCCAATCCGGCCTGGTATCACATGAAGATTTTAGAGCCAGGCTCCATCACCATATCAATGTATAGTACGCCATTGCGGGATATTGATTTTATTTTATGGGGGCCTTTTCTTGACCCCGTTACCCCATGCGTTGCTGGCTTGACAGGCAACAAGATTGTTGATTGCAGTTATTCCCCCAGCCCTACAGAAACATGTGTTATTCCTAACGGACAAGTGGGAGAGTACTACATATTGTTGATCACCAATTATTCGAATCAACCCTGTAATATCACTTTCGAAAAAGTAGCCGGGGATGGCGAAACTGATTGTACCATAATTCCACCACCTGTAAGCAGTAACAGCCCTGTTTGTTACAGTCATACTATCGAACTTTATGCCGATCCTTATCCTGGTGCTACCTATGCATGGACAGGTCCAAATGGATTTAATTCAAGTCAACAGAATCCGAGCATTCCAAATGCAAACTTGAATCATTCAGGCACATATACCCTCATAATTACTGTAGATGGCATCAGCAGCGACCCAATTTCAACTGAAGTTGTTGTGGTTCCGCTGTCACAGCCTGCCTTTGACTTTGATGAAGTTTGTTTTGGCAACCCAACTCAATTTACCGACCAGAGTACTGTGCTACCTCCGGATCAGTCTATTACTTCAAGGCATTGGAACTTTGGTGATGGCAACAGCAGCAATCAGACCAATCCTTCGCACACCTATGCTGCGCCGGGGATGTATAATGTTACACTTACAACCTACACATCCTTGCAACATTGCCCACAACAATTGACTCATGAAGTGCAGGTGTATTCAGCCCCTTATGTTGATGCAGGTGAAAATCAGGAAATACCTAATGGCTGGACAACACAGTTGGAAGGTAGTATTGATGGGGGATCAGGCCAGTTTAATATTATATGGGAGCCTGCTCATTTGCTCCAGGACCCAACTGTGATCAACCCTGTTACACAGCCGCTTTCACAAACAGAACAATTTACCCTTACTGTAACGGATCAAACTTCAGGGTGTACCCATAGCGATCAAATGGTGGTTAATGTAACAGGAGGTGCCCTTTATGTTCAGGCAATGGCTGATCCCATGGAAATTTGTCAGGGTGAGCAGGTACAGCTCAATGCCATCACCTCAGGTGGCGCCGGAAGTTATACATACAACTGGACATCAAATCCAACCGGTTTTGAGGCAAATATCAATAACCCGGTGGATCATCCTATGCAAACAACAACTTACACCGTTCAGGTGTTTGATGGTCAAAACAGCGTTAACAACCAGGTGACAGTGATTGTTAATCCCAAGCCTGTGATCAATGCAGGTGAAAATATAACCATCAATGCTGGTACAGCAGTTCAACTTCAGGGTGAAGTTAGCTCTGGTACAGAACCTTTCAATTTTATATGGAGCCCTGCTGACTCGCTTGATAATCCACAGGTGGATCCTTTCATTATTAATCCCTGGACAAAAAATTTACATGCTTCCACACAATTTACCTTAAATCTTACTGACAGCAAGGGCTGTGCCGCTGCACAGGATGCGATGCATGTAATTACTGAGGGTGATTTCCTGGGCGTGTTTGCTGAACCGGAAGCTGAGGTTATATGCCTCGGAGAATCCACCACACTTTCGGCTTCTGCATGGGGTGGTAGTGGTGAATATACCTTTAGTTGGACTGCTGATAATTCTGACTGGCAGGGCTTTGGTCAGGAAGTAACGGTTTCACCAGAAGAAACAACAGTTTATGAAGTAACGGTGAATGATGGATATAAAAATATGACATACAATACACAAGTATTTGTAAACCCCTTACCGGTGGTCAATTTATTGCCTTCCGGATTGGAATACTTCTCCGCAGATACGGTTAAAGTTTGTGTAAGGGATTCAGTTACGCTCGATGCAGGTGCCGGGATGGAATATTTATGGTCAAATAACTCCGCTTCCCGTTTTCAAAGGGTGACCACAAATGGCAATTTTCTGGATTGGCAAACCTGGTGGGTACGTGTTACAAATCCTGTTACAGGCTGTGTGAATTATGATACCATTACAATATTCTTCGATTTTTCGGTCTGTAATATTGGAGTTGATGAATTTTCTGTGGATAATTCAGGAATTCAAGTATATCCAAATCCTTCCGAAGGTGTATTCACTATTGGTTTTGAGAAAATCAGAGGTGATGTGGGCTTACGCCTGACTAATATGCAGGGACAGGCCATAGTAACTTATGAGATCCATCGGATTACCGACTCAAAACAAACGGTTGATCTGGACCTTTCATCATTCCCAAGCGGATTGTATATTTTGCATATTGCAACATCCGATGGTTATCGTTCGCGTAAACTAATGAAATATCCTATCAGATAATTATCAGGTATTATTTATGATACACAATGTCATTCACGTGAAGTTTAAAATTACACTGGTTGTGATCCTGATCTTTTCATTTGGATTGCAAGCTGAAGAACCCACTCCTTGCGATTATCAACTACCCCTCGAGGCTGCCAATTGGGTATTTGGTGAAAGTGCGCTGGTCAGGTTTGCCGGGGATGTGGCTCTGGCTGCACATTTGGGTCCAAATTTGAACATGCCGAATGGTATAGCGTCAATCAGCGATCGCAATGGCAACCTTTTGTTCTTTTCCGATGGTATGCACATCTGGTCAGGAAATGGAATCTTGTTGCAAGGAACCGACAATTTGAAAGGCAACAACTTTGCCACACAGTCGGCATTGTTTGTTCCTCAACCGGGTAATGATGATATGTACTACCTGTTTACGGTTGATATGTTTATCCCACCGGTTTTTAGCGAAGGAATCCGGTATTCAACTATTGAAAGGATTAATGGTGTGTGGACAGTGACCAATAAGAACCAGCTACTTCATGAATCGAATGCACAGAAAATTACTGCTGTGAAACATTTGGATGAGCTCTCATACTGGGTAATTACACATGGTTATGATAATTCGGGCGATAAGTTTTATGCCTACCTTATTGATTATTCAGGGTTGAGCAGCAATCCTGTTACTTCAACCATAGGGTCTGTTCATCGGACAATTGCTGGCAAACCATCATCAGCAAATAATAATACCGGCTATATGAAAGCTGCATCAAATGGTCGTATGATTGCGCTGGCAATCCCTGATGACGGGATCATCGAAGTAGTTGACTTTAACCGTGCCAACGGACAGCTCACCAATGTACGATCAAGTGGTTCCGGTGCATTTGAATATCCTTTTGGTCTTGAGTTTTCACCTGATAATACAAAGTTGTATGCTACAACTTCTCCGCCGGGAGTTTCATCAACCAATCGTATCTACCAATTTGATCTCACGCAGGCTGATATTTTTACTGATCCTTTTGTGGTTGAAGAGTTTATGGGTAATTCGAATGTAGATGATCTATTTGGCGCGCTGCAACTTGGTATCGATGGTCGTGTATATGTAGCAAGCTACAGAAAAGGAGTATTGGGCAAGCCTTTTATGGGTGTAATCTATAATCCGAACAGGCCCGGGAGTGAATGTAATTACAACCATTTGGGTTCAGATAATAACGGTTTGTATCTGAATGGAGGCCAGGGGTTGATTGGACTGCCCAATTATGTGACCAGCTTTTTGGAAATTCCACATTTCAGGTGGACGAATCATTGCAATACGCATATTACGACCTTCCATTTACGCAATGATGCAAATATTAACCAAATCAGCTGGGATTTTGGCGATGGCTCGATGGCTTCAAACGAAGTGCTTGCAACACATACCTATACTGAACCGGGTGATTATGAAGTTACTGTGCAAGAATTCTATAATAATATACCTTATACCACATCACGTAATCTAACAATTTTCCCATTACCTTCAGTTGATATCAGCTATGGGAGTGACACCCTGTTTATTTTGCCTAATTCTTCAATCACCCTTGATGCAGGCGAGTTTGATGCATACCTGTGGGAGCCTGATGGATCAACAGAGCGTTATCTTGATGTGGATCAGGAAGGCTTGTACATTGTAACTGTTACTGACACAAATTGTTGTAAAAATAGTGATACGGTGTATGTCGCTTTCAGCAATGTATATTTACCTACTGCCTTCCGCCCAAACAGTAGGGTGGAAGGAAACAATGAATTTAAGATAATGGGTGCAACTTCAGCCCTTGAGAACTTTAGGTTTCTTATTTTTAACCGTTGGGGAGAGTTGGTTTTTGAAACAAATGATCCTGGTATCGGATGGGATGGATCACTCATGAACGGACATGAAGCCCCACAAGGTATATATGCATGGGCTTTATATTATGAAAGTACCGAAAGCCGTTATCAACCGCGACAAACCATTAATCAGCGGGGTGTTGTTACGCTTATGCGTTGATCATTACAGATTCACAAAGCCTGCTTTTCATTATTTTCGCTAAAAAATATACCTTGATTTATGAAGGAGATTGCAGCTTATGCTTATACTTTGGCGAATGAGTTTAGAATTGACTATCAGCATGTACGAAACACATTAAGCCTTCTGGCTGATGGGGCAACCATTCCTTTTATTGCCCGATACCGAAAAGAAATGACAGGCTCTATGAATGAGCAGGTCATTGAAGCTTTGCAAAAACGATTCCAACAGTTATTAATGCTTGATAAGCGACGGGAAACAATCCTGGAATCAATTATTGAACAGGAGAAGCTTACTCCAGAACTTAAAAAGCTGATCGAAGAAGCCCGGACTATGCAGGAGCTTGAAGACATTTACCTGCCTTACAAGCCAAAGCGTAGAACCCGTGCTACCATTGCCCGTGAGAAAGGCCTGGAATCTTTGGCGAAAGTCATAGTAGCACAAAAAGAGGGTAATATCATTCAGAAAGCCTCAGGTTTTGTTTCGCCGGCGAAGGGGGTGGAGAATATAGAGGAAGCCCTGGCCGGAGCACGTGATATTATTGCAGAATGGATTTCGGAAAACCTTCAGAGTAGGAACAAGATCAGGCGACTGTACCATCAGACTGCCGAAATCCAATCTATATTACTTGATGATGCCGGTGAGAAAGCCAAAACATACAAGCAGTATTTTGACTGGAAGGAATTGTTGTCAAAGGCACCCTCACACCGACTGCTGGCCATGTACAGAGGTGAGCAGGAAGAATGTTTGAGGCTGAAATTAGCAATTGATCAGCAGAAGGCTATTTCATTACTTGAGCACCAATACATTTGGACTTCTGGTGAAGCTGCGGAACAAATGCAACAGGCCATATCAGACTCATTCAAACGTTTACTGGCACCATCAATTGAGAATGAACTGCGGGCTCACTACAAGGAAAAAGCTGATGCGACTGCCATCAAGGTATTTGCTGAAAACCTCCAACAATTGCTCATGGCGCCACCTCTTGGCCGCAAAAGGGTACTTGCTATCGATCCCGGGTTCAGAACAGGTTGCAAGTTGGTGCTCCTTGATGAATTCGGTAAATTATTGCATAACGAAACCATTTATCCTCATCCACCCAATCATGAAGTAAAACAGGCTGTGCAAAAACTTAAAAGTCTGGTAAATGCCTATAAGGTCGAAGTGATTGCAATTGGAAACGGTACAGCCGGACGTGAAACCGAGGATCTGGTCAGAGGCATCCGTTTCGACAGAAAATTGATTTCTGTTATGGTAAACGAAAGTGGTGCATCGGTGTATTCGGCTTCCAAAGTGGCACGAGATGAGTTCCCTGATTATGATGTTACTGTCAGAGGGGCTGTAAGCATTGGTCGACGGCTGATGGACCCACTTGCCGAACTGGTAAAGATTGACCCAAAATCAATAGGTGTGGGGCAGTACCAGCATGATGTGGATCAAAAAGCCCTTCAGGAAAGTCTTATGCGTACCGTTGAGAGCTGTGTGAATGCTGTCGGTGTGGAATTGAATACGGCTAGTGAACAGCTGTTGTCCTATGTGTCAGGAGTGGGCCCTCAACTTGCCTCAAATATCGTTGCTTATCGTAATGAAAACAATGGTTTTAAGAGCAGGGAAGAATTACTGAAAGTTAAGCGATTGGGTGAAAAGGTCTTTGAGCAATGTGCCGGGTTTCTAAGAATTCATGGAGCTTTGAATCCATTGGACTCAAGTGCGGTCCACCCCGAAAGCTACTACGTAGTTGAAAAGATTGCTTCAGATCTGGCTTTTACAGTGGACGAACTGATAGGCGAAAGACATCTGATTGAAAAGTTGGATATTAACAAATATATTGATGAACGAAAGGGGATTGAAACACTACATGATATTCTTAGTGAATTGGAAAAACCCGGCCGTGATCCCCGCGATAAGTTTGAATTGTTTGAGTTCGCCAAAGATATCAGAAGCATTAATGATTTGCAGGTGGGGATGGTACTCAATGGGATCATAACAAACATTACCGCTTTTGGTGCTTTTATTGACATTGGTGTACATCAGGATGGATTGGTTCATATCAGCCAACTGGCCAATCGATTTGTGCGTGACCCAAATGAGGTGGTTAAGCTGGGTCAGCAGGTGAAAGTGGAGGTATTGGCTGTAGATCTGGACCGCAACAGGATTAACCTGACAATGAAATTAAGCAAGAAGGATACTGAAAAGAACTAATGTACGTTATTATCATTGATGAGCCTGATCAATAAACCACATATTTGGATCACAGTACTTTTCATTATGCTTTTGCTTGGAATTCAAAGCATACAAGCACAAATAATAAAGGGTTATACAGCCCTGGGTTTTAACATGGCACAGGTGGATGGGGATGAGGTTTACGGATACAAGAAATACCTTGGAAATATAGCAGCAGGTGTCATGGTGCCCTTTGGTGAAAAATGGCATGTTTCGCTTGAAACCAACTTCACACAAAAGGGTGCCAAAGGACAACCAAGTAGAATTATAGAAGAATACGACCACTATAACCTCAGACTGGATTATCTTGAGGTCCCTGTTCTGCTTCATTTCACAGATAAGGATTTCATTACTGCCGGCCTGGGATTTTCCTGGGGCAGGTTGGTGGGTATCAAGGAATTGGAAGATAGCGAAAACACCGGGGTAGGTATCAATGATAATATCTTCGGCATCAATGATTATGCTGTCATACTTGATTTAAGACTACCTATTTACCAACGTTTGAAATTCAATTTCAGATTTCAATATTCAATGGCAGAATTTCGTGAAAGGGAATATACCAATATGGCAGGATTTACCAGGACCCGAAATTATTATAATAACCTATTAACATTCAGGTTGATATATATATTTAACGAAGACCTTAGCAATATACGACCACGAAACCCATAACACCATGATCACAGCAAATGATTGGATTGAGCAACTGAGCCTGAAACCTCATCCAGAAGGTGGCTATTACAGAGAAGTTTATCGTGCAGATGAGTATATCGAGAAACAAGCCTTGCCCAATCGATACAATGGCGACCGCTCGTTTTCAACTGCAATCTATTATTTACTTACAGCAGGTGAGTTTTCTGCATTTCACCGTGTCAGATCAGATGAAACATGGCACTTTTACGCTGGAGGAGTGCTTGAGATCTTCACCATCAATCCGCAAGGAAGCATTGATATTAAATTACTGGGAAATGGAAACAGCAACGCCTCGCCGATGCATACCATACCTCATGGTAGCTGGTTTGCTGCTAAGCCTGCTGAAAATACTCCATACACACTTGCAGGATGCACTGTCGCTCCGGGTTTTGATTTTGCTGATTTTGAACTGGCTGACAAAAACAAGCTATTGAAAGAATTTCCCCAGCATAAAGAGTTGATTTCCGCATTAACGCTCTGATATGGCCTCAAGGTGAGCATTGCGGTATGTTTCAGCCTTATTTAAAAACCAATATGCTATTTCAGAGGACAGTTTGTCATCATAACTCATCCATTCAGGATGCCACTGTACAGCCAGCAAACTAACTTCTTCGGATTCCTCTTTAAAGCAAATGGCTTCGATAAGATTGTCTTCAAGGCTATAAGCCAAAGGTTTAAGGATTTCTGCAAGTATTTCAATGCCCTGATGATGATTGCTTGCCACAGGAACTTGGTGCTGGTTTATCATTCCGGATAAAATGCTTTCAGGTTGTAGCAATACCATATGTTCAGCCCAACCCAGGCTATCACGCCTGTGAATTTCTCCAGTGCCTTTATCAGCAGGTAAGTCAATATGCAAGGTGCCACCCTGATGAATATTGATTAGTTGCATACCCCTGCAAATACCAAGTACAGGCATTTTCATGTCAAGTGCCTTGCTAAGTGCCATCATTTCAAGGGTATCGCGTAAGCGATTGAAAACACCACATCTGGCAGTATCATATTCCTTACCATACCATCCGGGGTAAATGTCATTGCCGCCGCTTAACAGTAAGGCATCTGCTTGAGACAAGAGTTCAATGGCTTCATTAAGGGTATAATCAGACAAGTCAATATATTCAAATGCTATGTCCTGATGATATAGCCAATCGCTGTACTTATTTTCACCGGTACGTTCTTTCGAGATGGCAATTTGAAGTAGTGATTCCGGCTCAGATGGAGCACACGAGTAGACAAGCGGGAGCGTGACAAGAAGGGTAATGCTTAAAATGGTTCGCAGCAGTTGCACGGTAAATCGTATTTATTTGGCTTTCAAAAATAGCATGTTTCGGCAATCTGATTACAAACCCAGGTAATAAGGTCTTAACATTTCGTGATATGATCGGGTGAACCCTCCATCTTTATTGCGAATTATCAATTGTTCAGTTGAAGAGGTAATGGGTTTACTAAACCCAAATTCAAGATTACACCTATTTGGCTCACGGCCTTCAACCGGTATAATATCGAGTCGGCGAACTATATGAAGGCCATGATCAGTTGCGATTTGAGTGATTTGTTTGCTTTCAGGTATTGGAAGCACCACAGCAAAGATACCGATTGGGTTTAGCAGTTTGATCGCATTAGCAACAAGTTCTTCAAAATTAAGGGTGTCGATATGCCGAGCCAGATTACGCCTGTGATCTTTTGTTTTGAATACCGAGTTGAAGAAGGGCGGATTTGAGATGATCAGATCATATTTGTTGGTGCTTGTATTGGCAAATGAAACAAAATCCTGGTTTTCGACTGTTAATCTGTTTCTCCACTGAGATGCGGTGAAGTTCTCCTCAGCTTCCCTAGCCGAAGGCTCATCCAATTCGACAGCAACTATCTGTGCATTGGTGCGTTGTGCCATCATCAGTGCCAATATGCCACAACCCGAACCAACATCTAGTACTGTTGTGACCTGCTTGGTGCTGACCCATGCGCCTAAAATTACGGAATCGGTACCCACTTTCATAGTTGAGCGATGGTGATACAAGCTAAAATGTCGCAAGTGAAAAGGCCTGTTGTCCATATTGCATCAACTCGATAAATACATTTCCAGGAGTCCGTCAGGCAGCTTCACATGAATTGTGTTGGTGTTGCGGTTAACCTGAACTATGACCTCATCATTTATTGGGATCAGAACCTCCTTACCCTGGCTGAAAACCTGAAAAACAGCCTGGGTTGGATATTCAAGCACTTTTTCAATGGTGCCCACTTTTCCGTGGTTTTCATCAACAATGTTAAAACCAGTCACTTCGTGAAAATAAAACTGATTGCCTTCCAATTGTGGAAGCCATTCGAGCGGAAGGTATATCTCCCTGCCTATCAACTCAAGTGCTTTTTCAACAGAGTTTACATCAACAATACTAATATTAGCCTTGTTCACATTCAGCTTCAGTGATGAAATAAAATAGGGAATCAGTTTATTATTAATGTCAAGCAGGATCATATTTACTTTTTTGTAAGCAGCCGGCTGATCCGCATCAATACGGATGCTGACTTCACCTTTTATCCCATGTGTCTTGATCACCTTGCCAAAATAAAAACATTCCTCTTTTTGCATATCATTTTGATTTTAACGCGACATTACAATATGCAAATGTAGTGTAATTACACATCCTTAATTTCAGAATTAGTAAAGCGTTTTAATTCAACACCCTGATTGTCAATAGATATTTTTATAAATAAGGTGACCTTGACCGTGACAGCAGAATTGTTTTAGTTGAAATTAGACCATACTAATTAATTTATTTTCAAAAATTTAGGGAAATGACAATATAAATGCTATCTTTAAAGACTGAACAAAAGCGCCCCACTTTTGTTTAAGCATTTGACCATTTTAAAACATTAGTCTTAAACAAAGTTATGCCAAAAGTTATCGTATTAGGAGCCGGATTTTCCGGATTATCGACTGCCACGATGTTGGCTTCTCACGGATTTGAGGTAGAGGTGTTTGAAAAGCATGATATGGCAGGAGGCCGGGCCAGGTATTTTAAATCGGATGGCTTCACTTTCGATATGGGCCCAAGCTGGTATTGGATGCCTGATGTATTTGAGCAGTATTTCAATCATTTTGGAAAGACTGCATCCGATTATTACAAGCTCGAGCGGCTGGATCCTTCTTACTCCATTTATTTTGGTCCCGGTGACAGGGTTGATTTACCTGCAGATATAAATGCATTGTATGCCTTGTTCGATTCTATCGAAGCAGGAAGTGGCAAGAGATTAAAGAAATTCCTCGAAGAGGCAGCTTTCAAGTATGAGATTGGCATACGAAAACTGGTTTTTAAACCTTCGAAGAGCCTATTTGAATTTGTCGATGTTGATATAATGCGCGGCGCCCTCAAAATGCATATTCTGAAATCTTTTCATAGCTATATTCGGAAGTATTTCACCAACATCAAATTGCTCAGAATACTTGAGTTTCCCATTTTGTTTTTGGGTGCAACAGCAAAGAAAACGCCTGCCTTGTATAGTTTGATGAATTACGGTGACATGGTTCTGGGCACCTGGTATCCTCAGGGCGGCATGTATAAGGTGGTTGAAGGCTTCGAGAAACTTGCCATATCTTTTGGTGTGAAGTTTCATTACAATGAAGAAGTAAACGCATTTGATTTTCAAAAAAATAAGGTAATAGCTGTCCACACAACAAATGGCCGGTATGAGGCTGATTATGTTATTGCTTCTGCCGATTATCATCATGTTGAGCAAAAGTTGCTTCCACCTCAATACCGGAATTACAACCCAAAATACTGGGCATCGCGCACCATGTCGCCAAGTTCATTGATCTATTATTTGGGTATCGATAAGAAACTCAGAGGCATTCAGCATCACACCCTGATATTTAACGATGATTTTGAAAAACATGCTGAGCAGATTTACGAAATAGCTGCATGGCCGGTAAACCCATCTGTATATCTGAGTTGTACTTCGCAAACTGATCCCACAACAGCCCCGAAAGGCATGGAAAATCTGTTTATCCTAATTCCTGTTGCACCCGGACTGCATGACACGGATGATGTGAGACAACATTATTTTGATTTTTCGGTGAAACGAATAGAGGAAACCCTTGATCTTTCTTTTTCGAATAATGTGATTTTCAAAAGGATGTATTCCAACCGTGATTTCGCTACTGACTACTATGCTTTTAAGGGTAATGCCTATGGACTGGCCAACACACTGAGGCAAACTGCTATTTTGAAACCTTCCATGTTCAACAAAAAGCTGAATAATTTGTTATATACCGGCCAAATGACCGTACCAGGGCCGGGTGTTCCTCCTGCGATCATATCGGGACAGGTGGCAGCAAATGAGATCATTAAAAAACATAAAATGTCAATCAGATGAAATTACTTTTTGAACAGGTTTCAAAGCGTACAAGCAAATTAACTACGCAAACCTATAGTACTTCCTTTTCTCTTGGCATCAGGCTGTTTAGCCGCAGGTTTCATGATCCCATTTATGGCATTTATGGATTTGTTAGGTTGGCTGACGAAATAGTGGACTCCTTTCATGCCCATAATAAAGAAGAATTACTTGATGAGTTCAGGCGCGATACAAAACTAGCCATTGAAAGAGGTATAAGCTTAAATCCTGTATTGAACAGTTTTCAGCTTACTGTTAACAAATTTAATATTGAATGGGAACTTATCGACCGCTTTTTGAAAAGCATGGAGATGGACCTCGAGAAGATAGAATATAACCGGATGCTATTCGAAGATTATATTCTAGGATCAGCAGAAGTTGTGGGCCTGATGTGCCTGCGAGTGTTCACAGATGGTGATGAGGCCCGGTATCAAAACCTAAAACCCTCGGCTATGAGCCTTGGGGCAGCATTTCAAAAGATCAACTTTTTAAGGGATTTACACTCTGATTACAAGCACTTGGGTCGTACCTATTTTCCCGGCCTGGACCTGAAAAATTTTAACAAATCAAGTAAGGAGGAGATCGAAGCTGATATTGAAAAAGACTTCAAAGATGGGCTAAATGGCATACGCATGCTGCCAAAAGGTTGCAGATTTGGGGTTTATGTGGCGTATGTTTATTACTACAACCTGTTTAAGAAAATCAAGCGGTTACAATCAAATATGCTTCTGGAGGATAATCGCGTAAGGGTGCCAAATTCTAAGAAATATGCGCTGATATTTTCATCCTATTTACGTTTTAAGCTTGATTTGATGTGATGATGAGGTTCATTCTTCTGTCGTTTTTATTGCTATATACCTTGCCTTCCTTTTCATGGGAAAGCCAGGTACGAAGTATGTTTTTCGATTTTGATGCTGAAAAATGTATGTCGCAGGAACTTTATAAGTTTTTGAGTGATAAGGATATTGAGAACAATTTCGTGATGCAAGCATATATGGGTGCTGCCCTGGCTGCTTCAGCAGATTGTGTAACAAACCCGTATACGAAACTGAAGCGTTTTCGGGATGGCCGTAAAATGATAGAAACCGCCTTGGCAAATGAGCCGCATCATCCTGAAATCAGATTCTTAAGATTGAGTGTTCAAGCAGGTGCACCTTCGTTTCTTAATTATTCGTCAGAAATAGAACCAGATAGAAATCACATCTTGGAATCTTTTCAAAAAAGGGATTCAATATGGACTGATAATGATTTCGCACTCAAAGTACTTATCTTTGTTCGGGATTATACCAAGCCTGATGAGATGTTGATAAAACAAATTAATGAACTTATTTCAACGATTTGAATATGACGGAAGAGAAAGTAATATTGGTCAACTATAAAGATGAGAAACAAGGGCTGATGGATAAAATGCAGGCGCATATTGAAGGAGTCTTGCACAGAGCATTTTCTATCTTTATTTTTAATAGCCAAGGTGAATTGTTGCTTCAGCAAAGGGCACTATCCAAATATCATACACCAGGCCTTTGGACGAACACTTGTTGCAGTCATCCCCGTGATGGTGAATCGTTGGAACAGGCAACAAAACGGCGTTTGATGGAAGAAATGGGGATGCATTGTGAGCTTACCAAAATTTTTGATTTTATATACAAGGCCGATGTGGGGCTGGGACTAACCGAACATGAATTTGACCATGTTTTTGTTGGTAAATCAGATGATTTGCCGGTTATTAACAAAAAAGAGGTAGAATCATATCGTTATGCCAGCCTGGAAGCAATCCGTAAGGAGATGGAAGTTGATCCTGAGCAGTTTACAGTCTGGTTTCGTATTGCCTTCGAGCGCGTTGAAGATTATTATTTTAATCAGAAAATATGAACTGAAAAGTCAGATAATAAAGATTTATAAACTAAAGAATCAGATGTATGAATTGGATTTTTGAATTATTACTGGTGTTGGCAGCTTTCTTTTTTATGGAGTTCATGGCGTGGTTCACTCATAAGTATGTGATGCATGGATTCTTGTGGGTGTTGCACAAAGACCATCACATTCGCGACGGAAGAAAGTTCGAATGGAACGACCTTTTTGCGTTCATATTTGCAATTCCTGCCGTGATCTTTGTCTATACCGGTGCATCAGCCGGATTTGACTGGAAGTTTTATATCGGCATAGGCATTACTTTATACGGCCTTGCTTATTTCCTTTTCCACGATGTGCTGGTTCATGGTCGTTTACCATTTTTAGAGAAGCTTAGTAACAGGTATCTTCGAGCTACCATCACAGCCCATCTGGATCACCATAAACCCAGGGCCCATTATAATTATGGCTTTCTGATAGCACCTCTGAAATATTATAAGCAAGAATGGGCTAAACAGAAAAAGCAAGCATAATATTTCTAATTTTCTTACGTTTGCGTTTTGTCATCTATTCGTAAGAACGAAAGTCCAAACGTGTGAAAAATAAAATAATACTTACCCTCTTCGTCTCTTTACTTTTGCAAGAACTTTCCCTTTTTGCCCAAGTGGGTGGCAGAGGTACCTACGATTTTCTTAATGCTCCCGTTTCAGCGCGTGTTGCAGCGCTTGGGGGCAGTGTGGTTCCGGTTGATGATGGCGACATTACTTTGAGCCTTTCCAATCCTGCACTCATTAAACCGGGCATGCACAATCAGCTCGGGTTGGCGTATGTAAATTATTTTGCTGATATCAACTATGGTTCAGTGCAGTATGCCCGAACTTTTGAATCGTTGGGTAGTTTTGCAGCTTCGTTGCAATATTACAATTACGGTACCTTTGATTATGCAGACGAGGGGGGTGAACGTGATGGAACATTCACAGCGGCTGACATGGCTTTCACCATAGGATGGGGTCGTGAGCTGGATTCAAACTTCTCAATCGGAGCCAATATGAAATTCGTTAACGCCAGTTGGGAGTCCTACAATTCGTTTGGAATTGCAGTGGATGTAGCGGGTACTTATCAGAACCAAAATGGATGGCTTTTTTCGCTTACTGCCCGTAATATTGGTTCAGAGCTCAAGTCATTCCTGCCTGGCGAACCTTCATTGATGCCTTTCAGCATGCAGCTTGGGCTCTCAAAACGTCTTGATCATGTACCCTTTAGGTTCATTGTGGTGTATGATCATCTTGAAAAATGGGACCTCACTTATGACGACCCTCTTGACCTGGCCGGGAACATTGATCCTATTACAGGTGAACGTCGTGAGAAGGACGGCATGTCAGAATTCGCTGATCAGTTTATGCGACATATTATACTGGGAGGAGAGTTTTATATTGGTAATAATTTAATTCTTCGTGGCAGTTATAATTACAAAAGGCGCCAGGAAATGAAAATTCCTGACAAACTTGGTATGGTTGGCTTTAGTTGGGGCCTAGGTATCAGGTTAAACCGTTTTCATCTGAGTTATTCCAGATCGGCTTTTCATGTGGTTGGATCCCCTAATTACTTCACAATTACGACAAACCTCGATAGTTTTGGACGTAACTTTTAGGTTTCAATAAGGAAAATACCTGCTTTCTTGGGTTGGTAGAGCTAAAGGTCGATTATAAGGCATTCCATGCTTAATGTATTAATAGTCATAAGTTTGTTCTGTAACACACCTTCCCTTTTAAGCAATACCTTCACGATTTCGGCCACTTGCAATGATGCCACCAGGGCGGGTGTAAATGATGGATTACCCAATTCTGTTTCAATGCCTTTTGTATAATCTTCGGGATATAGTTTGTCCAAACTACGGTCACCAGGGTAGATGGTCGAAAGCTGGGCATACCACCCGGCTATGGCTCCATAAACAATAGGTATATGAAGCTTATCGCCAATATCCTGTAATATTTTTCTGGCCGGGATACTATCAAGTGCATCAGCTATTACATCATGTCCTGCCAGTAATTCAATGCCATTGTTTTCAGTTATATATTGTGGTATTGCTTTAGAATTGATACCGGGATTTATCATTTTAACCCGTTGGATAGCAGCCAAGGCCTTTGATTTGCCAATGTTTGACGGACTGGAAAGTAGTTGTCTGTTCAAGTTTGAAGCTTCGAATACATCCCCATCAACAGCTGTGATATTGCCTATACCTAACCTGGCAAGCATTTCAATAATATAACCACCAATACCGCCACATCCGATCACAGCAACTTTCTTTGTTCGTAAAGAGCTATTCTCATCCCGGCTGAGCATTTTTTCATTTTTCAGATACCTGCTTTCCATATGAATATTTTACAACGAAAATACAGTTTTTCAAAGCAAATGAATCCAATATCACCACAAAATGATGTAGCTAAAAATACAATGGTCTGAATTTTATTCCATCAACCTGGTTGTATTCAATGGCAGGAAATGGGATTTTGATCATATTTAAGGCCTGCAGGATCGTTCTCATCCAGGGTTTGCTCGAGTCGATCCGCGAGAAGTCTATATCCAATGAAATGAAGAATTGTCGGTAGCGCTCAAATTGTGGAAAAGGTTCACCCCGGTAATAGGAGGGATTTTCAAATTCAAAAATCATTCCGTTGGCGCTGTAGCCAAAGGCAATATTGAGCCAGGGAGGGCACACCTGGTTGGCCGTTATTTGCTTTATATTTGCTGATATCCAGTAGGTGTGTGCATTATAATCGAGGAAAAAGCTTTCAAGCTGTGACTCACCAAGTATATGATGATATTCAGGGTATTTGCTGGGTGAATAAGAGAATTTCATAAGCACAGCTTGTTCGTTCAAAATGGCTTGCTGTGCGGTAAACAAAATGGAGCCAAAGGCATTAGCAGCCATGTCCCACAACGAAAATCCCCATCCCTCATATAGGCCATCGAAAATTTCTATTGGTGCCTGAAATACAAATCCTGCCGGGCCACCCCAAATCAGGGCTCTGCGTTTATCGAGTCCGGCCCATCGCAATGCTTTATAGGCATAATAGCTTTCCCAATAGGCGATGTAGGCATGTCCGAACTTATCCATCTGAAGGTAAGCTGCGCCGTCATTATAGAAATGAAACGGTATCCTTTCTTCATCTTTATACCAAACATAGGATAAGAATGAGATACCTCCTGCATAAATTGCTGCTCCGCTGCCTGCTACAGTATACAGCTTGCATTTATTTATGGTATCAGCATGTGTTTCATCCCCCTCATTGCCAAAGGACACAGAGGAGATAAAAAGTAAAATTAAGATATGTCTTCCTTTCAGAGGCATTGATTGTCTAAAGATAATGTGAAATATTGAAATGTTAGGGGATCAATGCTTATACCATAGCTTTTCGTGTAAGATGAACATGGTCATGGCTAATTGAATTTGTTTCTTATAGAATTTATTTGAACAATGAATCTTCAAGTATTCAACGCTCTAAACCTGCTCTTTATGGGATGAATTACCTTGCAAATCACTTCGGTTGGTATATAACCCCCGATAAGGAATCATTCAAATTCCAGCTCCGGCATAAAATATCAACTTATGTAAGCAAGAATGATTCGTAAATAAACCATAACATATCCGTCAAGCTTGCTATTTTTGCATAATGGTGGTGAGATTATTATAAGCCTTTTTGTATGCACCTGGAACATTTGTTACTTACCAATTTTAAAAATTATAACAAAGCTGATCTGAGCTTTTCAGGGAAGATCAATTGTTTTATTGGAAACAACGGGGCCGGCAAAACAAATATCCTGGATGCCATTTATTACCTGTCGTTTTGCAAAAGTTATTTCAATGCCGTGGATATGCAGAATATTCGCCACGATATGGATTTTTTCAGCATTCATGGCAGTTATGTTTACAACGGCAAAGAAGCGGACAACATCAGTTGCGTTCAGAGGCGCAATCAAAAAAAGTCGTTTAAATTCAATAAAAAAGAATACGAACGACTGGCTGATCATATTGGCAAGTTGCCACTTGTGATGATCTCTCCATATGACCGTGACCTGATCAATGAAGGGAGTGATGTGCGCCGGAAATTTGTTGACGGGGTTATTTCGCAATTTGATCCCATTTATCTTGATGAGTTGATCAAGTACAACAAATCATTGCAACAACGAAACACATTGCTTAAGGAGTTTGCAGAGCAGCATCGCCATGATGCATCCTTGCTGGAGATTTGGAATCAACATCTTGTGGCTTCAGGCAGGGTGATCTTTACCAAGAGAAAGCAATTCCTTGCTGACTTCATTCCCATTTTTCGCAATTACTACTCCAGGGTTTCCGGTGAAAGTGAAAGCGTGGCTATTGCTTATGAATCGGACTTGCATGACATGATGCTTGATGACTTGCTTGAACAGGCCCTGCATCGTGATTTGCAGGTAAGATATACAACTGTTGGCGTACACAAGGATAACCTTGGTTTTTTAATTAATGAATACCCTTTGAAGAAGTTTGGATCGCAGGGACAGCAAAAATCCTTTGTAATCGCCATTAAGCTGGCTCAATTCGATTATACCAGAAATGTCATGGGTACAAAGCCGATATTGCTGTTTGATGATATTTTTGACAAATTGGATGATCTGCGTGTATCCCAGTTGATACAATTGGTAAGCAACAGCAACTTTGGTCAGATTTTTATCACAGACACACAACGTCAGCGAATTGAAAAACTTTTTGCCAATACGGATATTGATCACAGGCTTTTTGAAGTGGTTGATGGCACAGTGGAAGCGATTTAGCACACGAAATAGTGAGATTGCACAATAAAACAGGCCTAAGTCAAAGAGCTGACATTATAAACTTAACACTACCTTTGTAGCATGTCTTCACATAATGAACAACCATTGGAACAGGCTATCCGCGAGTTTTTAAAGGTATATAATCTTAGCTCCAGGCTCGATGAGGTGAAGTTGATCAACTCATGGGAGGGTGTTGTTGGCAAAATGGTCAGCAAACACACCAATAACTTGTACATCCGTAGGCAGATACTTTATGTACACCTCGATTCCGATGCGCTACGTAATGAGCTTTCCTATGCCAAATCATTGCTTATTCAGCGTTT
Organism: uncultured Bacteroidales bacterium; assembly: GCA_937926515.1. GTDB lineage: Bacteria > Bacteroidota > Bacteroidia > Bacteroidales > F082 > CALAZZ01. The sequence goes on along the minus strand of CALAZZ010000237.1, from coordinate 4,059 downwards.
GAATGAGAGTGTGGAAAAAATCTTGATCAAGGATATTGTGTTTAGATAGCGACCTATTCCTTTCTTTCATTCCAGTTGCTTATGATATCAAACAAAGCAGCTAAACCATCTGTGAGTGCAGCCGGACCGGGCTGAAGGATCAAAGCTGAATGAACTTCATGAACCTGTTCGTCGCGTATGGCGTTGATGCCATTCCAGCCTGTGCGGGAGTATATTTTTTCAGGTATAAATCGTTTACCACACCACGAAGCAATTATGATGTCCGGGTTGCGTCTGATCACTTCTGCTTCGTTCGCGATCATGCGCCTCTTGGCATCAGGGAAATATGAGAGTTCTTCAAAGCAATCTTTTCCGCCTGCGATGCTGATCAATTCTGAAACCCAGCGAATTCCACTGATCAATGGGGAATACCATTCCTCAAAATAAACCATTGGGTTTTTCCTTAGATTTTGTGCTTTTTCTTTTGTTTCTGCGATTCCTTTTTCAAGTTTCATAACCAAGTCAGCTGCCTCGCCGGCTTTGCCAACCAAACTGCCGGTAAGCAAGATGGTTTGTAAAATATCGGCGATGCTTCGCTGGTTAAAAACCATCACATTATATCCCGATTTGATCAGTTGTTTTGCCACTTCAGCCTGTACATCCGAAAAACCAAGGATCAGGTCTGGCTCTAATGCCTTTATCTTCTCCATGTTCACCCCGGTGAAATCACAAATCATGGGTTTGACTGTACGTGCCTCCTCCGGCCTGACGGTATAGACTGAAATCCCGGCTATTCTGTCTTGTTCGCCTAATAGATAAAGAATTTCAGTGAATTCTTCGGTCAAGCATACAATTCGTTGTGGATATCGATCAGTTATTCTTTTATTTATGAATTTATTCATAACTTCAAAGATATGCAATGCCGGCATACCATTTAGAGAGTTTATGTATTGATTTGCATCTATTCAGGGCAATATTTTATATTTTTAAGAAATCTCAGCTTTCTTTTTGCTTCATTTTGTCTCTTTAATGAGCAACTATTGAACATTTCAATGATTTGTTTTGTATATTGCAATAAATCTTTTGTATGAAAAACATTTTCAGGATTACATACAGTGACCGTTTACTTCATTTATGGCTGCTGGTCTATCGGGTTTCTGTATCAGCTTTTATGCTAACGCATGGTTTGCCAAAGTTCTACAGGTTTTTTGGTGATGCCGATATACGATTTGCTGATCCACTGGGCATTGGAATCTTACCGTCCCTAATATTGGCAGTCTTTGCCGAATTGGTCTGTTCAATACTTATAATCATTGGTTTTGGAACACGGCTGGCCACCATACCATTGATCATGACCATGGCGGTGGCCGTGTTTATTCACCATGCCAATGATCCCTTTGCAAGGATGGAACTGGGGCTCATGTACCTCTTTGCATACATCACCATCTTAATTGCCGGTCCGGGCAAATACTCAATTGATGGCATGATGCCCAAATAATCCTTAAGGCTTATTATCAAGCCATGCAGGCCAAGCGGGCATTTTTCTTTATGGTGTTATTTAACAAACTCCAGGGCTTGTTGAGCAGCTTTAATAGCCGGATCTGGCGAGATCTCACTTCCAACTGCTCCTTTCATCCACAGCTGAGGTGTAATTTTTCCCTGCATAAATGCACGATACACCTCATCAGCAAGTGCTTTGTCACGTATATGATCTTCAAACTGGAACTCAATAAGCTGCCCAATCGGATAGGCAGAGAGGTACAAGGGGTATGCAATCATATGGGAATAAATGCTAAGGATGGGCGAGTCCTGAATGCCAAATACCGGGGCATAATATTCATTCCAAATGGATATGGCAATTTCAATCACCTTTGATTTAAGCTGTTCAACATCAGCATCAGGATTTTGGTACAACCATTTCCACACGGCAATATCCACAAGTGAAACTCCCATGATCTCAAAATTGGACCAAAGGTTGTCAAGTGCGGTCAGATGTTTGTACTCTTCATTAGTTTCATTCATGCCAAGCACTTCCAGATCGCGTGACTGGAAAATAAATGCCAGGGCTTCGGTGAACGAAGTATTGGGTACACCATTGAGCATATAATGATCCATATTGTAAAGGGTGATGGTTTGCTCCACATTGTGGCCAAATTCATGCATGGCGATATTATAACCTTTGTAATCCATGCCGCTGGGTTCGATACGTGTACGCAGCCTGGCTTTATCAGTGCGCATAGCTGCCCCCCAGGCATGTCCTGCCCCACGCGCCGGATCAACAATTATTTTTGAAGCAATGGTATGGGCTGAGTCAGCATTGAATCCTAGTTTCATCAAAATATTTGGCATATCGTTTTCAAACGCTGTTTTGTTTGGATATTTCTCACGTAACATGGCATCAATTGCATTGATGTCGAGCCGTGAGCGCGTTTTGAAACCATCATACCAAATGTCCCAGGGTTGCAGCTCCCTTCCCAGCCTGTTGGCAATCACTTGCCCGATCTCTTTGAGTTCAGTGCTACCAACCAGTTTGGTGAATATTTGTTCCACTTCTTCTACCGCAATCTCCATTTCATCATCAAATTTGCGTGAAATGTAGCTTGGGAAAAGCGGAGAATATGCATCAATTTTACGATGCAACTTAAACAGGTCCAGAAGATGCTGATAACGCACATGCGATTCAGGTTGATGTGCGATGGTTCTGCCATCCTGAGTTACAGTATTTTCAAATGGATTCCATTCAGGTTGAGGGTTGTTGATCACAACTTGAGGGATGTCCTGACTGATTATTTGCAGCATAACCTGATAGATCATTTGTTGCTGTTCGGTGCCTTCGGGCCTTGAATAGGCTGCCTTGATCTCATCGCGAAGGCCCCAATGAGAGATCAGGCTGCGGTTCACATCGAATGGCTTTTTACCATCATGACCAATCAATTGTCCGATATTGATGTTGTAATCTGAAATATAAGCATCAATATCTGATGACAGTTGCGCATACTCTTGCAGGATATGAGCAGGTACTCGTGACTTGAACACATCTCCCAGACGTGCATAGGCCCATTCCTGCCTTGACCATTGTGAGCCCATTGCTGATTTTTCGGCCAGGCTGATAAATGGGAAATTTAGCATGATGATGAATGCCATCTTATTGGCAAACATATCCGCACTGAAATGGGCTGATGGTTCAAATCCGCTGAATAGCCTGTCAACAGGAAGTATTTCACCCTCTGCCACATGCATGGGTATTTTAAAAGCAACACTTATTTTGTTATAGCTACCCCAGAGGAGCTCAAAATTTGACTCAATCCGGTCAAAAGTGGCCTTTCTTTCCTGCTCATTTTTTACCGAATAGGTCCTGCATAGTGACTTAAAATCATCTGAAGTACCATCCTCAATGGTCCAGAAGGAAGCAAGCTGTTTCACACCTTTTTCAATTCGTGAATGTTGATCTGACTTTGCCTCTTGCTTTAATTCATGAATGATTTCCGTGATTTCACTATCTGAAATAATTTGTGCCTGCATTTTCACTGACATGGTTATTAAAAGGGTTAAGGAGAATACGATTGTTCTTTTCATATAAATTATTTATTTGGTTTTTGATTTCGATAGATCAGACTTACTGACAATCCGCCCAGCCATGCCATAGGCAAATAAGTCAATAGGCTGGCGGCACTGAACCATAAGGGGTGTGGCAGCATGCTGATGTTGATCAATCCTCCTATGGTCAACAGCGCACCTACAATAAGTGTCATATCGATACTTCTGCTGATCCAGGCTGTTAAAAATCCAGCCAGGTATGACCCGATAATATAGGAAGCCAGCACAGCCACCATCAGGGTGGAGGATAATTTTTGAAAAAAATCATCATTTTCCATAATGGCCGCAACACCTGTAACATGGTCGGGAGGCATAAACAGCGCATGGCCTAATGATTCAAGCAGCGAGATAGATACTATGCCACATATCAATCCTGCCAGTACGGACAATATTTTCCGTGTCATGATTTTTTCGGCTAATTTAAAGAATAAAATGAGTATCGGTAAAGATAAATAAGCTGTATCTTTTGAGAAACTTTTTTGA